>DDFD01000116.1 GCA_002337005.1 Flavobacteriales bacterium UBA1937 | reverse complement strand
TGTCACTTTATTCATCAAATCTAGAATTTCTTTTTGTGCAAAAGCCATCCCAACACCTAAACCAGCCATTCCCCAAGCTTTGCTGAAGGTTTGCATTATCACCAATTGAGGAAAATGATCAATTTCTGAAATCCAAGAATCTTCTTTGCTGAAATCTTCATACGCTTCATCTACCACCACAATTCCTTTAAATTTATTCAAAATCTCTAAAATTGAATTTCTGGCAATTAAATTTCCTGAAGGATTATTAGGCGAACAAACAAAAACTAATTTCAAGTTTTCATCTTTTAAAATTTGGTTTAATTCATCGGAAAACTCAATCTGAAAGTTTTTATTTAAAGGATAAGAAACCACTTCTATATCATTAATATTCGCTGAAACCTCGTACATTCCGTAAGTTGGATTAAAAACTAAAATCTTATCTTTTTTAGGTTCTGCAAAAATTCTCATCAGTAAATCAATCACCTCATCACTTCCATTTCCTAGAAAAATTTTACTCGCTTCTATATTTTTCAATTTTGAAATTTCTGCTTTCAAAGCTTTTTGATACGGATCTGGATAACGGTTGTAATCTCCGAAAGGATTTTCGTTGGCATCAAGAAAAACGCCTGCATCAGCCGAAAATTCGTCTCTTGCACTAGAATATGGCGTGAGATTTTTGATGTTGTTTCTTACTAAATTTTGTATATTCATTTTTTAGTATTTACGATTTATGATGTTTGATTTACGATTTTTGAATATTTTGTAAACGCAGCGTAACTGCATTTTTGTGAGCGAAAAGTCCTTCTTCTGCCGCCATTTTTTCGATGGTTTTTCCTAAATTTTGAATTCCTTTTTCAGAAATTCTCTGAATGGTAATTTTCTTCACAAAACTATCTAAAGAAACACCACTGTAAGCTCTCGCATTTCCGTTGGTTGGTAAAGTGTGATTGGTTCCACTTGCGTAATCACCTGCACTTTCTGGCGTGTAATTTCCTAAGAAAATAGAACCTGCATTGGTAATTTTCGATAAAATATTTTCAGGATTTTCTATGGAAAGAATTAAGTGTTCTGGTGCATATTCATTGCTAAATTCTATACATTCTTCTATCGAATTCAAGAGAATAAAACTGCTGTTTTCTAGAGCTCTTTCGGCGATATCTTTTCTAGGTAAATCGTGTAATTGAGCTTCGGTTTCTTGTTGCACTTTTTCTAAAATTTCTCTGGAAGTCGTCAAGAAAACCACCTGAGAATCAGCTCCGTGTTCTGCCTGAGAAAGTAAATCTGCTGCTACAAAACTAGGATTAGCCGTTTCATCTGCCATTACCAAAACTTCACTCGGTCCAGCTGGCATATCAATCGCGATTCCTAATTTCTGAGCAAAAATCTTGGCTTCAGTAACAAATTGATTTCCTGGTCCGAAAATTTTATAAACTTTTGGAACTATTTCCGTTCCTAAACTCATTGCTGCAATCGCTTGAGCTCCGCCAACTTTAAAAATTTTAGAAATTCCGCAAAGATTCGCAACATATAAAATAATGGGATTTATTTTTCCGTTTTTTTGAGGTGGCGAACAGAGAATAATTTCTTTACAACCCGCAATTTGCGCAGGAACAGCCAACATTAAGACCGTAGAAAAAAGAGGCGCTGTTCCTCCCGGAATGTACAAACCTACTTTATCAATTGCTCTGCTTTCTCGCCAACAAACCACGCCTTCCGTTGTTTCAATTTTTTGAGGAATTTCTTTTTGAGATTGGTGGAATTTTTCAATATTGCTTTTTGCATTATTGATGGCAATTTTTAATTCTTCATCTAACAAACTGATGGCTTCTACAATTTCTTGCGTGGAAACTTCAATGCTTTCAAGAATTTGATTATCAAATTTTTCAGCGTAAAATTTCAAAGCATTATCACCTTCATTTTCTACTTTGTCAAAAATTCCTTTGATGAGATTTTCGATGTCATTTTTTTCAAAAACAGGTCTTTTGGTAAGGCTACTAAATGTATTTTTGGGAGGAAATTCTATTGTTTTCATTGTTTATTCGTAAAATCGTAAAACTGTAAAGTTGTAAAGTCGTTAGGTTGTAAATTATAGAATCATTTTTTCGATTGGAATAATAAGAATTCCTTCTGCACCTGCGTTTTTGAGTTGGTCTATTACTTCCCAGAATCTTTTTTCTTCGATAACGGAATGTAAACTGCTCCAACCTTCTTCTACCAAAGGTACAATGGTAGGACTTTTTAGAACGGGTAAAATATCAGAAACTTCTTGAATTTTATCATTTGGAACGTTCATTAAAATGTATTTGGTATTTTTTGAACGAATAACTGCTTGAATTCTGAAAATTAATCTATCTAGAATTTCTAACTTTTCTTGAGTCAAATTTTTATTTTTTGCTAGAACGGCTTCAGATTTCAGAATAGTAACCGTTTCTCTGAGTCCGTTTTTAAAAAGAGTACTTCCAGAGCTTACAATATCGCAAATCCCATCTGCTAAACCAATGTTTGGAGCAATTTCTACAGAACCAGAAATCACATGAATTTCGGCTTGGATATTGTTTTCGGCAAGGAAAGTTTTAACAGTATTTGGATAAGAAGTGGCAATTTTTTTGCTTTGAAAATATTGCAAATCATTCGTTTCAATATCTTTAGGAACTGCTAAAGAAACGCGGCATTTAGAAAAACCTAATTTCTGAACAATTTCGATGTCTTTCTGTTTTTCGATGAGTAGATTTTCTCCTACAATGGCTACATCTACTACTCCATCTTCTATGTACTGAGGAATGTCTGAATTTCTAAGGAAGAAAAGCTCAATCGGAAAATTTTCTACCTGAACTTTAAGTTGGTCTTTTCCGTTGTCATAAGAAATTCCGCAATCTTTAAGGAGTTTAATAGAATCTTCGAAAAGTCTTCCGCTTTTTTGAACTGCAATTTTAAGTGAACTCATTTTTGATTTTATTTTTTAAAAAGCCTTGAGTTTTGCAGTGATGAAAAAGAAAAATCCGCCTGAAAAACTCAAGGCGGATTGTTATATTTTGTTTTAACTATAATACATAACGCATAATCAACTCGCCTTTAGATGAGATGATGATGGTGATGAATTAAGTTGATATTGTTCATTTTTGTTTGAATTATAATGCAAATATATAAATGTTTTTGGAATAAAAAAATATTATATCAATTCTTTATATACTTTTATTAAACTTTGTGCAATATGTTCATCATTAAATTCTTGTACAAATTCTAAGGATTTATCTGCTCTTCGCTTGCGTTCTTCCTCATTATTCCATAGGTGGAGAATTTTTGCTCTGATGTCTTCTACCTGCAAAGGATTTACATAAACAGAATCTGGACCACCAGTTTCTGACAAACAGCTTACATTACTGGTAATAACTACTGTGCTACAAAAATGTGCTTCTATGAGCGGAATTCCAAAGCCTTCGCAAAGACTAGGATAGATAAAAATATCTGCCAAACGATACAAACATGCCAATTCTGGCATAGATACGTTTTGCAGAAAATAAGCTTCTATTTTATTTTTTTTGATATATGATTCTACCTTTTTGTAATAATTGGTTTTCTTACCAACTACCACTATTGGAATTGGGGTATCCTTCAAAGCTTTGACTACAGAAAGTAGGTTTTTTCTTTCTTCTATGGTACCTACATTGAGAATATATCTTTCTGGAAGGTTGAATTTTTCTTTTACAGATTGAAGGAAATCATCTGTAGGTATTTCTTTGAAGGTTTTATGACAACCTTGATATACTACTCTAATTTTCTCTTCTTTAACATTAAGAAACCTGATAATATCTCTTTTGGTCTGTTCTGAAATGGCAATAATTAAATCTGCCTGATGAGCTGCATTTTTGAACTTCCAGAAGTAGATTTTTCTATCTATCCAAGAATAGAATTTAGGGTAATGCAGAAAAATTAAATCGTGAATGGTAACAATTTTTTTGATGGGCTTTTGGTTCCATTTCAAAGGCAATTCACCAGAAAGTCCATGAAAAATATCTGCGTCTAAATCTTGGGCATCATAACCCATTTTTAACTGACGAGAAAACTTACCTCTGCTAATAGGATGAAACGAAACATTGGGTAATTCTAAAATTTCCTTAGCCTTATCATTCTTGCATTTGGCTAAAAGAAGGCATTTATTCTCTGGAAAAAAACTTGCCAAAATACGAACCAAATCTCGGGAATAGTTGCCTAAACCCGAAGTATTGTGGAAGAATCTTTTAGCATCAAAAGCTATTTTCATATTCACTATTTTTCAAATTGTTTGACGAAACTTTTAATAGTATCGAATTTATAATTATTTTCAATAGCCCAAAGAATAAATTTCTCAAAACGGGATGCCATCTTTTCGCCAGTATTATTAATGGTGAATTTTGGCAGTTTATATTTAAGGTTTGATATATTGGCAAACTCCCAAGGATGAAAGTATATGTTTAGATATCCCGTAGATTTCAAACATCTTTTGCTCAAAAATTGATAAAGCCACAATGGAAAATTATGAAAACTTAACCAAAACAAAGGAATTCTAAATGTAGGAGAAACAGATGCAGGAAATTGCAATACGCTATTTTGCAAGAACACCGTTTTACTTACTTTCAAATTATTATACCTCCCTGGTAAAAACGTAGGATTAATAGATGAATTATAAAAATACCCAGCATCTGCAACGACTTCACCTGAAACAGGCATCATTCTGGGCATTCTAAGCCCTACAACTTTGGTCTTAAATAGTTCTTCTAGTTTTTTTCTTGAATCTAGCAAATGGTTTTCTTGAAAATCTGAGTGAAACCAAGTATGACTTGCCAATTCATGACCATCAGTAAGTAATTCAGAAATTAAATCTTTATTATTTTCTGCAAAAATTACTGTTGAAAAGAAAGTAGCTTTTATATTATATTTCTTTAAGATTTTTAGAATACACTGAAGACCGTTTCTAGATACTGAAATTTGTTCGGCAAATGAGATCTCACCTTTGTATTCTAAAGGCATATCAAATTCTTCTATATCAAAAGAAAGTAAAATCATTTTAAAAATTTTTAGAACGAATAATATAGTTAGGGCGTTCTTTTACCTGTTTAAAAATCTTACCTAGATAAATACCAATAATACCCAACATAATGAGTTGCATACCTCCGAAAAAAACAATGGTCATAATAAGAGAAGCCCAACCAGAAATATGGCAACCCAAAACAAAACTGTACACTACATATGCTCCATAAATTATAATAGATAAGAAGGTAAATATAAATCCTAAATAAGCAGCTAGATAAAGTGGTTTTACAGAAAAAGAAGTAATACCCGAAAAAGCGAGACTAAACATTTTCTTGAGATTATAACTACTTTTACCCGAAAATCTATCTTTAGCTGTATATTCTACACCTATCTGTTTGTAGCCAACCCATCCTGTGAGACCTCTTAGAAAGATATCATTTTCATTTATATCTTTAAAAATATCATTCACGCTTTGGTCTAACAATCTAAAATCTGCACCTCCTCTTTTTACAAGTTCAAAATCTGATAATTTAAGTAAAAAACTATAAAATAAATTTGAAGAAATTTTTTTGAAAAAAGAAACTTTTTCTGTGTAGTTTCTTACGGTATATACTATATCATATCCTTGTTCCCATTTTTTAATTAGCTCAGGAATAAGTTCTGGTGGATGCTGTAAGTCTCCATCCATAGTTAATACGGCATTACCATTAGCATAATCCATGCCTGCTTTCACTGCATTTTGATGACCAAAATTTCTAGAAAATTCTATGAATTTTACTTCAGAAAACTCATTAGCTAGTTTTTCTATCATAGATTGAGTATTATCTCTACTTCCGTCATTTACAAAAATAATTTCATAAGAATAGTTCAACAGAGAATTAAAAACTGTTTCTATTTCTTTTCTTATTTGTTGTATATTACCTTCTTCATTATAAGTAGGAATGACAATTGAAATTTTTTTCATCTGTATTTCAATTTTTAATTAAGATTAAAATCTTTTTCAAAATCTTTGGTCAATAAGTCAAAAATAACTCTTATCCAAACAATAATGCAAGGTATCGCTTTTGTAGCATATTTGATAAAAATTTTTTCTTTAATCGATCTAGGAAATAAATCAGAAAAGGCAAAACAAGTAAAAACAATTACAAACACCATAATTGCAATATCTATTTTTGATTTTTTCTTTTGCATTAAAAACCAAATCACGACTCCAGAAACAGCTATAATATAGGTAGGACTCTCTGAACTAGAACTAAATAACACCAAAAACAATAGCGTAGATGATAATATCATTAATCTAAATGCCAAATTTTTGTATTGACTAACTCTTATGTAAGGTAATAAAAAAACAAACAATCCTGGGGCTATAAATACTATATTAGAAATATCTGCTCTCCCTGAAATTCTACGAATTACGCCCATAAGAGAAAAATCTTGTCTATTACCTAAAACTTGATTAGAATTATTCTTTTCAATTAAAGAATTATACCAATCTATATAAGAATGAATTCCAAAATGAGGGCTAGAAATAATCATTGGTAATACAAAAAATGCTAATCCAATTAATATGAAATAAAGGATAAATTTAGTTTTATTTTTAACAAAAAAGAAAGAAGACAACCCTACTATTCCATATATTTTAATAAAAGTACCTATTAATATTGCCAAGGCAGATTTTGCCTCTTTTCTTTCATAAATATATATCGCAGAAAGGATAATTAAACCTGCAAGTGCTACATTAAATTGGAAACTTACAGCTGCTGTAATATATTCTTGAAAACATAACCAAGCAAAAACAGATCTCTTGGTTATCGAAAAAGGCAATTTATGTATTGCAAACAAAAAAATCAAGGCATTTATAACATTCCACAAAATCATTGCAAGCCAGTCTGGCAAATAGTAAAATGGAGCAATAATAATACTAAAAAAAACACCATAGTGATTGCAATCTGAATATAACTCTGGGTATAACGAAAAAATATTCTTCTGCTCTATTGTGTGTAAATAAACATATTTGAATAATAAATAATTATTATAACACTGCGCTCCTCCTAAATATTTAATATATGCAGAAAATGCAGCCACAATAAGATAGACTGCAAATATTACATTAAAATTAGTGAAAAAGCTAATAACAAAGCTTTGGAATTTTTTCATACAAACCCTAAGAAAAAAACAATTTACACTGCCACGTTATTTTCTCTCAAGGCATCATTAAGAGATGTTTTTTTGTCTGTACTTTCTTTACGTTTACCTATGATAATGGCGCAAGGCACTTGATATTCACCAGCTGGAAATTTTTTGGTATATGAACCTGGGATTACCACAGAACGAGCCGGAACTCTGCTCTTATATTCAATAGGAGTTTCGCCAGTAACATCTATAATTTTGGTAGAACCTGTAAGAACCACATTAGCACCAAGAACCGCTTCTCTTTCTACGTGAACTCCTTCTACTACGATACATCTAGACCCCACAAAACAATCATCTTCTATAATTACAGGTGCAGCTTGTAATGGCTCTAACACCCCACCAATACCAACTCCACCACTTAGGTGAACATTTTTACCAATCTGTGCACAGCTTCCTACTGTAGCCCAAGTATCTACCATAGTTCCTGAATCTACATAAGCCCCAATATTAACATAAGATGGCATTAAAATAACACCTGGAGCAATGTATGCCCCTTCTCTAGCTACTGCGTGAGGTACTACACGTACCCCTTTTTCGGCATAGTTTTTTTTGAGTGGCATTTTATCGTGAAATTCGAAAGGACCTACTTCTATGGTTTCCATTTTTTGGATAGGGAAATACATTACTACTGCTTTTTTTACCCATTCATTTACTTGCCAACCGTTTTCTGTAGGTTCTGCTACACGCAGCTGCCCTAAATCTAATTGTTTGATTACTTCTCTGATGGCATCTTGTGATTCTTGGTTTTGCAAAAGTTCTCTGTTATCCCAAATCTGTTCAATGGTCTGTTGTAGTGACATATATAAAAGTTATAAGTTATAAGTTAAAAGCTAATTCTAAGAACGCTTTCTATTTAATTCCGTTTTAAGTTTTGCAAAAATAAGAAAATTATAACACTCTTCTAGCAAAGAGGAAAGCTTTATTCCAATAAGTATCATTGAGAGAAGAAATGATTACTCCTTTTGAAGTAGAGGCATGGATAAAGGTAACTTCGCCACGAGAAGAAATTTCATTTACAATGCCTACATGATTTACTTTTGCAGCACTAGAAGTGGCAAAAAACAGTAAATCTCCTGGTTTTACTTCTTGAATTTCTATCTTTTTTCCTTCTTTAGCTTGGTCTTCTGAACGACGAGGAAGCTTATAATTATTCTCTGAAAAAACCGTGATAACCAAACCACTGCAATCAAAACCTTTTTTGGTAGTACCTCCTAATTGATATGGAGTACCTAAATAATCTTCGGCATCATTTAATATTTTTTTCACTTCAGGTGAAGGCTTGCTATATGCTGAAGAGGTAAGATTTCTGAGATTAGCTTTAGAAGAAGATGTTTTGCTAGGTACTTTGGAATACGCAGGTTTAGATGAACCACAAGACCAAAGTAACAATGAAAAAATGATTACATATATTATCTTTTCAAACTGCTTCATATAAACTGCTTTTACTAATCTTAGATTTTGATTTCACTTGATTTTAGTACAAATATAACATTAATTCTTTTCATATAAAGTAATCATACGAACCAAACAAATTAAAAAAGCATTCTTATTTATCACATAAATAAAAAGGCAGAAACAGAAATCTAGATTAAATCATTCAGAAAATGAATACGAAATGACTCTCGAAATACTAAGTAAGTAAATCTTTTGAAACTGGAAAAAAAAATTGTTGGTATTTGAGAATTCTTTCAACCCCGCTTTTGCGAAACCGATGTTATGCGAGGTTGTTTTTTTCATCATTATCTAGAAAATTTCTCTTTAATTTTTCAGTCATTTTTCTAAATTCAGAAATTCTTTGTTTTTCAATCTCTTTTTCCTTAATAGTTTTGAATAATGTTAAAAAAATGATAGCTAATATTGGAATTAAAGTTATTAATGAAACAATTGAAAACTTATCTTCAAAAAGTAAAACAGTATCCATTTTTGCGGCATTTTTGGTAAAAAATAATGTTACAGTTAAAACCATTGCAAAAGTTGTCGTTGCCAAAAGTAAACTACTAAATTTGGTAGAACTTGATTTGTTATCAATGTAAATATATTTTGGTTTCTCCGCTGATGTTATATTATTAGAATTTTGTATAGTTTGTAATAAATTACAAAACTCTAGTTTTTGGTCGGAACTCAGGAATGAATTTGATAAAATTTCGTTTATTAAATCATTAGAAAGTGACACATCATTATATAAATCTTCAGGTTTTACACCATATTTTTTTGCAGTAGAAAATTTTACAGAAGATATAATTTCTTTACTTGGTATTTTTTTTTCAATTATAAGAGGCCTAATTGAATAAAGTAACTCATTATTTGCAGTTTCAACTTTTTGTAAGTATTCTTTATTTTCTTTTTTTGTTAGAAAGAATTTAGTTGCAAAGAATACAATAAAAGAACTTATAATACCACCACCTATACCTGTAACCCAAGGATTATTTAAAAATTCATTCATTTTTACGGTTTTTTTATGTACAATCTCGCATAACGTTTCGGGGCTTTGCGTTCGGGCGGGCTTTAGAAGCCGAAATGTTCAGCTAATATACAAATTTTAATAGAAGTACAAAACCTGAATTTTGCACTTCAGCCCGCCTGACGCAAAACCCGTGTTGGCGGCTGCCCGAATCTGTCTACAAAGCGGTGTCCGAAAGATATGTCAGAGTTACTTGCCATTTTTCTTTTTAGATTTTGCTATTTCTCTCATCATCCAATTTGTAAATCGTCCGCTTTTATTTTCACCTGCTACAAATTTACCAGTTGGTAATATTGCACACTGACATTGATCGGTAAGTAATTTTAGTTTGTTATTCTCAACGAACACCAAGCCAGTCATTTTCAATTTATCTATGAAGTCGGTTAGTGATGTGTATGCTCCTTCTTTCATAACAAACGATTCAAGGTCTTTGTCAGCCGTCAAGTCAATTTCTTCTTTTCTGCAAAGTTCACTAACAACTATGTGCTGTGGCATATCCAATTCAACAGGTTCCCATTCTGCTACACCTGGATTTTCTTTAAGGAACTTATCACTTAATGTAAAGTAATTGTATTCCCAACCGTGATTACCATTCCATTCTTTTATTCGGCAATCGAGAAATCTGTTAGCTGGTTCCATTGTTAGGTCTTCGCCAAATATGTCCATCGGTAGTTGGTCAAACTTATAAGACAACCGTGTCCAAATTGCTTCAAGAAAAAACTTTGTCGGATTGTAAGAAGAAGATGTATAAAATGCCCACCAGTTACCTTCTTGAACGGGATAGCCAAATGGCATTCCGTTTTGTTTTAACATAGTAAACTGTCCGCAAAAAATTAGGTTAGGGAAATTGTGTGGTCCAAATCCTGCAATTTTCTTATTAAGGTCAGTTGTCAAATTACTTTTGAGGTATTCAAAAAATGATTCTCTGAAACTAAACTCACTTGCAAAACCATTATATCCCCAAATGATTCTGACTGGAAGAAATGCTTCAACTCTTAAAGTATGAAATATGAACTCTTCGTATTTTGAAAGTTCACCTGACTTTCGTGCAGTAACATCTTTTCTACATATAGCTCTAAAACCATCTCTGAACAATCTACCAACAAATCTTTCAGGGTCTCTCGGTTCAAAATAGTCAATTAAGAATTGTAAGTTACTGAATCCTTCTTTGATATCCTTTGAGTATAGATTTTTCTTTACCTGTATGATTGCAATAATTTGTTCGGGTTTGTATTTGTATCTGTCAGTGTGTGGAATTTTCTCACCTTCACCTTCTGCTAACATTATATCAAATTCAGTGTCGCAGCCAGCGATAAAACTGTTCTTAACAACTTTCAAATTCAGTCCTGCAAAAACTGATTTTTTTAAAACTGTTTCTGTCAAACCCTCGTACATTGCTCCAATTGTGGTCGGGTGTTTTATATCCTGCTGATTTAGAATTTCTGTTTCGGCAGATACAAATTCATTAAGTAAGTCGGCTATTGTTGTAATGTCCATTTTATAGTTTGTAGGTTGTTGTTAGCACTTAATCAACGGGTTGCCGCCAACTCAAAAATATACGCAAAAAAATAGATTATTCATTTGTAAACAATTGTAAGTATTTGATTGTATTTAATTTGAGTTTATGCTTAATAGTTTTTAACAAATTTATACAATTTTTTTATATAAAATACGGAAAGTCTTAATTTTCAATAAAATTGATAAAAATCATTTACCTCTACACAAATAAATTCTATAAAAAATAAAGTAAAATGTAGTAAAAAAGGTCTATCATCCTATATTTCTTCTACTCCTCCAAACCTGCCAAGAATTGACAATATTTTGCCAAATAACATATAAACCAGGCGCTATAGAAGCTATAGGATTAAGGTAAACCTGTGCCATCCAGATAGCGAGGATGGTATTTTTTTGTCCGAGACCTTGTCCGCCAGCTACCGTATTTTGGTATTTTCTACCAATTTTTCTGCCTAACCAAAACTGAAAAACACAGACTAACAAAGAGAAAACAGCCAATAAAAATTCTATTTTGTAATTAGACTCGCCTTGTGAAAGTATAAAATTGAGCGTTCTACCAGAAACGATGGTTAATGCTATACTCCATAAATAAAAAGAAATATCTGATTTCTCTTGTAAAAAATTAGACACTACAGGCATTAATCTATTAATCAAAAACGCGATGAACAAAGGTAAAATTAAAAGCAATGCTACTCTTCTAGAAATTTGCCAAGCAGAATCTAAAAAAGGTAAATTATGAAATCCTATTTCAGAAAAAAGCAAAGGAGCAACTGCTACCAATACCAAATTGCTTACTAATGAATAAGACGTAAGACTCTCTACATTACCTCCCAACATTTTAGTAATTACTGGTGCAGAGGTTGCTGTAGGCGCCAAAACACATATCATAGTACCTTGTGCCAAAATAGAATTATAAGGATTGATGAGATAATACACTATTCCACTTGCGAAAACCTGAAAAAGCACCATCCAAAGGTGCATTTTAGAAATATGAATGTCTCGCCAAGAAATCTTAATAAAGGTAAGAAGCAACATCGTGAAAATAAGATATGGTACAATAAACGATAAAACCGACACCTGTTGATAAAAAACAAAACCTATTACCATAGCAATAGGCATCATGTATGATTTTATTTTTTTTGAAAGCCCTTCCAAATTATCCATATCATTATTAAATCTTACTACAAAAATAAAGATATGTATTGAGATTAAAAGGAATAAAGTAGAAATATTGTGGTTATTTAGTTGTAAATTTTGCACCATGGTTTCCTCTTTCAGATTCTAAATTCAAAAAAAATGTATGTTTTCTATTAAGGATTTCAATAAAATTAATAATTTAGTCCAAAATAAAGATTAATGAACAACACCAGAGTTTTTAAAATGTCTTTTGCCAGCGTATATCCGCACTACATACAAAAGGCAGAAAAGAAAGGCAGAACCGAGACGGAAGTAAAAGAAATTATTTTTTGGCTTACTGGTTATGACGAAAAAGCTTTAAAAGAAATCATAGAAAACAAAATAGATTTCGAGACTTTTTTTGAAAAAGCACCAGCACTTAACCCGAATGTTTCTAAGATTACAGGGGTAATCTGCGGATACAGAATAGAAGAAATACAAGATCCATTGATGCAAAAAATAAGATATCTAGATAAATTAATAGATGAATTAGCCAAAGGAAAAGCAATGGAAAAAATCCTTAGAACATAAAAAAGTCCCGATTTACATCGAGACTTTTAAAACAATTCAATTCAGTTTAATAGCAAATTCTTATTTCACAAAAAAAGTTTGTTTAAACACCTCTCCATCTTTTTCGATTCTAATAACATACGCATTAGAAACTTCTGGGTTTAGATCAAATTTGATGTTTAATTTTCCATTCTCAGGAGCCTGTACTACATCATAATAAACATAATCAGAAAGATCGTAAACCGAGATTTTCACTTTATCTTTTAAATCGTTTATACGTAAATTTACGTGATTACCATCTACACTATACTCTGGCTTATACATTTCTTCTATTGGCGTTTTCTCTACAGAAACGTTGCCATTAAAAATGGTGATTTTATATTTTTCAACTTTAAAATCAGATTCAGCAACTAAATAATAATTACCAGAAGGCATATTTTTAAAGTTATAAGCTTTGATGATTTTACCAGAATTTTTTATTTCTTCTGAGTAAATTTCGCTATCTGCACTGTTATAAACATATAAAGATACATTTTTAGCATTAGCCAATTCTATATTGATAGTAGATGAAGCCCCTGTTTTTAATGATATTAAATTATCATTATTTCCCGCAAAAACTAAAGTTGAGAATAAAGTAAATCCTGCAACAAATCCAATTTTTAATAAATTTTTCATAATAAATAAGTTTTTTCGTTATCAAATTAATTCTGAGACAAAGGTATGTCGAACATTCTTATCAATACACAATACAATTCTCTTATATATGTACTATATTAACATAGGTGCATTAACTACATATTAACAAATGTTAATATTAGATATAGATTTTTTTCGTAAATTGTTTGCCCTAAATTTAAAATTACTATGAAACACATTAATCCCGCTTTTGAAGCCATAAAACCTAATATTGGGAGCAGTTTCACGAGTTTAAAATTTGCAAGAAACGAAAATGCTAAAGCCAATACCTGGCACTATCATCCAGAAATAGAGATTGTATTTGTAGGAGGTGGTTCTGGCAAGAGGCAGATTGGTAGCAGCATCACTTATTTTAAAAAAGGAGACTTGGTAATGATTGGTAGCAATCTGCCTCATTGTGGAATGACCAATGAAAACACCAAAAATGATTTCGAAATTGTGATACAGTTCAGATCAGATTTTTTAGGAGAAGATATATGGAAAACACCCGAAATGGCGAAAGTAGCCAACCTATTACATAGCAGTAAATCTGGAATTGTTTTCGGAGATGCTACTAAAAAACTTTTAGAAAAGAAGATTATTTCTATGCATAATGCCACTTCTCTGAAAAAATTAGCCAAATTATTGGATATCTTAAATGAACTGGCTAATACAGATGATTATCAAATTTTAAATGCTGGAAAATACTATCTACAAACTCAGGTTGAGGATAATGAACGTATTAACCTGATTTTTAATCACGTAAAAAATCATTTCAGAGAAACAATAGCATTAGAAGAGGTTTCAGAAATTGCACATATGACCGTTCCGTCTTTCTGCAGATACTTTAAAAAAATCACGAATAAAACCTTTACACAATTTGTAAATGAATATCGCATCATTCACTCTCAAAAACTATTAGCGGAACAACCTATGAGTGTTACAGAAATTTGTTTTGAAAGTGGTTTTAATAATTTCAGTTATTTTAATAGAACTTTTAAAGAATATACTGGAAAAAGCCCTTCTGATTATAGAAAAGAGTTTAGCAATATTATTTATTAGAATTAAGAATTACATTATTTCGTAATATATTCGTTTCCCCAATTTCTCATTTCAATCAATACATTTTTTAGAGCTCTTCCTTTTTCGGTAAGAGAATATTCTACTTTTGGGGGAATTTCTGGATATACTTTACGCACAACAATGCCGTTAATTTCTAGTTGTTTAAGTTCTTTAACCAGCATTCTCGTATTAATTCCTTCTATTTGGCGTTCCAATTCTTTGAAGCGCTTAGTTTCTTTTATTAAAGAAAAAATAATGGGCAAAGACCATTTACCACCCAAAACCTCTGCTGTCTTGGTAATAGGACAATTAGAAAAATCAATTTTTTTATTATTCATAAGTATTGATTATCAATATTACTATACTTTTTGTTACTACTATACATTTTAGTAACTACTTGCAAATCTAAAGTAATGAGTTTAATTTTACAAATAATTATTAAATAATAAACTAAAAATATACAAAATAATGAAAGCGTTAGTAATTAATGGTCATATTAAATTTCCCCAAATTTCTGAAGGTAAATTAAATAAAACAATTTTTGAAGAAAGTATAAAAGCATTCTCCGAAAAAGGTTACGAAGTACTAGAAACTACAATAGATAATGGATACGACGTTGCAAATGAAGTAGAAAAATGGGTAAATGCAGATTTTATTCTGCTTCACTTTCCTATCAACTGGTTTGGGATGCCTGCCAAAACTAAAACATATATAGATACCGTTTTAATGAGTGGTTATGGCAAAATCTACGCTGGCGATGGTAGAAATAATGGCGGAAAATACGGAACTGGCGGATTGCTAAAAAGTAAAGGTATGATTGTAAACACCTGGAATGCGCCTAAAGAAACATTCGGAAATGAAGGACAATTATTTGCAAATATTTCTATGGAAATCTTTGCAAAACCATTTAATGCAGCTCTAGAATTTATAGGCATACAAGCACAGCCTACGTTTGCTTTTTATGATGTATTCAAAGATCCAAAAATTGAAGAAGAACTAAAAAACTACAAAGAACATTTAGAAAAATATATTTAAGCACCTAAAAAACATTTAAAATGAACAGAATACAAGTTATATTAAGCATTGACATGACTAATTTACCCGAAAATTTTCAAGAATTAGTAAAACACGAGCAAGAGGTACTTTTTAAATTAAAAGAAGATGGCGTTTTAGAACACTTTTTTTTGACCAACACCAAAGACGCTGCTGTAATGATTCTTAAAGACATAGATGAGACGGAAGCGAAAAATTTAATTGAAAGTTTACCTCTTTATCAACTGAAAAAAAATGTAGAATATCTTAATCTTACAAAACAGTTTTAGTCGTAAAACTTTCTTGCCCTTAAAGCAAAAACTCTTCACCATTAATGATGAAGAGTTTTTTGTATCATTTATCTTAGCAAACGAATCTTTTAAAATTATATTTTTAACAACAAAAGATTTCAGTTAATCAACACCTTAATATCTATTACTAGATTCTTCAAAATTGTTTCTAATCTACGTTTTTCCCCACTTTAGAAAAAGAAAACATCAAATAAAATAGAAATGGTAAAATAAATATACAGCCAATCAATAAAGCATATCCTAATACGGTAAGCGTAGATTCTGGTGCCGTATTTTCTATCAACGAAATATGCTTTCCGTTGCCCAATAGAATAATATTAGGAATATGTCTATAAGATGCTGCTGTCATAATCATTATAATTTGGAAAGCTCCCAACGCTCTTACTGGCAATAGAAATTTGTGATTGATACACCACAATAAAACACCCAAAGAAACAGTAGCTGCTATAACTGCTATAATACCAACTGTACCTGTAAAAACCCAATCTATCAAAGGAATTCCAGAAAAATAAGCTACCACAAAAACCAATCCACCAGAAACAAAAACCGCCAACATCATATCTCTTGTTTTCTTCATCATTTGTTTTACATCTGCTTTAGAATCTGCTTCTCTAAGAGAATAAATAGACGCCAAATATCCACAAATAACAATGGTAAAAACACCGACTGCAATCCCAAAAGGATTAAACCAACTGTAAAAATAAAGAGATAAAAAATCTTTGGCATCAGGATTTATACTTCCAGAAATAGTAGCTGCAGCAATACTCCCGATGAAAAAGGGCGTCACCAAACTAGAATAGTAAAAAACTTCTCTATAAATGTTTTTCCAATTGTCATCTATGGCGTCGTAATTTCTAAAAGTAAAAGCAGTTCCTCTAGCAATAATCCCTAAAAGCATTAAAACCAATGGAATATGCAGATACACCGAAAGCACTTCATAAATATCTGGAAATCCTACAAAAACCACTACAATAGCAATAATTAACCACATATGATTGGCTTCCCAAACTGGTGCTATAGATTCGTACATTAGATTTTGGGTTCTATTTCTGGCTTTTTTGCCCGTAAATAGCTCCACAATTCCAGCCCCGAAATCTGCTCCACCTAATAAAATATATAAAATTACCGATAGAAAAAGAAAAGCAATAACTACGTACAACATTTTAATTATTTTTTAGTGTGAAACAGAGGATCTGTAGAATCATATAGATAAGGTACCATTTTGATTTGTCTTCTCAATAAAAAAATGATAATAAGAGACAATGATATAAAAATCAAAGTAAACAAATAAAATGAGTATTGAATTCCTGGCATTGGTGTAACCGCTTCGGCTGTTTTCATAATTCCATAGATTATCCAAGGTTGTCTTCCTACTTCAGTTACCGTCCAGCCAGCTTCTAAAGCGATATAACCAAAAGGTGTCGCAATGATAAATAATTTCAATAACCAATGTTTTTCTAGCCAATTTTTCTTAAAAAATAATGCAAAAAGATACAGCATAGAAATCCCCATCATTACCGTTCCGAAGAAAATCATAATTTGAAATGCAAAATGCGTGACTGCAACCGGTGGCCAGTGTTCTTTAGGAAAATCTTTCAAACCTTTTACTTCAGAATTTGGATTTCCGTCCACCAAAAAACTTAATAATTTCGGAATTTTCACCCCATATTTTACAGTTTCTGCTTTTTCATCAGGAATTCCTCCAATAAGAAAAGAAGCTCCTTTTTCTGTCTCGAAATGCGCTTCCATTGCTGCTAATTTTATTGGTTGTCTTTTGGCAACAGATTTTGCCGCTACATCTCCCGAAATTGGCGCTAGAACCGCACCGACAATTCCAAAAATCACCGCTATTCTAAAAGCTTTTAAATGAAATTCTCTGTTTTTGCCTTTCAATAAAAAGTAAGCATGAAGTCCAGCTACAGCAAATCCTGTAGCACAAAATGCGGCAACAGACATATGCAATGATTGTGAAAACCAAGCTTCATTAAACATCGCTTTTATAGGATCAATATTGAGATATTTTCCGTTAACATAATCAAAACCAGAAGGACTGTTCATCCAAGCATTAGCTGCAACTACTAAAACACCTGAAGCTAAACCACTAATTCCTACCAAAAATCCACAAAACCAATGAAACCATTTATTAAATTTATCCCAACCGTACAAAAAGAAACCTAGCGCTATAGCTTCTATAAAAAAAGCGGTTCCTTCTAATGAAAAAGGCATCCCAAAAATAGGACCTGCGTGTTTCATAAATTTCGGAAATAACAATCCGAGTTCAAAAGACAACATGGTACCAGAAACAGCACCTGTTGCAAATAAAATGGCTACACCTTTGCTCCAAGCTTTGGTAAGACCTTTGTAAATTTCGTTGTTGGTTTTTAGATATTTGTAATGAGAAAAAGCCATTAAAAAAGGCATTACCATTCCTACACAAGAAAATATAATGTGAAATGCTAATGAAACGGCCATTTGTCCTCTAGCTGCGATAAAATCATTCATCTTCGTAACAATTTTGGTCTAAATTATGGTAAGAAATTCCTTTTTAGAAAATCCTCAAAAAAAACTTGAACAAAAGTATTGAAAAGAGTGAATTTTTCACTTAAAATTCCATTGATAGATAAAATAGTTCTTCATATAAAAAAGCTATTTCAAAAAGGATCGAAATAGCTTTTAAATTCAGTAATTTTATAGAATTATTTTTGAATATTTTAACCCATAAAATATAGATTAAAATTTATTTCTTTTTTCTTTTGGCGATAGATTTTGCCTTAGCTTGTGCTCTATTGGCCGGTTTAGTTTTTGGTGGTTTACGCTTGCTTGGTCCGCCAAGATTTATCTTTTTATTTTTATCTTTTTTATCGTGGAAAGCAGAACCTGGTTCAATTTTTTTGTATTGAACAGGATTTTTCATTTTCACTTCTTCTCTTTCCGAAGGAATTTTTACATCAGAAATTTTCACTTCTTCAGGGAATTCTAATCTTTTTACTTCCTTATTCATAAACATTTCTAACTCTATGAAACGTTCTTCTTCTTTTGGAGTGTAAAAAGAAATAGCAATACCATCTTTATCTGCTCTACCGGTTCTACCAATTCTGTGAATGTATTGTTCTTGAACTTCGGGAATTTCAAAATTAAAAACGTGAGAAACATCTGGAATATCTAGACCACGTGCCATTACATCTGTAGTGATAATTCCTCTCAACTCATTATCAGAAAAAGATTTCATTGTTCTTAGTCTGAAGTTTTGAGATTTATTAGAGTGAATTACCCCGAACTCAGCAGGAAACTCTTCGTCTATTTTTTCAAAAATTAAGTCGGCGTGTTTTTTATTGTTGGCAAAAATTAGAATTTTTTCAAAATCAGCATCTGTTCTTAGTAGGTGAACCAAAAGATTTAATTTGGTATTAAAATTCTTAACAGGAATCGCTTTTTGTGCAATTTTTTCTAATGGAGTTCCGCTTCTAGCCAAAGAAATTTCTTGTGGATTTTTGAAATATTCTTCTAGCATAGCATCTACTTCGTCTGTCATTGTTGCAGAAAAAAGAATGTTTTGTCTGCGCTCGCTCATCATTGTAAAAATATCTTCCAGCTGGCGTCTGAAACCAAGGGAAAGCATTTCGTCAAATTCATCGATGATAAGTTTTTTTAAATCTTTAAGGTTAAGAACTGCATCTTTCATCAAATCCATTACTCTACCTGGTGTTCCTACCAAAATATCTACACCTTCGTAAACCAAAAGTTTTTGAGTATTGATATTTACTCCACCATAAACGCCTAGTACTCTAGCCGTCATTTCTTCGGTCAGCTTTTCTACCACTTCTGCTACCTGCACCACTAATTCACGGGTAGGCACTAAAATTAAAACAGTTGGGCTGCCATTTTTATTGAATTTCCAAGTTTTAAGAACGGGTAAGAGATAAGCTAATGTTTTACCTGTACCTGTTTGTGCAATTCCCATGACATCTTTTCCGGACATAATTGGCGAAAAAGACTTCAACTGAATGGGAGTTGGTTCAGAAATCTCTAATTTTTCTAAAGCCGAATTGAGCTGTTTTGGTAAATCAAAATCTGCAAATGTTGGTTTTTCCATTTTGCAAAAGTACGATTTCTGAAATTATTATATCAAATTAAAAATATCCCTTATCGCAATAAAATTTTAGCATATAAATCAATAAAACAACCAAAATTTTATTTATCTTTATCAAAATTTTATTTATGAATAAAAACCAATTTAAATATTCCAATTATGATTAAAAAATTATCTTTTTTTGCGTCACTTATTCTGGCTTTTAATTCACTTGTAGCTCAAACTACTTTAACAGCTGGAGACATAGCATTTGTAATGGTTAATGCTACCGACAACTCATTAAATTCAGCGAGCAATGATGACAATGTTTCGTTTGTATTACTAAAAAACATAACCGCCGGAACCCAGATTTCTTTTACAGATTTTGGATGGCGTTCAGACAGCCCTGCTTTTCAGTCTGCTAATCCATGCGGAGCTAGTACAGGTGCAGTAACAGACGGTGTAGTTACATGGACAGCTAATACTTCTCTACCTTATGGTACTATAATCCATATGAATGTAAGAAATAATCCTTCGGTAAATAAAGGGACTATAGCAGGAACTACAGCCTCTTACAATTCTACAATTAATCCTCCCATTTATTATGTAAGCTTATCAGCTGGTGCTGGAGAATCTGTAATCGCATTTCAAGGTACATTAGCTAGCCCTACACTAATTAGCGCGATAAGATTAAATTCTTCTTGGAGTACAACATTATTAAATTGTGATTTTACTCCTACTGGAAGTATACAGCCTAGTGCTCTTTCTGCTTCTGGGAATTCTTTTCTTTGGGGACAAGTTGGAGGTAATGGTGTCTTAAAATCATCAGTTGTATTTACAGGAAATAAAACAACTGATTTAGCAAACATATACAATGTTTCTAATTGGAATTTTAACCCTACTGTTGCATTTCAAATTTCAACTTCTTTTTTAGGCACATCTGAACAGAATACATCTAAGAAATTTAATATTTATCCTATTCCTGCAAAAAACACAATCACAGTAGGTATAGATCAATCCATAACAGATTCAGACAGCAAATATAGTATCTATGATGGAAATGGAAAAATAGTACTTACTGGAAAAATATTAAAAACAAATCAAAAAATATCAATAGAAAAACTTTCTAAAGGCATATATTTCTTACAAATTAAAAACAATAAAGAAAGTATTTCTAAAAAATTTCTAAAAGATTAGAATTTATTTTTATATGTTAAGTAAAATATAGGGTAAGAAATTCTTATCCTATTTTATTTTTACCAATTTTGAAACTGTCTTGATATCGTTATTTTTAGAAATGCTCGTAGTAATTTTTACATAACCTTTTTTACCTTTTTCTATTGGGAGCTTATCATCATCATTCCATTGAATACAATGCGTAACAATAGGATCTACTAAATATTTGAAACCATCTTTTTTAAAAGTATAAACATAGAAAGATTGCCAACAACTGGTACACCAATTAGGATAAAAACCTAATTCATCTTTTCCGTCATCATTTAAGTCTTTCAGATTATATAAATCACCATTTTTAGCATTTTTGATGGTCAACGGTTTCAGATTTTTATCACTAAAATATATTGTGGTAATGCATTTGCCAGAGCAATCATCTGAACAATCTGACACTTTAGAATAGGCATATTCTTTTTTTCCGTCTCCATTATAATCACCTAAAACACCTTTTGTTTCTGATTTTTGAGCAGAAAAAGTCACAAAAGATAAAAACAAATTGAATAATAATAGTTTTTTCATCGTATAGTTTTTAAAGATTTAAAATTAAAAAATTTAACAATACAAATTCTAAAGTATGTTAAATAAAATACGATTCACCTCACTAAAACGTTAAAATAGCATAAAAAAAATGATCTGACCAAAATCTTTTGTTACAATCTGTTTAGTTTCGCGACTTAATAATAACTGAAACCAATAAAATATGAAGAAATCCTTTACCACTGTAGGAATTTTATGTTCGTTTTTAGCCTATTCTCAAACTAAAAAAGACAGCACAGAACAAAAAAATATTAAAGAAGTCGTTTTAGTAGGTAAAAAACCTACGGTAGAAAATAAAGTTGACCGTACTGTTTTTAATGTAGCAAATAGCTCTATTTTGGCAGGAAACACCACTTGGGATGTTTTAAAAATGGCACCTTTGGTAAGTATAGATAATAATGACGTGCTAAAAGCTGAAGGTGAAAATGTAACAGTTTACATTAACGACAGAAAGTCTGTTTTATCTGGCAAAGAACTGAAAGAATATCTAAAAACAATTCCGGCAGATAATTTAATGAAAATTGAAGTAATTACCAATCCTTCTGCAAGATACGAAAGTGCTGGTTCTGTAATCAATATCGTGCTAAAAAAATTAGAAAATGAAGGTCTGAAAGGAAGTTTATCTGTAAGCAATACACAGAATAGAAAAAATTCTCAATATTCTAACTTTAACGTTAATTATCACAAAAAATATTTTACCCAAACTCTAACTGGTGGATACAATAGTGGAGATTACGTTTCTAAAAGCACCAATGAAAACTACATTTATGCTAATAAGTCTTTGACTAATATCAAGACAGAAAGCAATGATAATGGCCAATCACCTTCTTTTTCTTCAACTTCAGAATTTGAACTAGATAGCAAAAATAATTTAGGCGTTATTTTAGAATATTTTCAATATAAGTATAAAAATAATGCCATTGCAAACGGAGAAAATTACCTAGATCAAGTTTTTAATAATGCTTATGAACAATCTCAAAATAATACAGGAAACCATCAAAACATAGGAACCAATCTTTTTTATAAATATTATGACAAAGTAAAGAACAAAATTTTTGATGTAAATCTAGGGGTAAACTATTACGGAAATAACTCTGACAGTGAGTTTATTCTGAACCAACAAATAGCTCCTACCCTATCTGGAAGTAAAATTCTAGGAGATAATTTTAATAGAAATTATTACTTAAAATTAGATTACACACAACCTTTCGAAAAATCTGGAATTAATCTAGAAATTGGTGGCAAAATTGATTTTAAAAATAATGCGATTCCTAATGATTATTACAACCTATCAACAAATAATTGGGTCTATGACAACACCAGAAGTAACCAATTTCAATATTTAGAAAATCTAAATTCTGCTTATACCAATCTAAGTAAAACATTTTTCAAAAAATTAGAAACCAGAATTGGTCTAAGATATGAATACATCTATTATAAAATAAGACAAAATGTAGGAAATATAGAGAAAACCAATTCTTATGGAACTTGGCTACCAGATATTTTATTAAAATATGTTTTTACGGAAAATTTCAATTTGAGTACTTTTTATAACAGAGGTATTTGGAGACCTTATTATTCTGAGTTTAATCCTTTTTTAATGCCTAATAATAATGGAACTTACAGCCAAGGAAACATGGATTTGCAACCTAATCCTAGCAATAGATTAGGACTTAAATTCGGGTTTTATAAGAAATATTATATTTCTACATCTTATTGGTTCTCTAATCAGGATTACTGGAACACTTTTTATGTAGTTGATGGTAAAACGGTAAACATCCCTACCAATTTTGATGGAAGTGTAAAAAAATACAATATTAATTTTAACACCAATCAAACCTTCCTTAAAAACAAATTAAATATCAATCTAAATCTAATGTACAGTTATACTGACAATAGTGATTTTAATAAGAGAAATAATTTAGTAAATGCTAAAAACTATTTCAGTAACGTGGGCGGTTCTACCAATATTTCTTACACTAATTTATTCGATAAAAACATCAATCTTAATGCATGGGTTGGAGTTTATAATCAAAACAACGGAAATTCTTTTGCCAATAGAGCCATGGTCTATCACAATTTTTCGGCAACCAAAATTTTTCCAAAAATACAATTAGAAGCGAGTCTTAATTTCAATAATATTTTTATGGCTCCTAATTATGATAGTACAACTTTTACAGAAATAGGAACCTTCAGAAATTCTAATATTTGGGATGGCAGAGGTGTAACGCTTACCCTTGTAAAACGTTTCGGAAACCAAAAAGTAAAAGAAAATTCTAAAACCAATGTAGAAAAAGACAGTGGTGGAAGTAAATAATTGATAAAAAAAGCTGTTTCAAATTTCTGAAACAGCTTTTTTTTATTCCCACTCTATGGTTGCAGGTGGTTTGCTAGATATATCGTAGGTTACACGGTTGATGCCTCTCACTTCGTTGATGATTCTATTAGAAACTAATTCTAAAAATTCATAAGGAAGTTTACTCCAAGTTGCTGTCATAAAATCAAGGGTATTGGCAGAACGTACTACTGCAGTATATTCATAAGTTCTCTCATCGCCCATTACTCCTACAGATTTTACGGGAAGAAGTACCACAAAAGCTTGAGAAACTTTTTCGTACAAATCATTTTTATATAATTCTTCTATAAAAATATCATCTGCTTCTTGTAGAATTTTCACTTTTTCTTCATCTACTTCCCCAAGAATTCTAATTCCTAAACCTGGTCCAGGAAAAGGATGTCTGTACACCAAATGATGCGGAATTCCCAATTCTTCTCCTACTTTTCTTACTTCGTCTTTGAAGAGTTCTCGCAAAGGTTCTAGCAATTCCATTTTCATTTCTTCTGGTAAACCGCCCACATTGTGGTGAGATTTAATGACCGCAGAAGGACCTTTTACTGATTGAGATTCGATAACATCTGGATAAATAGTACCTTGAGCTAAAAATTTTGCACTTTCGAATTTATGAGATTCTTCATCAAAAACAGCTACAAATTCATTCCCGATAATTTTACGTTTTTCTTCAGGGTCTGATGTGCCTTTTAGTCGATTCAAAAATCTTTCTTTGGCATCAATCATTTTAATGTTCATTTGGAAATGTTCTCCATAATTTTCCATTACTTTTTTGCCTTCATCTTTTCTAAGCAATCCAGTATCTACGAAGATACAGGTTAATTGGTCTCCAATTGCTTTATGAATAAGCACTGCTGCTACCGAAGAATCTACGCCACCAGATAATCCAAGAATTACATTATCTTTTCCTACTTTTTTGCGAATTTCTGCAACGGTTTTTTCGATGTAATTGGTGAGTTTCCAGTTTTTTTCTGCTTTACAAATCCCGAAAACGAAATTTTCTAGCATTTTAGCACCTTCTTCAGAATGTGAAACTTCTGGATGAAACTGCACACAATAAATATTCTGAGCTTCATTAGAAATAGCAGAAATAACGTCTGTTTTGGCATTAATTTCAAAACCTTCTGGCACTACTTCTACTTCGTCAAAATGGCTCATCCAAACGATGGAATCTGTAGATACGCCATCAAAAAGTTTTGAAGTTTTGTCGATATGCAGATTGGCTTTTCCGTATTCTCCTTTTACGCCTTTTTTTACTTTTCCGCCCAAAACATGAGTGGTCAATTGCATTCCGTAGCAAATTCCAAGTACAGGAATACCAGCTTCGAAAAGCGATTTTTCTACCAAATGAGCATCTTCTGCATTTACAGAACTTGGACCTCCTGAAAGGATAATCCCAACTGGTTTTTTACCTAAAATTTCTTCTAAAGATGTGTTAAATGGTAAAACTTCGGAATATACACCCAATTCACGAACTCGTCTTGCGATGAGTTGATTGTACTGAGAACCAAAGTCTAAAATGATGATACCGTTGTTCATTATTTATTTAATTGAAAGTTGAAAATTGAGAATTGAAAATTAAACTCAATTTTTTACAAATTTTATTTTTATTTCTAAACGTAACTAGCCCCGATTGCAGCGGTTACCCCACAGCAAGCATTGGCAAAAGCATTGGCGCGAGGAGTATGAGCGGAAAGCGGGATTGGCTTCTAAAAATTTTAAAAATTCCCGATATCTTCTCTGTAATAAGCGTAATCAAAACGCAAGGTAAGTGCATCTTGATATACTTTTTTTCTGGCTTCTTGGTAAGATTCTCCTGTTGCTACAATATTGAGTACTCTACCACCATTGGTAACGATTTTACCATGTTGAATTTCTGCGCCAGCAAAAAGCACTTCACTTTCTTTTACCTTATCTAGACCTGTGATTTCGTAACCAATTTCGTAGTTGCCAGGATAACCACCTGAGGTCATTACCAAGCAAACCGCTTTTTTATCTGAAAACCTTAAATCTAAATCTTTGCCATCAAGACAATCTGTGAACACATCTAAAAGATTACTCTCTAGAAGCGCCATAAT
>DDFD01000026.1:1209-5821 GCA_002337005.1 Flavobacteriales bacterium UBA1937 | reverse complement strand
ATAAATTTTCTTCTGGAAAGCATTTTATTTTAACTAAAATTTATAATTTAAAATTAGTAAATAATTCTGAATCTCAATATTTTTACCTTAAAATTAAAACCGTGAAAAAAATTTCAACTATCATCTACATTTTTTGGGTCTGTTTTATCGCCTCTCAACAAAAAATTAAAGTAATTGATGCAGAAAACAACCAACCAATTCCTTATGCAAAAATAATCTTTATAGGCAAAGATTATTCTAAAAACACCGAAGAAAATGGAGAATTTACGCTATCTGAAAGCGAAGAAATTGATAAAATAGTGTGTTTTGGTTATGAAGATTTTTTAGTAAAAACGAATCAAAATGTTTATTCATTAAAGCCAAAATATAAAGAAATTGACAATGTGGAAATTTCTAAACCTATAAATGCAAATTCTTTTACTTTAGGGGAAATAATTAAAAACAGTAATCATTCATTTATAGCGTCAAAAAACACTTGGGGTGTTGTAGATTTATTCAAAAACGATGAAAACACTTCAAAAACATTTATTAAGAAGATAAAATTTTTGAGCAAAGTTGTTGATATAAAAAATCCCGCAAAAATCAATCTCGTCTTCTACAAAAATGAAAATGGAAAACCAAGTAATGAAATTTGGAAAAGCTTTATTATTTCTTGTGAAAAAGGAAAAAAGATTAATGAGGTTAGTTTTGAAAAAAATCCTATTCTATTTCCAAAAGAAGGTGTTTTTATCGGTTTTGAATGGATTATTAATGAAGAAAATTCTTATACCAAAAAAGTAACAAATAATTATCCCGACGGAACCAAAACTACAGAAAAAAACACATACATAAATCCAAGTATATTCTGTCAAGATTCAGAACAAAATAATTTATTTATCATCATTAAATCAAGAAGTATAAAATTTAATAATACCAAAAAATTTAATCGGCTTTCAATTGAAATAGACCTCACAGATTAAAATCATATTAATTAAACACTCTAAATTTTCCGATACTTTTATTTTTGCGTAAATTTGCACACGTAAAAAAAGATTCGATAAAATGATGTTGAATTTAATGTAAAACTTTTTAAAAATCTAAAATTATGTTACTAAAAATAAATCCAGAAAATACCACCGCTTGGAAAGCTCTAAACGAACATTTCGCTAATAATGATTTTGAATTAAGAACTCTATTTCAATACAATCCAGAGCGTTTCAATCAATTTTCGGTGAAAAGAGAAAATTATTTATTTGATTTTTCTAAAAATTTAATTGATCAAAAAACATTCGATTTATTGCTTCAATTGGCAGAAGAAACTCAATTGAAAGCTGCAATCAACTCGATGTTTTCGGGAGAAAAAATCAATGAAACCGAAAAAAGAGCCGTACTTCACACTGCTTTAAGGGATTTTTCTGACAAAGAAATTCTAGTTGACGGAGAAAATATAAAACCAGCCATCAAAAAAGTGCTTCACCAAATGAAAACTTTCTCTGAAAAAGTAATTTCAGGAGAACACAAAGGTTTCAGCGGAAAAGAAATTACCGATGTGGTAAATATCGGAATTGGTGGTTCAGATTTAGGACCTGTAATGGTGGTTTCTGCTCTTAAGCATTTTAAAACTAGATTAAATGTACATTTCGTTTCTAATGTTGATGGAAATCATATTGCAGAAGTGGTGAAAAACTTAAATCCAGAAACTACGCTATTTATTGTAGCTTCTAAAACGTTCACTACTCAAGAAACGATGACGAATGCTAATTCAGCAAAAGATTGGTTTTTAAAAGCAGGTAAAGAAGAAGATGTAGCGAAACATTTCGTGGCTTTATCTACTAATATTCAAGCGGTTAAAGCATTTGGAATTGCAGAAGAAAATGCTTTCGAGTTTTGGGATTGGGTTGGCGGAAGATATTCACTTTGGAGCGCCATTGGTTTAAGCATTGTTTTGGCAGTTGGTTATGAAAATTTTGAAAATTTACTAAAAGGCGCTCACGAAACCGACACGCATTTCCAAAACGCAGATTTCAAAGAAAACGTACCTGTTTTGATGGGATTATTAGGAGTTTGGTACAGAAATTTCTTCGATGCTAGTTCTTATGCTATTTTACCTTATTCTCAATATTTAGATCGTTTTGCGGCGTATCTTCAACAAGGAGATATGGAATCTAATGGAAAATCTGTGGATAGAAACGGTGAATTTGTAGGCTATGAAACTGGGCCAATTATTTGGGGAGAACCTGGAACAAACGGACAACACGCTTTCTATCAATTGATTCACCAAGGAACAGAATTAATTCCTGCGGATTTTATTGCTTATGTGAAATCTTGCAACCAAGTATCTGACCATCAACCAAAATTATTAGCCAATTTCTTTGCACAAACTGAAGCTTTAGCTTTTGGTAAAACTGAAGAAGAAGCAAGAGCAGAATTGGTAAAAGAAGGCAAATCTGAAGAAGAAATAGAAAAATTAGTAAGGTTTAAAACCTTTATGGGAAACACACCTACTAATTCATTCTTTATCAATGAACTAACTCCATTTTCATTGGGGCAACTCATTGCTTTGTACGAACACAAAATCTTTGTTCAAGGGGTAATTTGGAACATCTTTAGTTTCGATCAATTTGGGGTGGAATTAGGCAAGGTTTTAGCAGGAAAAATACTTCCAGAACTTACTGATAATGAAAAAGTAAACTCACACGATTCTTCTACTAATGGTTTGATAAATTACTTCAAAGAAAATAAGT
Organism: Flavobacteriales bacterium UBA1937; assembly: GCA_002337005.1. Lineage (GTDB taxonomy): Bacteria > Bacteroidota > Bacteroidia > Flavobacteriales > Weeksellaceae > Cloacibacterium. The sequence continues at coordinate 3,098 of DDFD01000026.1, read as the reverse complement.
AAATTTGAAAAATAAATCTAAAAAATAAAAAGTAAAAATGGCTCAAATCTTAGACGGACTAAAAATTTCTAACGAAATAAAGCAAGAAATAAAAGCCGAAGTTGATAAAATAAAAGCTTCAGGTAAAAGAATTCCGCATCTTTCTGCAATTTTGGTAGGAAATAATGGCGCAAGTAAAGCTTATGTAAACAGCAAAGTGAAAGATTGTGCAGAAGTAGGTTTTGAATCTTCTCTTTACAAATTTCCTAGTACTGCTTCTGAAGCAGAAATTCTAGAAAAAATAGAGGAACTAAATAATGACCCAAATGTAGATGGTTTTATCGTTCAACTTCCTCTTCCTAAACAAATGGATCAGGAAAAAATTATTATGGCAATTAATCCTAGAAAAGATGTAGATGGTTTTCACCCAGAAAATTTTGGAAGAATGGCATTAGAAATGGATACTTTTTTGCCCGCAACTCCGTTTGGAATATTAACGCTTTTGGAAAGATATAATCTGGAAACCAAAGGAAAACATTGTGTAATCATCGGCAGAAGTAGAATTGTAGGAAGACCAATGTCTATTTTGATGGGAAGAAAAGATTTCCCTGGAAATTCTACCGTTACACTTACGCACAGTTATACACCTCATATTGAGGAATTTACAAAGAATGCAGACATTGTAATTACTGCTCTTGGTGATCCTCATTTTTTAAAAGGAGAAATGATAAAAGACGGTGCAGTAGTAATAGATGTAGGAATTACAAGAGTAGAAGATAATACCGAAAAAGGATATCATTTGGCAGGAGATGTAGATTTTGACAGTTGTGCAGAAAAAGCAAGTTGGATTACCCCAGTTCCAGGAGGAGTAGGACCAATGACTAGAGCAATGCTAATGAAAAATACACTTCTAGCGTATAAACATACAATTTATAAAGATTAAGTCGAGATGCGAGATACGTATTACGAGGTAAATATTTTTTAATCTCGAAACTCGGAACTCGGAACTCGGAACTCGAAAAAATGAATTTAACACAAGAAATATTATTAAAAGAAGGAAAAATGCTCCCCGTGATGGAGCATTTTTACACTTTACAAGGAGAAGGAGCTCACACTGGAAAAGCGGCTTATTTCATCAGACTAGGAGGTTGTGATGTTGGCTGTCATTGGTGTGATGTGAAGGAAAGTTGGGATCCAAATCTTCATCCGTTAATGAATTCAGAAGAAATTGCAGAAATTGCAGCCAGTTATTGTAAAACCATTGTTTTAACAGGTGGTGAACCATTGATGTGGAATCTGGAAATTTTAACCAAAAAATTAAAAGAATTAGGATGTACCATACATATAGAAACTTCTGGAGCTTATGAAATGAGTGGAATTCTGGATTGGATTACGCTATCTCCCAAAAAGACAGGATTACCTAAGGAAGAAATCTATAAAGTTGCTAATGAACTGAAAATCATAGCGTTTAATAGCCACGATTTTACCTTTGCGGAAGAGCAAGCTGCCAAAGTTTCTGATAATTGTAAATTATATTTGCAAAGTGAATGGAGCAAAAGAAATGAAATGTACCCAAAAATCACCGATTTTATTTTGGCAAATCCAAAATGGCAAGCTTCGGTACAAACTCATAAATATCTAAATATTCCTTAAATTAGTTTTTTATTAGAAAATAGATGCAGCGACTAAGATATTCTAGGTATTTGAAAACAATAGTCATAATATTAGACATTATGATTGTGGCGGCTGTATTTGTATTCTTTTTTCTGAAAAGAAATAATTATGACTTTACAAAAGCTCAGAATGAAGAAAATCTTCTTTCGTTAGCATTGCTAGGTTTATTTTGGGTTTTATTAAGTGGAAGAACAAAATTATACAACATCCCTAGAAATCTCACCTACACTTTGTAT
>DDFD01000026.1:0-1173 GCA_002337005.1 Flavobacteriales bacterium UBA1937 | reverse complement strand
TACATTAGAACCCTTGGCGCTAATTACAGAAATGTAATGTTTTTGTCAGAAAATTCATCTTCTGTAATTCTTAAAAACACCCTTTCTAAAAGGAAAGATTATGGTTACAAAATTTTTGATTTCCCCAATGAAAACATAGAAATTGAATCATTAAAAGATTTCTGGAAAAAAAATGGAATTCACACCTTATTCTTACCCTCAGAAAATTCATTAGATAAGAAATTAGAAGAAAAAATATTTGTAGAAGCAGAGTATAATAAAGTAAGAGTTGTTCTTATCCCAAATATTATTCAAGAAGAATTTGTAAAATATGATATTGGCTACATAGAAACACAACCTTTATTAACACCTACCAAATTCCCGCTTGAGTATTATACAAACTCTGTTTTAAAGAGATCATTTGACATTTTGTTTTCTCTAGCTTTTTTGATTATCATTGGCTCTTGGTTGTTCCCTATTATTGCTATTATCATAAAATCGACAAGTAAGGGCAATGTATTTTTTAAACAAAAAAGATATGGCTATCATGATGAAGTTTTTGAATGTATAAAATTTCGAACGATGGTAGAAAACGAAGAATCTTCTACCAAAACAACCTCTAAAGATGATTACAGAATAACTAAATTTGGGAAATTTCTTAGAAAGACCAGTTTAGACGAAACCCCACAATTTATCAATGTTCTTCTTGGGAATATGTCTGTGGTAGGCCCTAGACCACATATGCTATTGGTAGATGATTATTACAAGCCAAAGATAGGAAGATACAGCATCAGAAGTCACGTAAAACCAGGAATTACCGGTCTAGCACAAGTAAGCGGACTGAGAGGAGACAATGGAAATGATATGGAAATAGAAATGAAAAAAAGAATACTAGCAGATACTTTTTACATTAAAAACTGGAGTATAATCCTTGATTTGGTTATTATTCTTAAGACGCTATTTCTTTTGTTGAAAGGAGATAAAAACGCTATTTAATAATTTATTAAAATTCTATAAAAACAGTTTATTCAAAAAACTGTAATTTCGCACCATTATGTTGAAACTATTAAACGCTATAGGAGAATATTTTTTGCTATTAGGAAAAGTAGCACAAAGACCACAAAAAAGAAAGGTTTTTTCTAAAATCTTAATGAGAGAAATTAATGATTTGGGAGTAAATTCATTTGGTTTGGT
>DDFD01000084.1 GCA_002337005.1 Flavobacteriales bacterium UBA1937 | reverse complement strand
GTGGTGCAAATATACAACTTATTGCTGTATTGACAAATTTTTTTCTAAAAATTCTCCTACTACAAAATTGCTTCCGCCCACAAAAATCATTTCTTTCTCTTTACACGCCATTTTAGCAGCTTGATAACCAGCTTCTACACTTTCGTAAATTTGATATTCTATGTTTGAAAGAATTAATAAATTTTCATACTCTTTCGGACTTCTACCTCTATTAATAGAAGGTTTTACGAAGTAATATTTTGCATTTTTCGGAAGGATTTTTAGAACCTCATCTATTTTTTTATCATTTACAAAACCTAAAACAATGTGCTTGAATTTATCAATATCACTAAGTTGAGAAAAAACCATTTCGAGACCTGCTTGATTATGAGCGGTATCACAAATAATTAATGGATTTTCTGAAAACTGAAACCATCGCCCAATAAATTTGGTGTTATGATGAACATTCATCAAACCTTTTTCAACAGAATTATCAGAAATTGCTATGTTTTGTCTCCTTAATTCATCTACCAAGGCGAGAACTACTCTTATATTTTTCTTTTGATAATGTCCCTTCAAGTCTGTTTCTAGAGGCGTATAAATCTCTGTTGCATCTATAAATTTAGATTGATTTTCTTCCGCTTTTTTCTTAATAATATTTTTAACCAAATCTCTATCATCACCAGAAATAATCGGAATGTTATATTTTACAATTCCCGCTTTTTCTTTGGCTATCTCTTCTAATGTTTCTCCCAAAATGTTTTGGTGGTCTAAATCTACATTGGTAATGGCAGCAACCAAAGGCTTGATAATATTGGTAGAATCTAATCTCCCTCCTAAACCTACTTCAATAATAGCAAAATCCACCTTTTTTTGATAAAAATATTCGAATGCCATAATGGTGGTAAATTCAAAAAAAGAAGGCTTTATTTCTTCTGGAAGATTTTTAAGCTTTTGAATAAAATCAAAGACAAATTCTTTTTCACAATTTCTACCATTTACTTTAATTCTTTCTGTAAAATCTATGAGATGCGGAGAATTATACAAACCAACATTGTAACCTTGCTCTTGTAAAACCGAAGCCAACATATTACTGGTAGAGCCTTTACCATTAGTTCCGCCAATATGTATGGAATTTAATTTTTCTTGTGGATTTCCGAAAACATTGCAAAGTTTTGTAATGTTTTCTAGTCCTGGTTTATAGGCTTTTTGACCATCAATTTGGTAATTAGGCATTTGTACAAAAAGCCAATCTAGCGACGCTTGATAGGCTTCTTCGGAAAAGGGAATTTTATAATTTTTTGACACAAAAGTTTTTATTCAAAGATAAGAAAACCTATTTTCATTATAAAAATTTAAAACTAAATTGTCATTCTTTTTTATTAAATTTGAAAAACTTCAAATAACAAATTTTATGGAAATACAACAAAAAGATAACGGCAAAAAAGGCATTTTTTTCATAGAAGAAAACGGTGAAATAATAGCCGAAATGACCTACGTTTGGTCTGGTGAAGACAAGATTATTATAGACCACACCGAAGTTTCAGAAAAACTGGGCGGGAAAGGAATCGGAAAACAGTTGGTGCATAAAGCCGTAGAAATGGCAAGAGAAAAACACATTAAAATACTTCCTCTTTGCCCTTTTGCTAAAAGGGTTTTTGAGAAAACGAATGACTACAAAGACGTACTTTTTTAACTTTAAAAATCAAAAAAATGAACGAAAACAGCAATATTAAAGAATATTCTAACGGTGAAGTAACCGTACTTTGGGAGGCATCTAAATGCACTCATTCTGCTAATTGTGTAAAAAATCTATCAGAAGTTTTTAAGCCAAAAGAAAAACCTTGGGTACAGATGGAAAATTCTACTTCAGAAAAAATAGTTTCTACTGTAGCTAAATGTCCTTCTGGAGCTTTGTCTATTAAAAAGTAATTTTATAAGTTCCTGTAGAACTCGTAGTTGCTTTTTCTGCTTTTACATATTTTTTAACCCAAATTACGGCGGCGGTTACTACACAAGGGTCAGAAATACCGCTTCCACGGCGAGCAGAAATTACATTTCCTGATTTATCTACAGTGTAAGCAATATTTATCGTTCCGGAAGCGTCGCAATTATGTGGTGGCTGTTCGCCGCCACGCCCCATAGTTCCTGGAATAAAGGAAATTAATTTTCTGTCAACTCCAATTTTACTGTCACCATTACCGTTTCCGCCCAAAGGATCGCCAGCGTTTCCTATTGTTCCATTATTTCCTTGTGAGCCTGTTTTTGTACCTCTTCCTTTTATTAAATTTCCAATGGCAGCAGTTCCTTGTCCGTCTCCTTGTGCTTTTTTATCAGAAGTATTAGCTGCAGTTGAAGTCTTGGATGTGGCAGATTTACTGGTTGATTTTTCTATATTTTTGGTGGTTTTTTCAGTAGTTTTTTCTTTTTTATCAGATTTAGCAATAGTTGCTTTTTCTGATTTCCCAGTAACTAATTTTTCTGCTGGTTTTTCTACGGTTTTTGGTGTTTCCACCGCTTTTTCAGAAGTTGGTTCTGGTGTTTTTAATTCTTCGGGAATGTAGATTTCAGACGAAGCTAAACTACCTTCTTGATTGGCTGGTTCTTCTGCTCCATTTCCGTTTCGGTTGTCTCCGAAATTAATGAGCATCGTGGTTACTTTCTCTTCTTTTGGAATTTCTCTTACAAACTGATAATAAAAAATGAGAAGAAACAATAATGCCGTAATAAGCGCTGTAATTGTAGCGCTTTTCAACTGGTCTTTTCTTTCGTTTCGTTGATGTTGAGTAATAGTTTCCAATATATACTTTGGCTAAAGCCAATTTTAATGTTAATTTTCATAAAACGGACTAAAGTCCGTTGCCATTAATTACTCTTGAACCGTAGCAATTGCTAAGCCATATTTATGTTTCTCGGCGATTTCCATAGCAAAGACTACATCTTTGTGCTTGGTGTTTTCATCTGCTCTGATGGTAAAAGTAGGATTGGGTGTTCCTTCTACTAATTTTACAATATTTTGTTCTAACTGCTCTTTTGGCACTTCTAAATCATTTACAAAATATTTTCCTTCTGCATTGATGGTAACTGTAGTAGGATCTGTAACGCTAGGATCTTGGGCAGACGCTTTGGGCAAATTAACATCTATAGCACTTTGACTAATGGCAGAACTGGTAATCATAAAGAATATTAGCAATAGGAAGATAATATCCGTCATAGAAGCCATACTAAATTCTGCGCTTACTCTGTTTTTTCGTCTTAATTCCATTGTAATTTAAAATTAGAAATTCAAGATTATAATGGTTTGTTCAAAGTATCTAAAAATTCATTAACATGAGTTTGAATTTTTAGCACCAATCTATCTACTTTGGTGACCAAAATATTATAGAAAAAATAGGCAGGAATTCCCACGAAAAGACCAACTGCGGTAGTTGCCATTGCGGTGTAAATTCCAGATGCTAAAAGTTTGGGAGAAACTGCACCTGTAACGTTAGAAATTTCGAAAAATGCCATAATCATCCCTACTACTGTTCCTAAGAAGCCTAACATAGGAGCAGCACCCGAAGCGGAAGCTAATAAATTGAGATTTTTCTCCAATTTAGAAACTTCTAATTGTCCTTGGTTTTGCATTGCATTAGAAATGTCTGAAATTGGTCTCCCGATTCTGGTGAGACCTTTTTCTATCATTCTGGCTTCTGGAGAATCTGTTCTTCGGCAAAGGTCTATTGCAGATTCTATTCTACCATCGTGTATGCAATCTTTTATGTTTTCTAGAAAATTAGGGTTTTCTTTTGATGATCTTTTGATGAAAAAATATCTTTCAAAGAACACATAAAGCGCCAAAATCCCGAGAAGGAAAATCGCAATCATAATGGTATTCCCAATGATTCCTCCACTGAAAAGGATATCCCAAAGAGAGAAAACTTGTTTTTGAACGGTTGTATTTTGAGCTAATGAACTAGTTTGTAAAAACATTTTTTGAAATTTATATTAGACCTAATAATAACGATAAATGTAAGGAAAAATTATTGATTATTCCTTAAATAGCAATGCTTTTTGAAAGAAAATCCTTTCAAAAACAATTATAAATAAAAGTAAGATTAGTCTTCTACTTCGATGTCATCTGGTTTAAAATGACATTTTAGTTTGAAAAACAGGGGCTCATCTGAGCCGGTATAGAAATCGTCTATTTTACCTTGCCAAAAGAGTTGAAGATTGTCATTTTCGTCTTTAGAAAAAGAGAGTTCATTTTCGTAGAGAAAAGCTTCTTCGTCGTCATACAAATCTACTTCGGTATAAGAATCATCTTCTGTATCTTCTACATTGAAGGTTTTCCCTTCTAATTCATTAGTATCTATCGGAAAATCAAATACATCTAAGGAGAGCTGCGGAAAATTGTATTGAAGAGAATCATCTTCTACATGGTCTAGAGAATCATCTGTTATAATTTCTACTTCTAGAAAATTTTTAGAATTAAGATAAACCGCTTTGCAATAAGTGCTTTGGATGTTGTATTTAAGGGTTTCGTCTGGATGATAGATTTTTAAAATCCCTTTCATAATGGTGTCTAAAGAAGGTTTTTAATTAAGTTTATAAATTATTTTGATAATGTTAATAACAAAGATAAAAAAATATTAAAACGGTTGGGTTATTTTGAAAAAATATCATAAAAAAAACGTAATAAATTCATATTACGTTCTTTTTGTAGTTTTATAAGTTGTTATTTAAAATTGAATTTTACGGTAAGTAGAACTTGTCTTGGTCTGATGTTCATATTGCTTACTACAGTCTGATTTCTTTGAGAATCAAAACCTATTGTTTGGAAACTGTTGGTATTAGCAATATTGACTACTTTTAATTCTATATCCATTTTTTCTTGAACCAGAGAGTATTGGTAAGAAATATCATAGAAAGAATTACGTCTGGTAACATTGTTAATATTAGACTGAAGATCATCCCAAGTAAATCCTATGGTGTGGTCTTTTATAGGATAAATGTACGCCGAAAGATTATGATTGAAAGATTTTGTTTTATTATTAAATGTTTTGTTGTTTGAGAATGTCCATCCTGCATTATAATCTACACTAAGCCAAGAAAAATAATTGTTGTTAAATTTAATGCTGTAAGTATTAGAAGCCGATTGAATATCTTGAAGCTGATTCTGAATTTTTTGTTGATATTTGCTTTCGCTTACTCCGTATCTTACAGAAGCATTGGTTTTAAATTTAGGAAAATATTTCCCTAACTCTACTCTACCAGAATTGCTAATTGTAGTATTGTCTAAATTTTCTCCCACTACTGTAGTTTGCAGTCCATTAAAAGAAGTATTAAAAATAATGTTACTTGTTCTGGTGTTGTAACCATAATTAATATTGAAGAATATATTGTTAAGTGGATTTCTATACTCTAAAGTAGAGCTTACAAACTTAGAATTACTTTGTTGTATATCAGTTTCTTTCTTAGTAACATTTCTAGGATTTAGTAGAATATAGCCTCCGTAAATATCATTAACACTACCAAAAGCATTGCTAAGACCTCCAAATGCAGACAGTTTCCAAAAAGAAGTTAAATCATATTTCGCATATAATCTTGGTTCATAAGTTGTTTTATTCAAAGTTTTATCTACGTTATTAGTAGCGTCATCTGCTGTAATTTTATTAAAATTTATAGGAAATGTAAGATTTGCCTCGAAACTTCCTTTTTTGAAATTAAAAGTAGTTTGAACATAGGGATTTACTTTTTGGAATTTCAAATCATTTGTATAACCACTGATGCCACTAGAAACACCTCCATTTATAGCATAAGTATCTGTTAATAAATTATTTGATGTATAATTAATCCCCACTTCTGGCGTAATGGTAAAACCACTTTTAGAAAATGCTAACGATGCAGAATTCATTGTTTCAAAAGTCTTAAGATTAAGATTTTGATTAAATTCCTCAGCCGTAGGTGTTATATTGGTTACGTACATTCCTGGTGAAACGCTTAAACTCTGATTATCATCTCTATAACTTACGAAAGACATTACATTTACCAGCTTTTCTTTCCAAGGAATAATTGCACTTAATGAGTTTTGAAAACTATTAGATGGAGAAGTATTTCTTTGTTTTGAATTTTGAGCCGAATTTATTTGGTCAAATGCAGTTGCTACATCTGTATTCCAAAGTCCATTGTAAGTAGTGGTATTCTTGAAGAAGCTTTTGTTTGCATTTTTAGAGAAAATAAACTCTCCTTTTGCTTGGTTGGTATAAAATGTATTTGATTTGTAGCTATAATTATAAAAACTACCATCCGCATTATATCTTGTTTCATTACTTTCCCTTTCTACTTCGTTATTGGTATAATTGGTATTCGCTTTAAACTCCCAATCTTTTGATAGGCTGGTTAATAAATTTGCAGAGAAATAATGCACTTTGTTAAATAAATATCTATTAACAGGCACATTAGATGGTGTAGCAGCACTTTCTACATTAAGCCAAGAATTTTCAGAAAAATTTCTTCTTACGCCCTCAAATCTGCTTCCGAAAGCCATAATTTGGTTTTCTCTTTCTACTTGATCACCTATATTATTGGTTTTATAATTCAAAACCCATTGTACTTTTGGGGTAAATAACATGGGCGAAATTTTCAGATTCCAAAGCCCTGGTTCAATACCTAGAGATGCTTCACCTCTACCGGTCATGGTTACAGAATTTTTAAGTTTAACATTGATGGCTGCATTTTCTGAAGCTATTTTGTCTTGGAGTATTTTCACTGGTTGGTGATTTTCCATAATTTCTACTTTTTGTACCGCATCTTTTGGTAGAGAATTATTGATGGTTCCGTAACCACCTTCCATTAGATCTTTTCCGTTGACGTAAAATTTATTGATAGGTTCTCCTTGATAAAGAATAGAACCATCTTTATTTACCTCTACCCCTGGCATTTTTTTCAATACATCTGCTAAAGTTCTATCTGCTTTGCTTTCAAAAGATTTTAAATCATAAGAAATGGTATCACCACGTTTGGTTACTAATTTGGTTTTTAGTTTTACTTCTTTTATTTCTGTAGCTTGTTCCTCTAGAGTAAAATTAAGCGTTTGTGTAGCATTATCATATTGATTAATGGTCGTTTTGTAATTGAATGCTTTTACTTTTACATTTACCTTAGGATCTTTAGACGTAAAGGTCACGCTGTAGTTTCCTTTACTATCTGTAATAGCATAAGAAAGAATGGCATTTTTACCAATTTCTTCTATGGTCACACTGGCACTAGGAAGTGGTTTTTTGTCTTCTCCATACACTTTCCCCGAAATGGTTTTTTGCGCAAAAATTAGGGTTGTAAAAATAAATAAGAATGCTAATGAAGCAATTTTTTTCATAAGTTAAATTTTTATCACTAAGAAGTTAGTATTAGTTTTTCACTAATTGTTACAAAATCTTAGATAATAATTATAGACAAAGGTTAAAACTGACTAAAATCCAGCGCTCATTTTTTCAAAATCTTAAAAATATCATTATTAAAAAAATCATGTAGGCTTTTTTAATAATGATGTATCAAGACAAACAGATATTGTATGATGTTTTTATTTTAATTCAATTGGATTGTATGCTTTAATTTCTTTAATATTAGCTCCTTGTATTGAATTATTAATTAAACTATTATGGTAATTCATTTTCTTATCATAATACGTAAGTCTATCAATAGGTTCAAACTTTTGCTTATAACAAACATCATTATTTATAATTCTAAAACTTATCAAGCTATAATGAAAATAATCTTTTGAATCATATATTTCTAATATTAAACCTGGCAGTTTTGAAAATTTGTAAGGTCCATCTTGAAAAGGGATTTCTTCAGTAAACCAAGCTGTATAAAACCTGCCTCGAAATTTCAATGTCGCTTTCCTTACATTATAACCTAATATTTTTTTCATTTCATCAGTTATATGCCAATTTAGTTCATCATAATTGTCAATATAGCCAATGTTCACTTTGCCAATTTTATCCGTGAAAACTATTTTATTTTCATCATATACCTTATTAATAGAAAGTGTTGACTTTGGAATATTAATCTTGTTTAGATCAATGTATAGACTACTACTATTATTATTGTCTATTTTTATTTGAGATAAAGAATCAATAGACTTTTTATATAAATTTTGAAATAGAGACTCATTTTTATTTAGATATAAAGCCATTTTTTGTTCTAAACTATTTTTTTTTAATGTATCAGAAATAGAAATAAAATTATAAATAGCTTCATACTCATAATGTTTGGATTCACAATTTTGTGATTTTATAAGCGTTACTAAAAATACTAGAATAAAAGCAAAATTTTTCATTGTAATTTTTTTTATAAATTTAAGGTTATTTTATCAAAGGCTGCCCTATAATATAGGGCAGCTTTTTTGCTATTGTTGCATTGCTTCGTCTATTAAGATACTTATAGCTTCATCCCTGGCTTCATTTGCACTATGTGCCCAAATATACCAAACCCTTCCATCACTTAGGTAAACTGTATATAAATTACACTCATTAAAAAGTAGAGCTTTTTTTGATGTGCTTAAATCTAATTTGTTTACCGAATTAATATTTTTTGCATAAAATCCAGATGAAGCTAATCCCAAGATAGCTAAGAATAATAATTTTTTCATAATTAAAAAAATTTAATTGTTAATAATTAATTTTTAGATACCATAGAATAGTCTCATGTCTAGAATAGAAAGTTTTTCATTGGTTATCTTCTGCAAAGCAAAAAAAAAAAGACTAAACCCAACAAGATTTTTTGTTGATTTTCATAAAAACCCTGTGATTTTTTATGAAAAAACGGTAATTTTTTTTAATTTAATGGTATTATGTTAAATACACAATGTTTTTCTTTAATATTTTAATAATAATTATAGACAAAGGTTAAACCCTAAATTTTCAACATTACGTAAATATTAATTATTTTTGCAAAATAGTTTTAATTTTTTGAACCATGGCTCTAATACTTAAACCAATAGATGTAGTAGAAAATATTACCAAAGAAGAATTCGAAGAAAAATATCTAAAACCTAGAATTCCTGTAGTTCTCCGAGGTATGGCAAAAAACTGGCCAGCCTACGAAAAATGGAATTTAGATTATATGAAAGAAACCGTAGGAGATGTGGAGGTTCCATTGTATGATTCTTCTAAAGCAGATCCTGCAGCACCAATCAACTCTTCTGCTGCGAAAATGAAATTTGCAGATTATATAGAACTCATCAGAAATACACCTACAGATTTAAGGATTTTCTTCTTTGACCCTATAAAACATGCCCCTAAATTATTAAAAGATTACATCTTTCCGAAAGATTTAATGGGAGGTTTTCTAGACAAATATCCTAGTTTGTTTTTCGGAGGGAAAGGTTCTGTAACTTTCCTGCATTTTGATATTGATATGGCGCATATTTTCCATACGCATTTCAACGGTAGAAAACATATTCTGCTTTTTGATTATAAATGGAAAGAAAGATTATACCAAATTCCTTATGCTACTTATGCTCTAGAAGATTATGACATTTCTAATCCAGATTTCGAAAAATTTCCAGCATTAGACGGTGTAGAAGGTATAGAATGTTTCTTAGAACACGGAGATACACTTTTTATGCCAACTGGTTGGTGGCATTGGATGAAATATTTAGACGGAAGTTTCTCTATTTCTCTAAGAGCTTGGGACAAATCTTGGGCTGTAAAAGCTCACTCTCTTTGGAATCTTACGGTTCAAAGAAAATTTGATGATTTGATGAAGTCTAAATTCAAGAAAAAATATATGGATTGGAAAGAAGGTCTTGCCATAAAACGTGCCGAAAAAGCGAAAAAAGCCGGACTACCTAGATAATACAAGTCCTCAGAATTTTCTGAGGATTTGCTTTTTATAAAATCCTATAAATAGGATATTGATTTACCGTTCCTTCATAATATTCAGAATTTTTATACACCCATTCTAGCTGTGCTGCTCCATTTCCAGCAAAGTCTTTTTCTACGGCTTTTTTCATCTCGAAAGCAGCTTTTAAGGCCTTGTTATTTCTAAGCAATTCTGCGGCGGTATCTTCAAAAACATAATCTGAAAAATATTCTTTTTGTCCCAAAATTCCATCAAACTCGTTCCAATTAAAATAAGAATCTATCGATTCTGGTTCTAATGTTTCTAGAAGAAACTTTACACCAGTTTGTTTTGTAGGCACTAAATAATCTCCTTTTTTAAAACGAAGTGTTTCGGTTTTTTTAGAAACTACCGTTTCATAATGCAAATAATGACCTTCATAAGGATTCTTCACCGTTTTGAAATCCGTAATTTTATATGTTTCTACAAAGATTAAAGTATCTTTTGCCAAAGGTTTCATTTTTATTTGATTCCTTTCTAAATTTTCTATGATTTTTCCTTCAGATTTTGGAATCACATAATAACTTGGGATTACAATTTCTTTGTCTGAAGAATAGGTATCAAAGAATTTCACTTTTCTGACAAAAGGTTTGTTTCTGTCATAGAAAAGCCTCGGTTTGCCCGAAATTTCACTTGGCTTTTTCCCAGCTTCATAACCTTTGAAATCAATAAAACTGTATTTGGTACTGTCTAATTTCCATTTGATGGTATATTTCTTTCTCGGCAAATAATTAGTAAACTCTTCCATCATTTTTTGAGTGATTTTCATATAATTCTCATCTACAAAATTGATGGAATGCCTCATATATTCATACGTAGCCTTTACACGATCTTTGTATGGTTTTAGCATATGCGTTTCTGCCACGGTTCCTGCAACATTAAACAGCGTAGTGTAACCAGTAGCATATCTTGGAGAATCCATAAATGCAGGAAAACCTTCGTCTGGAGTATCTCCGTGAATATTAACGTAAGGTACACATAAGATTTTATCTTTCTCTAAATTTTCAATCAGTTTAGGTTGCATTTCTTGGTGAAAATACGTTCCGAGATAAATTCCCAATCTTTCTTTATTGGTAGAAATATAGGTAAAAGTATATTGATAATCTGAGCCGTTACTTACATGATTATCAATAAAATAAATCGGATTTAGCCAATGAAAAATCTCTTGAAAAGCTTTGGCGTTCTCTGTATCATTTTTGATAAAATCTCTGTTCAGATCAAAATTTCTGGCATTACCACGAAAACCATATTCTTCTGGTCCGTTTTGGTTGGCTCTTGAGAATTTTCCACGTCTTTGCATTCCTGAAATGTTGTACGCTTCAATAGCGGCAACTTTGGTGTTTTGTGGCACTTTTATTTTTCCTAAAGCTAAATCACGCATCAGCATCATTGTAGCGTCTATTCCGTCGCTTTCTCCTGGATGAATGCCGTTGTTGATGAGAATTACAGGATTTTGAAATTCAAATTTTTTAGTTTTAGAAACATTGAAAATTACTACTCTAATAGGTTCTCCATTATCATCCTTTCCTTTTTCAACCACCGAAATGCTTTCGAAATTTTTGTCTAAATCGTCATAGAATTTCACCATTTCTTCGTAAGTGGTAGTTTGGTTTCCGTTGCCTTTTTCGTAAGGTGTTTTAAAATCTTGAGCAAAAGAAAATATCATTTGAAATAGTAAGAGGAGCGTGATTTTTTTCATTGAATAGAAATTTTAGACGAAGATAAAAAAATCCACAGAAAATTCTGTGGATTTTATTTATCTTGATTCTTGGATCTGAAATCTTGAATCTATTTTATTTAATCATTCAATTTCAAAACAGCCATAAACGCAGATTGCGGAACTTCTACTCTACCAATTTGCTTCATCTTTTTCTTTCCTTCTTTCTGCTTTTCTAGGAGTTTACGTTTTCTGGAAATATCGCCTCCGTAACATTTTGCGGTAACATCTTTTCTCAAAGCTTTTACGTTTTCTCTGGCAATAACTTTCGCACCAAGAGCAGCTTGAATTGCAATATCAAATTGTTGACGAGGAATTAATTCTCTCAGTTTTTCGCACATTTTTTTACCAATGTAATATGCATTGCTATCGTGAATTAACGAAGAAAGTGCATCTACCATATCTCCATTAATTAAAATGTCCATTTTCACCAATTTTGAAGCTCGGAAACCAATCGGATGGT
>DDFD01000046.1 GCA_002337005.1 Flavobacteriales bacterium UBA1937 | reverse complement strand
CTTGATGAATGGTTTTCATCCCGATATAATGATTTAAACCATTGATGATTTCGTAGTCTCCTGTGATTTTATTGGCGTGTAAAAACATTCCTAAACCTTCAGGATATTGTGGCGCTTCTAAGTAAATTGCCCAAATTGGAACAAAAATACTTATGATTAATCCTATTCCAGAGATTGACAAAAGGATGATAGATAGCTTTGATAATGAATTAGGTTTCATTTTTTTGAATATTTAAAATTCAATTCTTAGATTTTATGAAGAAAAAGGACAGTAGAAACTGCCCTTTTTTATTATTTAGTTTCTGCTTGTTTTACAGGACTTTTAGCGTTATCTGCTTTATTATTAAGACTGTAAGTAAGAGGTGTAGAACTACCAGCTGGTGAAACTCTTACGTATCCTTGCATTTCTTGGTGAAGTGCAGAGCAGAAGTCTGTACAATACATTGGGAACATTCCTGCTTTTTTAGGAATCCATTTTAGTGTACACGTTTCTCCTGGCATAATTAATAATTCTGCATTTTGGTTGCCTTTTATAGCAAAACCGTGAGGTACATCCCAGTCTTGTTCTAGATTGGTAACGTGGAAATATACTTCGTCTCCTACTTTTATTCCTTCAATATTATCTGGTGCAAAGTGGGAACGAATAGAGGTCATATAAACGTGAACTTTATTGCCTTGTCTTACCACTTTAGATTCTGCTTCGCCTTTGGTAGCATAAGGATGTTTGTTATCTGCAATTTTGTAGAATTTCAGTTGTTTATCTTTAATTAAACTTGCAGGCATAGCTTGTGCATAATGAGGTTCACCAAATGTAGGGAAATCTAATAAAAGTTTCATTTTATCTCCACTAATATCAAATAATTGAGCAGATTGGGTAAGTTCTGGTCCAGTTGGTAAGAATCGGTCTTTTGTAATTTTATTATAAGCTACTAGATATTTTCCGAAAGGTTTTTTGGTATCACCACCTACAACCATTAAGTGTCCTACAGAATAGAAAGTAGGCTGTCTATCAAGAACTTTCAAAGATTTAATATCCCATTTCACCACTTCAGAAGAAACGAAGAAAGAAGTATAAGCATTGCCTTTTCCGTCAAATTCTGTATGCAAAGGTCCTAAACCTGGTTTTTGAACTTCACCATAAAGTGTAGATTCATATTTAAGAATTGGGATACCATCATATTCCCCTGCAAATTCTTTATTTTTAATTGCTTTTAGCATTTTAGTAAAGCTATGAACAGGAATTAGAGCTGCCAATTTACCAGAACCTACAATATATTCACCAGTAGGATCCACATCACAACCGTGAGGAGACTTAGGAGTTGGCATAAAATAGCATATATCCTTCAATTCTTTAGCAGAAAGCACAGTTACTTCTTGCTCCATTTTAGAAGTTGCAGTTTGAGTAGATTCATCAAATTTGTTGTGAGCATATTGCGTTTTCACTTTTCTACCTTTTCCTGCTTTAAGATATTCTTCAGCTTTTTTCCAGTTTACCGCCATAATAAAATCTTTATCATTTTGCGAAGCATTTACTTCTAATAAAGAATTAGCTTGTTCAGAATTATAACAAGAGAAGAAGAACCAACCGTGAGATTTTCCTTTTCCGGCATGAGAAAGGTCAAAATTAACACCAGGAGCTTCTATCTGGAAACGTAAATCCATATCACCAGAATCTTTATTAACTCCAATAAAAGAAATTACTCCTTTGAAATTTTGTTTAAAAGAATTAATAGGAACATCACCATTCATATCATCTGTAGGAACAGCAAATCTGGTACCTGCAACTACATATTCTGTATTCTCTGTAATAAAAGGTGAAGAGTGATTTCCTGCGGAATTAGGAAGTTCTATAATTTCTTCTGTTCGGAAAGTTTTAAGATTTACTCTAGCAACACGTGGTGTATTATTAGCATTTGCAAAAATCCATCTTCCGTCTTGTTCGCCATTGGTTTGTGATAATTCTAAATGGTGCTGATCATCCCAAGGAATAAAACCGTGAGAAGTTTCTAGCATTGGTTTTGTTTCTTCATTAAATCCGTAACCGTTTTCAGGATTTACAGAAAAAATAGGAACTACTTTTAATAATCTACCACTTGGCAGACCATAAACATTCATTTGTCCGTTAAAACCACCACTCACAAAGTTGTAAATTTCATCATATTTACCTGGTGCAACATATACTTTTTCTGCAGCGTCACCACTTACGGCGGTTTCAGTTCCTTTTGGCTTACAACTAATGATGGTAGCCAAAACTGCAAATGCAGAAATTCCAAAAAGCTTAGAACTTTTCATAGTTATTGATATTATTTAGTTAAATTATTTAGCACCGTCTATTTCTCTCATATATTCTACTATTTGTCTAGCTTCAGTCTCATTAAGCCCTTGATTAGGCATTCTTACCAAACAAATTTCTAGCTGTTTTTGTAATTCTGGATCTACATTAATCATAGGATCTGGATTGGTAATGAAATTCATAATCCAATGTGCAGTTTGCCTAGTGGTAACACCTTTCCAACCTGGCCCTACTAATTTTTCTTCTGTAGGTTTGTGGCAAGAAGTACATTTTACTTCTGCAATTTTTTTACCTTCTGCAGCCATTGCAGCATCAAATTTTGAAATATCTACATTGGTTTCATCAAATTTTCCTAAACCTCTTTTAGGATCATAACTTCCAGAAGATACACTTTCTGAACCTGCTGTGGTTTCTGTAGTTTGTGGAGCAGGAGTAGTTTCTGTTTTTTGGTCTCCTCCACAAGAAATGGTAACGAGCGAAATCATTCCCATCAAAATGAATGTTAAATTTTTCATAGATTTTTATTTTTAACAAATGTATTATGAGCCAATAATTGAAACTTATGATTTGAGTCATAAACTCGAAATGATATTTGTTAGGAAATTTGTAACCAATTAAAATTCTATTAAAAATGAAAAAAATAATATCATTGAGCATCTTGATTCTAGCCTTTTCTTGCTCTGAAAAACCAAAAGAAGATTCTAAAAAAGAAAGTAATATTATGTTGCCAGAACCTTCAGAAATTGCCCAAAACAATCCAGCGAAAGACGATAAAAATGAAGGTTTGACATTAATAGAAGGTGCAGATTGTCTTGGCTGTCATAAAATAGATTCTAAATTGGTAGGTCCTTCTTATCAAGACGTAGCCAATAAATATACTGAAGCAGATGTAGATAAACTTGCCACTAAAATTATTGACGGTGGAAAAGGAGTCTGGGGCGAAATACCAATGACTCCACATTCTGGAATGAGCAAAGAAAATGCTCAAAAAATGGTAAAATATATTTTAACTCTTAAAAAATAAATAAAATGGAAATTGTAGAAGAACAAATTATAGGCGAATTAGTAGCTCAAAATTATAAAACAGCATCAGTTTTTAAAAAATTTAAAATTGATTTTTGTTGTAATGGTAATAGAACTATTTCCGAGGCTTGCGAAAGAAAAAAATTAGATCCTTCGCAATTGATTAATGAACTTAGAAATACAATTATAAATGTAGAACAAAATATAGATTTCAACTCTTGGGAGCTAGACTTATTAGCAGACTATATAGAAAAAACACATCATCGATATGTAATGACTAAAATAGAAGAAATAAAACCCTATCTAAACAAAGTAACGAGAGTGCACGGCGAACACAACCCTGAATTGAAGGAAATAGAAATTCTTTTTAATCAATCTGCTCAAGAGCTTTCTCAGCATTTACAAAAAGAAGAAATGATTCTTTTTCCTTTTATCAGAAATATGGTAAATTCCAAAATGGAAGAAAAACCTCTATTTTTTCCTCATTTCGGAACAGTAGAAAACCCTATCGCAATGATGAAACATGAACACCAAAACGAAGGCGAAAGATTTGAAAAAATTGCGGAACTTAGTAATAATTATACCCCTCCATCTCACGCATGTAATACATACAGAGTTACTTTTGCTCTTTTGAAAGAATTTGAAGATAATCTTCATCAGCATATTCATCTAGAAAACAATATTTTGTTTCCTAAAGCAATAAAAATGGAAAAAGAATTTCACTAAAATTATATAAGAATGAAGGTTTTTAATACCAAATATGGCATTATTATTCTAATTTTATTATTGCTATGTTGTAATAAAAATGAGAATACAATTCCGAAAGAAGACACAGAAACAAACCTAGAACAAAAGCCTGAAATTTTATCTAATTCATCGGGAAAAAAAATAATACTTATTTATTTTGCAAAAGAAAACGAAGTTGCGGTAAAGATTAAAATAAATAATAAAATACAAGAATTAACAGCAAAAGGTACGAATTCAAAAGGTGAACCTGTGTTTTCTAATAATGAAATAATTTGGGAATTAATGGATGACGGACGCTCAGGAAAATTAACCTCTAAAGAAGGCAAAACGATAATCTACAAATAAAGAACAATCCATAATTTGTAATAGCCACCACTTTATCAGTAATTGCCAGATAAAGTAGTGGTTACTACATGTTTTTTATTCATTTTTTTTTAAATAATAGATGTCAGAATGGTTTTTATTATTGTGTTTATTGCCTGATTTTTTATATTAGATAGTTTAATTTTAGAAATTCCTGCTTCTTGCAGAGAAGTTAGAACAAGTAAATCTTTTTGGCTTTTTACCAACCATTCAAATTCTTCATTTGTTATTTTTTGTTCTGCCAATAAGAGAGCCCATCTGCTGAACTTTTCTTCTGTTTTAGATAAAAATGTTTCTAAATCTTTTTTAGACTGGTCTGTTAAGTTTTTAAAATTATCAGAAAAAAGCGCTAACAGATCATTTTTGATTGCCTTTAAAATATCATCTATATTCATATCTTATTTTATTTATTAGAATTTATTATTTCAAGAAGCTTGGCTTTATTTTCTTTAGTCTTTGCTGCTTCGTATTTCAATAATAATGAAAAAACTTCATTCATTTGCTTTTTTACTTCTGAAGAAAATTCTTTAGAAAGTTTATTATTTTTTTTCCATAGTTCAAAATATCCTATCAATAAGTTTTTGTTTTTATCACTTATCAATTGCCACATAGAATAACTTATCTGGTTATTAGGCCTATTTTTTTCATATTCCAGGATAAATGCTACTTGCTTTTTTAACTGCTCTACATCTTTTTCATATACAGAATAAGTTTCAGCTGAATTATCTAAAAGATAGTCTGACTCTACTTTTATTTCAATTGTTTTTTGGTAAGCAATTTGATCATAAGATGGTATTTTAAAACTCTCACAAGATATTGCAAGGCAAGCTAACAACGTAACTATTAAATGTTTTAATCTCATTTTTATTTATATTTAAAATTATCAATACATTTTCTTTGAACTGAGTTCACATATTTCATTAAACATTAACTAGATATAAGAAATTCTGCATGTTAATTTCTTATAATCTTGTACACATATTAACTTGTTAAAATTTAGTAAAAGCTGATTATCTTTAAAAATCTCTATAAACTCTGATAAACCTTTAGAGAGATATAATTGTTTACTAACTATGATTAAATCTTTGCTCTTAATCTCTACTACATTAACTGGTATCCATCGTAATTGCCTACTTCTATTTTCTACAATATCACCAATATCATCAGAAACTATATCATTCAAAATTATATTTATACTTTTGTCTGGTGTATTTTTAATAATATAGTTAATAAAAAAATAATATTTTAAATCTTTTTTTAAGATAACTATTGTTTCCATACATTGCCTTTTAACATTTCTTCTACTTCTGCTTTATGTTTATAATATATCTCTAAGAATATTTTTTGAGGTATATCGATAGTTTTATCATTACTTATTAATTGATTATAATTCATAAGATGGATGTATTTCTCTTGTCTCCATCTTCTGTAGCAAATATCTTCTATAAAATCCCAATTAACACCTCTATACTTCCCTTTAGAAAAAGTTCCCCATACGTTTTCGTAGTTATCATATTTACTTTGAATAAGCTCTACTACATCTATTTTTTCCTTTTTGCATAGATACCATAACAATCCTTCTTCTAGTACTAGACAGACATCTTGCATTTCTTTCAAATGAGAAGCTTTTTTAATCTCACATTTTTCATTCTCAATAAAGTTGATATTTTTACTATAAAACTCAAGAAAAATTTTATAATATTCGTCTCGTACTTTAGAATCATAACTAAATCCGAAAACACCAGGATTATAATTTTTTTGAATTTCTTTAATATAGGCAGGAAATTCCCAATCAAAATGCTGTATTTTATTGATATATGTACAATGTACAAAATTATCTTCACAGCTCTGAACTAATGTATCATCAAATTCAGGAATTGGTCTAAATAAAAAAACATCATTATCAAAATGTACAAAAGATTTCCCCCGAAATACATCAATAGAAAATAATTTATAAGCACTCATCTGAAGAGGTCTAGAATAGGGGTAGTGATCTAAAGCGGTAATAATGTGTTTATATGGAAATTTATTTGTAAAATTTTTACCTTTAGAATCGGTTATTAAATAAAATTCATCTTCTGCATTGATTTGTTTACTAATCGTTAAAGCACTTAAATATTGTAAAGACAGAATTCTATCAATAACATCTTTATCTAAAGAGTCAAATAAATCTGTGGCTAAAGTCTGGCAATATATCATTTTTCTAATTCATTAATTTTTTTGATGATTTGGTTTTGAAAGCTATCACTGTATTTTATTTTGCCAAAAGCATGTGCAAATCCATATTTATCACAATCAGAATTAATGTCTTTATGATTGTTTATAATAAATTTAGCCGCCTTATTCATTTTTTTTACAATTACAGGTAAAGAATATTGTTCTACAATCAGCATTCTTTCATAGAAATTTAGACTATCTCTATAAAATTTTTCTATACTCATGTTCCTGTTATAAATCTTTATAATATCATTAATAAAATCATTATATGCTTCAAATAATGCCCAATCTTTAAAACATACAACACCACAGTTGTAAGAATATTGAACATCACTCTTTAATATATCAGAGACCGTGTTTATAAAATTTAATTGAGGCAAATAATTATCTGTAAATGATTTTTGGGGTTCAATCATTTGCGTAAGTACCGAAAAATTATCATTGAAAATTTGCTTAATATTTTCTGACTTTAAAAACACATCACCATCAATATGAATGCTATTTTGCCCTTCAATTTCTATTGATTTAATTTTTCCTAAAGCCCAAAATTTATAATTTCTCTGGTCTAAATTATTAAGACTTAGCTCTACCCTATCATAATTGATGGATTTCAATAACTCATAACCTAGATTATCTGTGTGTAAAACGATTTCGAATCCTAGTTGTTTTGCATATAAAAATGAAAGTTTATAAAGATTAAAACTTTTTTCGTATTGCTTTTTTATATTCCATCTATTATTTAGTAATGGAAAAGACCATAAAGAATGAATTATCGTCATTCAATTTTCAAAATTTAAATTTAATGTTTGCCCTATTTAATTGGAGTCAATAATAAGAAATGCAATATTTAAATTATATACTGCATTTCTAGATTATATTATTTTTATTTATAATGAAATCTTAAGATAAGAATCTTTAACCCAACGAGATTCAATACTTATCTGTGACCATCCATTTTTTTGATTATAGATAAAAACCTCTGTTCCTTTTTTCTGCATATCAATTTTAGGATATGTTACATCTGGTCCAGATCTCACATTAAGAATATCTGTATTTATGGTTGCTCTTTTTATTTCTTTGGTATATTTAGAATTCACCCAGTGCTGCGCTGAAGATGAGATACGATACCATCCATTTTTTTCTTCATAAACTCTTAGAACTGAACCAAATTGCACCGAAGCTCTATCCTTTTGGATAGGAAAACTAACATTAGCTCCACCTCGAATATTTAACGTTGGGGAAGTAACAGAAACATATTTAAGTACCTCTAAGGTTTCTTCAACAGGTTTTGTTTTTAAGTTGAGTTTTTCTTTTATTAATGGAATGAAATGAGATAAACAATCATCTACTTTATTACCTCCAAAAAAATTAGTACCAGGACAAGATTTATTGTTTCCACTACCATTATTTCTTACTCCATTTGCTAGATTAAACCAATGATGATAGACTATATTATTAGTATCTGGAACAAAATTGAATTTTTTACATAAAGCAGCAGTTACCATAATGATAGATTTTTTTTGTGCTTCTGTCATTTCATCACCGCCTTTGTCAAAATTTCCTAGATTTTCTATGCAAATAGCATTAGAATTTTTACCAGTAATACAAGCAGGAGTTTTTTCTATATTTCTTCCTGTCAGAATACTTCCATCAGGAAAAACAGTGAAATGTTGCCCAATATCTGCCCAACCATTTAAATTCATATGCGTATTTTTCATCCCCTTTTGTAATTCAAAATGATTATTTCCTTTAAAGTGAATGTAAGAAGGAATATAGGTATGATGCTGTTGAATAAAAAGAATTGTTCTTGCTATTTTAAGCTTCTCAATATAACTTTCGAACTCCTGAGGAGTCATTTTAATAAAACTAAATTTTGTTTCCATGATTACTATTTTTTGATTTAATAAATTTAGTGTTTTTTTTATATTTAATTTGGATATTTAATTTTTTTATTATAAATTTGCTTCATCATACTTGAGTTATCAAGATGATTTTAGGATTGTCCCTAAGCCTTGCGGCAGCGGATGATCTTTTTTTATGCCATTAAATCAAATATTGTGTAATGATTTATTTGACCATTGGTTATAAGGGTAACTCTCTGCATTCCTCTGTCTGCTTTTAGATCTACTAAAACTTGTTTTAACTGTATTATATTTTGATTTATAGAATCAGTATCATTTCCTAAATCAATAATACATTCTCTAGCACCACTTTTTCTAGCCTGCTTAATACAATCTTTAAGATAACTACCTGCATTACTACTATTTTTATAAGTATAAGCACAACTAAACTTTTTAGTTATTAAATTAAATGCATGTGGATTTTTTTTACCATCATAAATTTCTGGCAAAATAATGTACTCATCTGTCATACTTCTCCAAATATTCATACAATTAACATTATTCATATTGTCAGAGCCTCCTTTTGCTCCATTATAGGAATTGTACATTAAATAAGGTGGAAGTAATAAATTACCATCTCTTCTTAATTCATTCTTTTTAAAATATGGCCAATATCTTGATAAGGCAGAATCTATAGCAGTGGTTTCAATTTGACTTGCAGTATAAAATCTTATTTCTATTCCTGTATTATAAAGTAAATCATCATTTATACCTTTAATATACAAATAATTCCCTGATAATGTTGAGGCTACCATAGTGGCAGCAACTTTTATAGAATTATTTTTAAATTGTTGGTTAATTGTGACAAAAATATTATCCAAAGAATAATTACTTGGCAATAATACTTTATATACTCCAAAAGATTCTCTAACCCAGAAAAAATCTTCGCCAGTATTGTTTTCCAGAATTTTAGCCGTAGGATGAGACGTACCAGTTTGATTGAGTAAAGCAACATAGACTTTAAATGGTCTTTCGTCTGCTAAACTATCTATTAAATCTCCAAATTGTGCCTGTGTTGGTCTTTTGCCTGTTTCAAAATATGTTTTTAAAACTGCTTTACTTTTTTGTGCCATATTATTATTTTTTTATTATCTAATTATAAAGGTTTTGTCTGTAATCATGCCGTCAATACCATCAGAAGAAATACCTTCTAAGCCAATGATATTATCATTATTAAGAATTGTGAGTATATTTTCTTGAGTACTAAGCATATTAGAGTTATTTTCTGCAATAACTTTAAAATGGTGGAAAATTTTATTTCCCTGAGAATCTTTAATTGCTAAAGGCAATAAATTCAATTGATCTAGTGTTATAAAAATTGAATCATTTTCAACTTTCATTGACTCAACCTGGTTCCAAATTCCGTTATCTATTCTATAAAAAATAAATTGATTAGAATCATTCGGATTGATTTCTAGCTTCGCAATTTCTGCCCAATTGCCTTGAGATGACATTTTGTAAATATGATATTTGCCTTTATATAAAGTATGAGCCCAATTGAGCGCTCCATAATTAATACTTGTGGCATTATCTAAAATTTCATCTGTAACAAATTTAGGATTTGGTGATTCTGGGGTTTGGCTCTCAACAATCATTGTTGAAATTATTTTCGAAGGTTGAGATGGCACATAATCTATTATCACCTCTGGGTTTTCTCCTCCTGCTACATAATCAGCTTTTGCATATTCTATTTGTTTTTCTACTGTTATTCTGTAGTAAAGAACTTCTCCAAAAGGAACTTTTTCGTTACTATTAAATTCATCATAAATAGTCCAAATATTAGAATCATCTGTAGAAACATCAGAAATATCAATTGTTTTTATCAAATCCATATGCATAATTGCCTGAGCATTTATTCTATCTGTTGTTCTATATAAGTTAATTCTATATATTTTTTGAACATCAGGATATGAATGAACTTCAATTTTAATTTTTGGATTAATTCCAAGAACTTTATTACTTAGGATAGGTAGAGCAGAGTTAATTTTGGGAGCTTCAGGAGAGTTAGCATCTACTACTTTAACTGGCCCTAAAAACTGACTAAATTCTCCAAATTTCATTACCGAACCAATTTCTCTTACTGCATAAAAATAAAAACTGTCTGTGGTGGCATCTATGGTAAAATCTGTAAATGAAACTTTTTTGTCTCCAATTCCCTTCATCATAGGAGCTATTTCAAATTCGTCATCAGTTTCTTTAATCAAAAATCCATGAACATCTTTTTGAATACTTTTAGGTTTTAGTAAAACTCCATCTTTATCTCTTATACTTTGTTTTTTATTGGTTGGGATATAATCTCCTCCATAAATTTGATTATAAACTACCGGAACTTCTGTTAATGGTAAGAAAACATTATATAAATATTCTTTAACAAAATCTCTTAAATGCAATGTATGAGATTTGTTGGGAACCTCGTTTATAATCACTGATGATAAATCAAGTTCCAATAATTCACTTTCTTCTCCTTGATATTTAATAAGCGGATTATCTATTTCTGTAAGATTATAAAAAGAATTATGTTTCTTTATAAATTCATTAATACTCTCATACAACTCGGGATTGTTTGGCAATGGTAAAGTGTACCTTCCTTTTCCTCTTGGAGGAAACGGTAAATATGTCTCTTTGTCTTCTTCATAGCTCAAAAAATCATTCCATCTATCTGCAAAATAAGTTTCGTTTTTGCCTCCTAAAATCTCTAGATTTCTGTTAATTTCTTCTATAGTTTCTCTTGTGTATAACGCATTTAATAGTGTATTATCATCTGCTCTGTAAAATTGTACCGCAAAAGGATTATCACCAAATTCTACCTGAAAAGTATAAGATCCTTTTCCATAAAAATCTGGTCTTGTAGTATATGATGGACCTTCTGGTTTTTTAGGTTGCTGAGGAACGATTGTTTTTTGAGCTAACAAAATTGTAGGTGGTGCAAATCTAGAAGCATAATTTACATTGTTACTATCTTTATGCATTGTACTAATAGACCTTAATCCAAAGATAGAATAATTAGTATCTTTATCTCCGTAAACCTTAGTTTTGATTAAATCATTAGCTTCATTGCTATATAAATAAACTTTATAAGAAGGATAATAGTTAATTAGAATATTATCTCCTAATGTAAATTCTCTATTAGAGTTATCTGTAGGTACATTACCTGTTTTATAATCAAATTTGAAATTTTCATCAATTATATACAAAACAAGGTTTTTATTAATCTCTCCTATATTTTCTGTTCTAAATACTTTTAGCGAAGTTCTAGATTCAATACATTTATCTCCAACAACATCACTTGCTTTAAATAATCTCACAAAACCATTAAACCACTTAACGGTATCTCCTCCAAAATTAAATTGCTGGTGATTATCTAGCTTAAAATCATTAAACTCTACTTTGTATATTCCTTTATGAACTTGTTTAACAACTGGCGTATTCACAATATTACCATTAAGGTCAATATATTTACCTTGATCATTAATTAATATATGATCTTCTAAATATTTACTAACTTTTGCCTGCTTCCAAAAACCTCTTGTCTTTTCAATAAAATTCTGGACATTTCCATCTTCTGAAGTAATGGTAATTAATTCTCTGTTTACAGACCAGTCTGCATTTCCTAATTTAACTTTTAATTGGTTAGGATTTTTACTACCCCAATTAGAAGGAGTTTGCATATTTTCACTCGCAACAAATAATCCATCACCTTTATCAATATTGTTAATATTAGTAAACTCGATAATTTCTAAAAGTAACTTATTATGTAAAATATTTGCACTTAAATCAGCATACTTTCCAGATAACAGTATATCACTAGCTTCTTTTTTATAAAGGTTAAACTTTAAATTAGTATTACCAGGTTCAACACTATGAATCACATATGCTATTTGATTCATTAAAAATATACCACCTATAAAATTTTTATCATTAGTACCAATAAGATATTTTGATTCATAAACCTCGCCTGTACTAACCATGGTATAGTTCTCTGTTTCAATTTGCATTAGTAGCAAATTATTAGGAAAATCCTTAATAGATTTAGCTTTTGCTGTTATATTTTTAGGAGTAAAACTTCTATAAAAAATTTCTATTTGATCTGCAAAAACCTCTTCATCATCAGGAAAAATTACGCTATCTTCTGAATCCACATTATAAATCTTAATGTCTTGTTCTGCATTATAATCAAATAATAATCGTACTAATGTATTGTCTGCTTCATCAGGAATAGCTTTTAATCTATCTTGCTCGCTAACAGAAGTAAACATAAGAGGTTTCTCTTCTTTGATAAGATGAGCATTAACTCCTGTTGGAGGAAGTAAGGTATTGGTTGGATTTAGATCTGTTTCTACCAACTTCACTTGCTCAGAAGAAGAATTGTTAGAAACAACCGAAGCTCTTGAAAACCAGTCTATACCATAACTTGCATAATAATACTTCCCTTTTAAATTATGAAAATGTACATATAAGGGACTATCGTTTTCTGGAAGTAGTATCGATAGAGTTTCGCCTACTGTCTGACTACCATAAACAAAATAATCTGCATCATGAGACAACTCTGGGCTTTGCCAAGTGATTGGATTCTGAGCATTTACATAAAATCTATGTTCCAAACCAGCATATATTGGAGTTGTAAAAGAAGAGGCATCAATTTCTTCAAAAGAATCAAAAAATGGAGGATTAACTACATACTCAAAAGTTTCTTTTGCATATATACTTATTACTCTTTTTTTACCATCTTTAGTATAACCTTGCTCATCGTATAAATCTGTTTTTTCGGCATTCTCTTTTGGTAAACCAAATTTAATTTCAGAAATATCTATTGATAAGGGAGGTCTTTCTGAGTTGATTGAGGTAGGAAGAGACATAGAAATCAATTTTATATGATTTGTATTTTCCTGAATTTCTTCTACCATTATATTGTTATCAATAGTATAATCTAATAACTGTAAACCTATACCACCCGATTCACCATCAACAATGGCATTAGATTCATAATTTCCAGAATTCAATTTCCAATCATAAACAGCCACATATACATATTCTGAAGAAAAAATACTTTGATCTAAATCTATAGCTCCCATTCCAAGCATTCTAGCTACATGAAAATCTAAAGCTGCTAGTTTTAGTAAATCTAAATTAGAAACTTCGTTATTTTCTTCGGGATAAGATTCATAACTACCTTCTTCATCATTAGAAGAGTTAGATTCAATTAAATTAAAATTAAATATTTCATTGGCTCTTGGATTGGCAGGAAAATTACTTAATTCCACATATTTTTCTACAGTTTTTCTTATAGTTCTTTCCCAAGAATTATCATCAGTACTAGTACTAACATTCCATTTATGCTTATAATTATCTATATTCACATAATGATTGTCATTGTATCTTTTCCATCTGCCATGTACTCTATTATCATTAGTATTTGGTTCTAATCTTGAAAAAACCAAATTATCATCTAGTGATAAAGAATAATCATCAATTTTGCTCCAGCCAACTCCATTAGCATAAGAAATAAAATCACTGTAATATTCAAAATAGATTTTAGAGACCAAACAATCTTTTGCACTATATCTCAGACTTCTTCCATTTTCAATTTTTAAAGAAGGAGAAGTATTTAATTCAGAAGATTTATACAATTTTCTGTAACTTAGAACTTTGGCGTTATAAGTATCCTTTTTTGCTAAAGAAAGTCCTTCTAATTTCAAGCTAGAGTTTCCGTTTTTATTAGTAATTTCAAGCTCTGCTCCAAAAAATAGATCTACTTTATTTTCAATTTCAATAATACCACCGTATGCTTGAATGAATTGCAAAGGATTTTGAAAAGATGTTTGTGATAAAGCTTTTAAAAACAAACTTTTATTTCTGAAATAAATATATATGCTTCTGTTTCCATCATATTTATAAACCCAATAATATTTTAATGGATTTACAAAATCTGGAATTTTACTAAAATCTACAGTAAATGAAACTTTATTGTAGGGCACTCTGTAAACACTTACAAAATCATTCGGTTTATTATAAAGACTAGATGAACTTGCAAGATTACCTTTTGGAATATGATTTTCGCCTAAATCTCCACCAAATTCCCATCTCAAATGCACGCCTTTTGTGGTTTTATCTCCATTAGAACCCACTGCTTGTAGATAAAAATCAGGAGATTGAAGTTTTGCTCCGGTTAGGTCTATTTGAAAAGGTTCATCCGAACCACATAAATCATGTGTCTCAATTATATAAGGAGAAATATTAATTGAACAATTATATGGATTAATAATATTAGATTCATTAATAATATTAATTTCTAATGGTGTTTCATATTTTTTAATATAGACTTCCGAAAAATATTCATTATTAATTTCTATAGTTTTACAAGAATCAAATTCAGAATTTAATACTCCATAAACATTTTTGTGGTTAACAATTATAAAAATATCTGAATGATCTATCGTCATATAAAAAGCTTCATTAGCAATGTATTTTTTTGTCCATACATTTTCCAAGTTTATTGGATTAATTTTACATACAATGCTTGCTACCTCTGGTACTATAAAGTTACTTTGTCCATTTTTTTCTAATATTCTAGAGTCAAAACTATCAGAATAATATATATAATTGTTATTATATGAAAATTCAGAAATTCCATTCAAATTAAAATTTGATATTTTTTCAATACCATTAATATTTAATTGACTAAAATTTGTTGGAGAAGTGATAAATTTTTTACTTGAATCGGAAACAGATACACCAGAAAGAATATAATCACCTTCTGTGGTAAAATATAAACTAGAAATCTCTAATGACTTTTCATATGATCCCTCTCCGTATGGAAAATAATAATGAAAATGATTTATTATATTAAAATTTAAATCCATTTCAATAACAATACCAAGTGCGGAAATAGGAATAATTGAACTAATACCATTGTTATATTGAACCCCACATAGAAATATTTTTCCATTATAATGTTTTACATCACTAAAAGAAAAAGCAGTGTAAGAATTATCATTAACATAAATATTTTCTAAAGATTTATATAAAACGACATCTCCAGAACTACTGAATTTCAATAATGAATTTGATTTAATAATAGGGTGGTTATTAAAAGGCGAATCACTATATATACAAAACATATCATCATCCAAAAAACAAACTTTACTACTTTTTGTTTCAACGGCTAAAAAATGTGATTTTTGATATATAATTATTCCATCTTTGCTAATTCTTACAATCATTAAACCTCCACCAGCATTTATATTTAATACTAATAAGACATCACCATTTTGAAAATCTTTAATATCAATAAGTGTTAAGTAGTTTTGTGAGCTGGAGCTATTAATCTTCTTTTGCCAAACTATACTTCCATTAATATTTGATTTTGTTAAAATAATATCATAATAACCTAAAGTTCCTGCAACATAAACATAATTGTCAACTATAATTGTTCTACAATTTCTAAAAGATTCTTTATTAAATTTTTTTAAAAATCCCATTTTATTGATTTTTTAACCGTTAATAATTATTGAGTCTGTAATTACTGTACTATTTACATCTGCTAAATTCACTTCATAATTTCTATTTTCTGGATTCCATGTTTTATAAAAGAACTTGAAAACCAGAGATTGTTCTTCTATTATTTTGCTTTTGTGCATAATAAGAACTTGAGAATAATCTTTAGAGAATAATTTTTTAAACTTGATGTTTTCTGTACCGTTTCTCATTACTTGTATCGTATCTGTAATCTCTTCTTTAGAAATTTTTGGATCATTAAATGGTTCAGGATTTCTAACTAAAATTGCAATTACTTCACCATTTTTATTTCTAATGGTAATAAAGTCTGTACAAGTAGGTGGATCTAGTGGTTTTATTCCCAATATTCCTTCTAAAACTCTATCAAATTCATCAATAAATTGTTTTTCTAAAGCATCTGTCTGAGCATTACGACTACCTGAAATTAAAGCATAGGCATTATTAATTTGATTGTCTGTTATATCTAGCTCCAAATTAAATACTGCTTGTTTTTTGCTTAGAACAAGTCCGTTTTCATCTTTATCTTCTAACCAATAACTCATCATTTGATTTCTGAAATTATCATATCTAGATGTAGCAAATACATATTGATGTACCAATTGGTTTTCTTCATAAATAATCTTTCCATTCGAATCTTTTTGAGCATTAAAACCATTATCTCTGTTATCATCGAAAGCATTATAAATCATTGCTGTATAAAGCTTACTTGGTTTTAGATTAGTAAGTTTTACTTCATAAGAATATGCTTTAGGTCTAATCGGCTGTATTAGGTTTCCATATTTCAGTGAACACTCTATTCCAGTATTTGAATTAAGAGCGTCAATATACTTTTTCAGAATCTTAATTTGAAGTGGCATTCTTGGGTCATTATCATCTTTCCAATTTCCATCATCTACAGGTCTTGGTATTTCTCCCAGATTAATTAATCCTTCTGGTAACGGATAAGGAATTAAATCTTCTGAAACAGGGTCTTTAATTACAATATTCATCGCGCCATCATATTCTGGTAAATCACCATATTTCTCCCATTTTTTAAGCATATGATATGCAAAAGGTCTGTCTAAATAAATATTAATTTTACATTGCTCATTTCCATAAAACAATGGTTTTGCATTGATTATATTCCCATCTGCATTAGGATAAGATCTTCTATAATCAATGTATGGAGCTAAAGAAGTAATAGAAAATTCTTCAGGTTTTTTATATCTATTTGGATCATTTACATCTAAATCTTTTTTGTCTTCATCTAATAAATAATCTTTATTTTTCTTATGGAAATGCCCAACAGGTCCTACCGTTCTAAATCCATAATAATAATTAAATATACCAGAATTGGTGTTAGTAGAGTTATCAACCTCGTCTCTTACTTTAAATCTAATATAGTACTTAGTGTTTGGTCTCCAAATTGGCTGCACAATTTTAGTTTGTGCTTCAATTGCCTGCATATTATCCTCTTTTATTGCATCAAAACCAGGGATTGTCATTTTGTATTCCCAATCTTCCAATGATTGCCATTTTACATATTGCAAATAAGTATTACAGTTGGTCTGAGATTCATCTTTATTGCAGCATCCAATGCCTTTTAATGCTTGAATATATCCTTGAGCGTTCTTTAAAGCAGTTGGAATATCAGTACCGTTTTGATCTTCCCAATATGTATTCCAATCAAAAACATCAACATAATTATATAGACCTCCCGTTAAACTATCATACTCATTTATTCTATGCATAAAATAATCAAAATACCCTCTGTTTTCTTCAAAAGATAAGTTATAATTAATATTACTTAACAATTCTTCATATATAACATCTGCAAAATCACATATATTATAAATAATATTATTAATATCTGAGCAACTGCTATTGACATTCAAATCAATTGGGTAATTATCTGGTAATTTTTCAGTTTCTATCAAAATATATGGATAAGTAATTTGTTCTACATTAGCATCAGGATTGTTACAATCTTTAATTCTAGTAAAAATTAAATCTATTTTATCTTGTCTCTTTATTAGTTTATTTACAAAATATTTAGGCTCTCCCAAACTGTGTTCGCCAAAACTTATAAGTATGATTGACTTCGTTGAAAAATCTATTTGAGGACCAGGCATACCGGGTCCCATATATTCATTATTAAATTCAGTTTGGTTATTGATTACTTTGGCAAAATAATTTTCGTGTAAACAATCTAAATTATTCATTAAGGTTCTAAAGGCTAAATTTCTACAAGTTTCCGTTGGATTAGAACCGCCTGAACAATTACAATCTTCATTAGAATACAAAACAGCTCCATCAGGAATTTTACTCGTTTCAAACACAAAAATTCTAGGATTTACGAATGTACCTTCTTCAAAAACATGCCCATAAAAACTATAACAAACATTTACCTCGTTATTCCTCTTGACAATTTTATCTAGATGTACTGTAGAAATACTATTTGTATTGCTAACATTATCTTGGTTATTAATAAGAATTACAGATTTAGTTGAAAAATCTATTTGAGGAATGGTAAATGTTTCACCTTGTTCTATTATAAAAGTATTGTAAATAAGATTAAGTTCTGCCTGACTATTTATCAATGTTAATTCTTCTGTATTTAAGCCTGTTGAAGAAGAGATAATGCCAAATCCATGAGAAATTACATCTAATTCTACACAATTCTGCGATAGTGTATTCTCTTGAGTTATTGTAGTTTTAGATTGTAATGTATTATTATTTGATATATTAATACCTGCACAGAAGTTTTTCTTTAAATTACTTAACTGAAGTTCTAAATCTTCATATCTATCAAAATCTGCTCCTGTAATTTCTCCATTTGTATTTAAGTCTGCATATTCTACAATTGCATTCATTTCTGCTTTTATAGCTTCAATATCCGCTAAATTAGATGCCTGTGGTGTAATTTCGATCATTGTAAATGCTTTACTTAGATCATATTCTCCATTTGTTAGTTTAGGTGCTTCAAGCTTTATTTCATTATTTAGAATTTGACTGCAATTATATGTACCAAAAACCACATTGTCATATCTGATTATAGTACCTGATTTATCATCAATTATTGGCTTTTTACAAGTTATGTTAACCGCATCTATATAGCTAGATAGTTTTATTTTCACACAAACACTATCTTGAGGAAGCGTAATTACTAATGTATTCGCATTACTAAATTCTAATGATTTTACATTACTATTAGGTAGAAAATCTACTACCATAGTATCTTCACTTACTACTTGTTTTACATTCCCATCTTCATCCATTTCAAAGCTTTGGTAAAAATCACCCTTGATATTATAGTAAGCTCCATTTATAAAATGTGCAGGATAATGTGCAGGAGGATAGTATGTAGTTCCGGTAGGTAAATTCTCAAAATTAGAAACATGTTCACTAGTAAAAGTAGATTCACAGAAAATTTCTGAAGGCGTAATACCATATTGTTCAGGAACAAACCATCCCGGAGAAGCACCATCTAAAAATGAAAACGGATTACTTGCCAAAAGTCTTATAGAATCATATCTTTCATTCTTTCTTTGCCAGTGTCCTATTTTTAGTTTTGTTAAATCTACACCTTCAATATTTGTTGCATTAGGAGACAAAGCTTTGTATGGATTATAATCTACCCAGCCATTTTCTGTATAGGCTTTAATTTCAATATCCTCTATAATATAT
This sequence comes from Flavobacteriales bacterium UBA1937, assembly GCA_002337005.1. Taxonomy (GTDB): domain Bacteria; phylum Bacteroidota; class Bacteroidia; order Flavobacteriales; family Weeksellaceae; genus Cloacibacterium. The sequence goes on along the minus strand of DDFD01000046.1, from coordinate 46,133 downwards.
TTATGTTTGACCTGTCTAATCGTGTAACCACCTTTCACTACTTTTTGTGGAGGTATCAATTCTATGAAATCCGCAGCAATTCCTGTATGACCTCCAATTTTTTTGTCTAAATCTTTTCCAGGGAAGAGACCCTTTTCAGATTTGAAATCAATATAGGTGTCTAAAGGAATAATCTTGGTAATTTGATTGGGATTAATATTTTTTTCTGAATTAATACCTACATCAATATAATCAATGTCAAAAACCTCTTGAGTCATCATATGGACTCCTTTTACAGCATCAAGATGAGTTGCTGGTTTGTAATAATCAATATCATTACTCGGCTCTGTAAACATTATTGCAGGGATTGGTGTTCTATCAACCTCATTAGACTTTTCCCATTTTAAGGTTAATGTTACCTTAAGTCTTAGTTTAAAGATTAATACCTTAATTCTAAACTCAAATTTTAATTGAGCAAATATTTTGAATGGTTTTATCAATTCTACGGACAGATAAACAGAAAGTACTGCCGTAATTCTTATTACTCTAAAGTTTACATCTATACCACCTTCCAAATAAAGATAGCCACCTACTTGTGGTTTTTCAAAACTAATCTTACCTCCTACTTCTACTATTGCCCAAACTTTTGCAAACTTACCAAGTTGTAATTTAAATTCTGCTCTAGCACCTGCTTCTATTCCTTTACCAGAAATCATCACAAATGCTTGAGATTTCAAATTCAAGAAATCTTTAAATAAAACAGACGAAACTGGCTTCTCACGAGTTCCGAAATTAATATACCAAGGTCTTTGATTTTTAAAGAAGAATCCCGCCTGAATTTCTGCATGCAAATCTATAAACCAACCATTTTTATTTAATTTATAATCTGCTCCTGCTCCAAATTCTAATGAATTATCACCAAAAATAATAAATGCAAAGAAATTAGCTTCACTCTCATCTGTTTCTGCAAGCCCTAGCCTTTTAGTTAAAATATTCAACCCAGCATCTACAGCAAACATTTTTGGTAAAGAAAGTAGTACCATCGCTCTTAAAGATGCTATTTTAGGAGCTGCTGTAGCCTCAAATGTAGCCCCAATTCCTAAAGAGAATGGGAAATCATAGTCTTTTGTTCTTTCAGGACCACTAAATTTATCTTCATTAATTCCTCTTTGCGGAGCTAAATAATAATCATACCAAGTATCCGTAGAAGTCATACCTATGGCCTCTTTCTCTGCAACATATCTATAGCCAATAAGTCCATTAAATGCAGTAAGTGAAATAGGTCCTAGAGGAATAGGTTTATTAAGTCCTACTTTGGCAGTTACCATATAAGCAGGATATTTAGGTGCATATCTCATTGATACTTCCGCATTAATTCCTAAACTTTTTACCTTCAAACCTATTTTGCCTCTATACTCTGGCGATTCTCCTGGTTCAGGAATGGTAAGAGAACCTTTGATTAATACTTCTGCCTCTTCTTCTGAAGCACCACCAGGAATAGTAATTTCTACTTCGAGTGTAGAAATATGGAAAAAAGAATCTGACTCTAATCCTAAATCATTATCTACCGTATAATAGTATTTTACACCATCTCCTTTTACATCTATACCACCAGGATTTATATTAATACCACCATCAAATCCTATAAAATTATAGGTTCTCATTACGCCTTTATGCTCTAGCTGTACTGTTCCCAAGTGTAATGCTGTTACACTCATTTTAGCAGGACCCAAATTCATCTCAAAACTGACAGGAATCTTTGAAACACCTCCTACTACTTCAAATCTACCATTAGAATAAATTCTAATAGCAGGCAAATCAATTACCTGCCCTTTAAACAACTTATTTGCTAATGTTCCTTCAGGAAAAGAAATTCTAGTATCTGCACCAATGAAGAAATCATTTTCTTGCTTACCAAGCTCGGCAGATTGTAACGTTAAATATATAGAATCAAAAATGGTAAACGTTTTCCCATTAGGTAGAAAATTAGCCGAAAGTCTAAAATTATCTTTATCCTTATACTCTCCTTTTAAATGGATAACATCAGCTTGTGAGGCATCATCAGGATTAATATCTTTTAATTTCTTAATTTTAAGAGCAGCGCTTAAATTAGAATTAACTACAGTGCCTTGATGGAATGTTATATCAAATTTATTAAATCCTAAATCCCATTGTTTATTCACATTAGCTCCGAGTTTATACCACATCAACTCTTTCTCGTCAAAAACTAATGAATTAAGATAAGAATAATAAGCTTTTTCGTCTGTAAATACATTTACACTATTGGTAGTATCATTTTTATGAATAATACCAATTGGATACTTAAATTTAAGTTCCGAAGGATGTCCTAGCGAATTAATATAAACTAGTAATGCATTGTAATTTGCAATTGATACTTCTTGATTTTCTTTATTAATTACTTTTAGATTGCTGTAATCTAAAGAAAATATTTTATCATAGTACCCTACCACTGTACCATCATTTCTTCTGGAATAAGTAGCAGCCAAAGTTATTTTGCCAGAAACTCCGCCAGTACCTACCAAGAAGTTATCTGCTCTTATCCCAAGGGTTTGGTTATCTACTTTTTTAAACCATTTAGAAGGAAGATAAATATCTGTTTGTTCCATATAGACACCCATAAAATCTTTTGGGCGACCATCTAAATCTGCTTCTAATATATTTTCTTTTTTGCTTAAATCTATTTTAAGATTATGAATATCTATAATAAGACCTGTATTGCCAATCATTGCAGGACTGGTAGTATTCAGTTTTAAATCTAAATTATACCCAAAACCTCTAGTAGTATCAGCATAGAAAAGTGCCTCCCCAAAAGTGAGCATCACTTTCTTATTAGGATCTGGATCTTCTTGTAATGACACATTGTTATTTGCACTATCTTTTGCTCCAAAAGGATATACTGGTTTTAGAATACTTCTTGGGAATTCTATACCAGCAGATAAAAGTAATGTAGCTCTAAATTTGGGAACAATCACTTCTTTGATAAACTCATCTATGTCTTGCGGAATAAAAGCACGAAAATAATCCTTAACTTTTTGTAAAGTTTCTTTAGGGTCTGATGTAAGAATATAAGCTCCGAAAGCTACCAATGTAGCATATTTACCCGTTTTGGAAAAAATCTCTTTTACTACATCGGTAATTGTAGTAGCTTCTGTAGGAGGAGTAATTTGCAGATTTGTATCTGCAGTATTAAGATCTTTTACAAATTTATGTAATGGCGATAAGTCTTGATCTGTAGTATCTACAAAAGTATTTACAAAATGTGCGATAGCTTGTTCTTCTGTAACATTAAGAACACGCATAGCTACCTCAAAAATCTCTTGAGGTGAAAAAGAAAAATTACCCAAACTAAACTCACGTAGATATGCCAAAACCTTCCATTGATATTCTATAGTGATAGGAAAAATAGAAATATCATTAACCCCATCTTTCAAGTCAGGATTTAACACCAAATAAATACCAGTACCCGGAATTTCTAATTGAATTCTCTGAGGTGAAACTATAGATAATCCGTAGAATGCAGAATCTCCCTTTGCTCCTTTACTATGCTGAAAATCTTTATAGTAAACTTGAGACAAAAGATTTTGCACCCCGTCTTTTATAAAACCTAAAATATCTGGTAAATCTTCTGCTGTTACTACAGAAGATAAGGCAGGATAATACCTTTTTTGTAATGTGGTTGTTGACATATATCTTGATTTGGGTAGTTTTTATTATGTTTTGTTTTGAGTTCTCTTGGTTATTAGTTTTTATATTTTATCATTGCTCAAAGATGCAAACTTTGCGCAGCGGGGGGCTAAAATTGTATAATTCATAATCTACTGATTCTTTTGCAAGTAATCTTTCCATTCATTAAGAACTGCCTTAAAATCATTAGGCATAATTATAATATCAGGTTGCTCATAATTATTATTTTCATATTTGTACATTCTTATTTCATTAGGTAAAATTCTTATAGATGGTAATGTAATGTAAAAGTCTTCATATTCACTTTCACCATTTACTACTCTTTCTATATCATATATCATATCATCTACATAATCTGGTGCGGGAAGAAAATTTAGAATTTCTGCAAGTACTGGGTATGAAATTGATTTTGCAATATTTTCTGTACCATAGTTACGGACTTTTACAGTAGAAAATATTAGCCCATATTTGTTTAATATTTGTTTAATATTTGTGTATTATTCATAATTATAGATTTAAAAATCAGGATAAGCCGTTTCTAATTTATTATTCTTTATTACAATTTTAATTTTGGTACCATCACTCATTAGGCTAATATATTCATTAGGCTTATTTAATGCTTTAAATTCTTTATGAGACAAAGCATATGCAATTTCTTCCCAAACTCTCTGGTCGCTCCATTCAAAATTAAACATTGTTTTTTTACCTAAGGTTTTTTTAACCCCATTTATATATCTAAAGAAATAGGCCCTTGTATGTCCACGCACCACTTTTTCTGCTCTATCCAAATCCTTAAAAATAAATCCTCCAAATTGTTGCATTACAGAACGTGTGTGTGCTCCTATTATTTTAGAGCCTGGTTTTGTAGCAGAGAATTTTGATTTATTTCTCCAAACCACTTCGTTCTCATCTAGCAATTTAAATATATCTAGAGTTTTTACGGCATCTTCGTTCCATTTAATGGTGGTGTGAGCAAAAAATCTCTCCAGCCAATAATTATTTCTTTTAAATCCTGAGTAGACATTTCATAAACCAAACCTTCATCCATATTATAAAAACTAGTATTATCTTTTTTTATAAATATAGCAATCGTTTCACTTCCATTTTCTAATTCTATATTTGGATTAGATAAAGCATTGTTTATGTCTGGTAAAAGCATATCGTTGATTTCTGAAGCTGTCCAATCAATTAGAAGGTCGTATAGATATTTGTTATTAGCATCTAAAGATTTGTACACTTCTTTGCCTGTTTCCCAATTGAAAACTTTATTTTCAAATCTAATCTGGTATTTGTTTATAATATTTTGATTCATAATTTTATTTTTTAAAGATTGGATAAGCTGATTTTATTACTTCATTACCCCCGCTGCGCAAAGTCTCCTGACTTTGAGCCAACTTACTCATCATAATTACTATATTTCCAAAATTCATTCGTTTTGCTTGTATTAATTACTGGGTTATCTGCCAATTCTACATTTACTAATCCTTTACCTGTTGTATAATTACTCGCTGATGAATAAATATAATGTTGGGATTTTTCTACAATACCTGCTCTTATTGGATTTAAGTGTATATAATTTAACTTGTCCCACATAAAACGTAACGTATATATTTCTTCTGCGTGATTGCCATATTGCCAAAACTGGTAATTTTTATTTCTTGTATGGCTTTCTGTTGCTTTTTTGAATAAATCCTGCATCCATTCTCTTCTACTTTCTGGCTCGGTTTGTATGGCTTCTAAAATACTTTTTGCGGTAAACTTTTTAAAATCTCTAATCAAATCTGATAGTTTACCTTCTTTAGATTGAACAATTAAATGGATATGGTTACTCATTATTACGTAACCATATAATATCATCCCTTTTTCTTTTATGCAATATTCTAATGATGAAATTACTATATCTCTATAAACCTTTCTTGTAAAAATATCTACCCAATCTACTACTGTACACGTAATAAAGTGGGGTTTTTCTTGGTCTTTTATGGTATAGCCTTCTTTCATTTTTTTATTTTTTATTATTGCTCAATATAACTGACTTCTACTATGTGTGATTGTTTTTACTTAAGTTTTCTTGGTTATTAGTTTTTGTATTTTAGCATTGCTCAAAGTTGCAAACTTTGCGCAGCGGGGAGTCCAGCTGGTATTATTGCTTCAACAATATTTTTTTTAAAAATAGTAGCAACACTTATGTAATCTCCAGATTTTAAAAAACTTCTTATTTTTGTGTATTTTAACCACAATTTTGGGTTGGCGATAATTTCTTGTTGTACTTCCTTTAAATAATCCATCCAAATGTTAATGTTTTCAGGATAGTTTTTCAACAAATCAAAAGTTTCGTCATCTATACTTTTAAAACCATTTATAAAGTTCCATCTTTTGGTAAAGCTTAACGGTTCTAAAATATTCCTAATATCTGTTTCTGCATAATGCTTTAATATAGCATTTACATCTGCATCGTTTTTTATGACGCTGGAAAATGATGATCCTAAAAATTACAAATATTTATTTCAATGAACGGCTGCGCTTAAATATTCTTTTAGATTAACTCTTAATACTGATAATTAATATCCATACTGTAATTAGTAGAATCCCAAGTTCCCTGCAACATTTTTACTAGGGCATCTATTATCTTAATTAACTCGGCTGTAGGAAACGGCTTCCTGCTGTATAATATTTTAAAATCTTTATCTTCTGTGGGAATTGATTGAAGTTCTGCAACAGAAATATAACTTCCTTTACTTTGCAAAGTTGTTTTTACATTTTGTAAAACTTGATACATTGTTTGTTCGTCAGATTGATTTACTAAATCATCATCCCAATTTAAAACTAAGTATCCTTTTCTAAAACCATTAATACTTGTTTCAAAATCATACATTACATCCTCTCTATTAGAAAAACTATATTGTGGTTTTTTTGCCTCTTGGTAAATATAACAGAAAGCCAATTGGATGTAGGCCTCATTAATCTCAAAACCTTTACCATCTTTATAATCTATGAATGTACGTGCCATAATTTTAATAATTTACTTTAATTAAATAAGTACTGTTGTTGTATTGTGGAAAATTAGATAAAATATATTGATCTACCTCGTGTCGCAAATAGTTAGGACTTTGCGCAACGGGGTAGTCTTTAATATGCTTTTGAGGTTTTCTGGTTACTACTTTTCTTATAAAATATAAAACTTTACAAATTTTGGTTATTAGTTTTTATGTTTCATTTATGAAATCAGTTTTCAAAAATGAAAACCATAAATAGTGTTGTATTATAATTTGTCTGATTTTTTCACTATTTTCTCGATGCGCTTATCTAAATCTTTCATCAGTTCCTCTAGAGCACTTTCGCACATCGGTAAGATTTTTTTAGGTTCTAATACAGGGATACCTCTTACCATAATACCTGTTTTTTTAGATTGCTCACTCTCGTTAATTACCCAAACTTTTTTACCTGTTTTGTCATATAGTGCGATACGTGCATATACACGCATTTTTAAGGTAGATGTATCTCCTATCCCAAAACCTTTAACTAATGAAAAATGAATATTTGTCATTAACACTCCATCTGCTTGTTCTTTAAATATGGTAGCAATACCTTCTTCATTAGCTTTAGCAAACATCCCTTCATAGATTTCTTTGTAGCCAGGATAATTAATAATTCCAAAAATAGTTTCGTTTTCTGTTTCACCTATTTTTGGTTGAAATTTTTGATAATCAACATTATTAATAACCTCATTTTCTGGTAAAAGAGAAAAGGGAAACTTTTTGGAATAACTATCAAAAAAAGCAGTATGGTATTTTTCTAAGATAGGCATCAAATTAAAATTAGGATCATTTTTGAGGTCAAAGATTTTATCTGCTACGGCTTTTACACCAGTGAGATTCAAATCTGACACATCTATTGTCTTGTCGGTTGAAAAGGACACTACTGCCACTTTTTTCTCCGTCTTATTTTGTGCATAAAACACATTGCTTAAGGTAATACATATAAGTACTAAAATTAAATTTACTTTTTTCATAATTATCGGGGTTTTATTTGTTATTGTTTCTCAATATAACTGACTTCTACTATGTATGATTGTTTTTACTTAAGTTTTCTTGGTTATTAGTTTTTATATTTTAGCATTGCTCAAAGTTGCAAGCTTTGCGCAACGGGGGTCTTTTATGGTATAGCCTTCTTTCATTTTTTTATTTTTTATTATTGCTCAATATAACTGACTTCTACTATGTGTGATTGTTTTTACTTAAGTTTTCTTGGTTATTAGTTTTTATATTTTATCATTGCTCAAAGTTGCAAACTTTGCGCAGCGGGGGGGGCAGCACAAAATAAAAATTATCTTTGTTAGAGTCAAAGTGTAATTTCTTCATCACCCATTTTATAAGGTATAATAGTAGAAAAATCTATAGTCCAAATATTATTTTCTTTTTTAAGAAAAACTAGCCCCCTTCTACCTTCTTTTTCTGAAAATATAATACATGCTCTATTGCTACCATCATATAAAACTCTTGATAATCTATAATCTCCTACATAATTTTTAGATTTCATTAAATCTGAATTTTTATTTACTCTTAAAAGATTTCTTTTAAAATTAATTTTATTGTAATCTATTTTTAATGATATCAATTTTGAAATATCTTTAGTATTGAAGTTATTTTTTTCAAGTAGACCTATAATAAATCTGTCATCACTAAATCTATAAAAAAATTCATCTATAGAATAATAATAATTATTGACATAATCTTGATTTTCCCAAAGGTTCATTTCTATTTTCGAATATTCATGACTATCTTTATCATAATTCATAACAGAAGGTTCCCCATCAAAATTATTTACAATAATATATTTATCTAATACAATACGTGCAATAGAATAATCATCTTCTGTCAAAATATTTTTAGGAGAGCATCCTTCAAATAGTATTATCAACAAAAAAAGCAATAGTTTTAATATTTTTTTTATCATAGTACATAAGTTTTGTCATTTTATTTTAAAATATTATCTATTCTTGTCATCTCATCTTTTACTTGTGAATTTTCAAAGAGTTTAGGTTCAAAATCTGGAGAATTAACGAATATTTGCCACATTGTCATTAAATTTTCTGCATCAATTAAAGCTTTAAGTTTATTTTCTTGATACGCTTTGTAAAAACCTAAGCCTCCCCAAAATGTATTTATAGCGTGTAAACTTCTTTTACAAATTTTTTATTTTCCACTTACCATTTTCTTTTTTAAGAAGAACGGGAAGCCTAGTCGTATCTTTTGCCGTTATTCCAGAATTATTTTTCCTAACTCCCATAATTTCAGTATACGCATTAAGTCTTTTATTATCAAAATAGATAAGAGATATATTAAATTCTCCAATATAAATGAAACCTTTTGGATTATTATCTTTATTATCTATTCTGACAATATTATTTCTAGTTTTAATATCTTCAAAGTTAATTTTTCTCAATTTATGCGGTGATTTGTTTAGATCTATGCCATTCATCATTGTCATCATTTTCACGAAATTATCATTTTTTAATTTTGACTGCAACAAAGTATCAGAGAGTACATAAGTAAACTTATTATTAGCTAGAACTTTTGAATACCAAACCGAATCTAATGGTTCTGGTTCTATTAAAAGAATTACATTTGCTTTATCATAATCTTTTTGAGATAAGTGAATCTTATTTTTTTCAATAAGATTAGGATAGATTATTGGCTTTATTAGAGAGCTTTGTATGATATTCATAATTTCTTTTTCATCTTGTGTTTCATTTGATTGGCAACTTATTAATAAAACTGATACTAAAAATATCCGTATTTTTATTTTATTTAATAATTTCATAATAATAATCTGATATTTTATTTAGCTCATTTTCAATTCTCTTATATTGCCCTTCATCAATTTTTTTTAAGATTATTGCACTTTTATAATTTTCCACATCTCACTATTTTTTTCTAAGAGAAATATTTTATCGCCTTCAAATAATGATTGTTTAGCATCTATTTTAAGCTCTACAACTGCTCTATCATGTTGCTTATTCAAAATAACTCGAGAAATTCGATAACTCCCAATGTAATTTTCATCTATATTTTTTTCAGTTTCAACTTCTATGGTATTAGAATTATATTTCACTTTTTTTTTATCAAATTTCAAGGGAATATTATAGTTTTGATTATTGGGAAAAAAGACAAACGAACCAGAAATGATATCTTTATATTTTTTATTTTCTAAATTAATACTGTATAAAGTATCGGACAATTTAAAATAATACTTTCTAGTGTTTATTATTGAATCTATAATTTTAATATCTTGGTCTAAATTGTTTTTCTTATATTTCCTCAAATCCTCTGATAGAAAATATTTATCAATACTTGGTTTAATCCTTTCCTTAACAATAATATTTATTATTTTATAATCTTCTTCACTAATTTTATCGGAAGGTTTACAACCATAAATTAAAATAATAAAAAGTAAAGGAATACTAAGTGTAAATGTTTTTTTATGATACATAATCTATTTTGGGTTATTTCATCCCTGTTAAACTATTTAGTTGAATATCCACTCCATCGTTTTGCTTTCCATACACCTTGTTCTTTTTCAGCTACTATATAGTTTATTTCAAACTTATCTAAAAAGGTACTGTCGCTTTTATGATATTCAAAATATGCTCTTTCGTGTCTTTTGCTAAAAACTATTCTAGAAATTTTAAATTTCCCTAAAAAATTCTTGGTTTCCGAAGTGTAATGTGGTATTCTATTGTAATTTCTTTGAAGTTTCAACCTTGAAAAATCTAAAGGCAAACCCTTATATATCTCTTTATCAGGACCATAAATCAACTCCCAAACAAGTTTGTGCTGAATCTTATTATTTGTATCGATTTGAAACAAACTATCAGATAACTCGTAAGTAAAGGGGGTATATTTTTTTATTGAATCTATTTTATTTAATTCTTCTTCTAAACTCATTTTATCAGAAAATAATTTCCCATAATTGTTAGAAGATTCAATTTCTACAACCTTAGGCTCTAAAATTTGATTGATAAATAGGTTTAAAACTTCATATTCATCGTCTGAAACTGTCTCCGTTTTACAAGAGATTAGAAGTAATAATATTATTCCAACAAGAATTCTACATTTATTTTTCATTATATACAACTTTTATTTTATCCATATCATCTTTAAACGCCACAAATCCTTCAACAGGATTTTCTACTAAATCTTTATAACCATCGGTTTCTTGGTAAAATCCCCAAGCTGCTAATAGGTTTTCAAAATCAAAGATTGTTTTTATATCTTTTACCTTTTTAGCGGTACTAATAATAATCACTAAATCTTTACCTCCCCAAAGCAAATTTATAGCGTGATAAATATACAGGAAATTTCTACCTCTACCTGTAGGGTCTTTCTTTATACTTTCTTCTAGTAGTGTTTTTGTTAATACATGTCCCGTAATAGTAAGAGCCATCCCTATTGCATTAGACAATATGGCTTCTGCCTGTACAATTTTGAAAAAAGGAAATATTATTCCTGCTGCGGTTCCTATGTCGTTAATTATATCTGTAACAGTGTAATTTTTTGACAAACCTTCATCAAAAACAGGAAATGCAAACGCTGGTATTGGATAAACCATAAACTGCATAAAACCAACCTCAGGTTTATTAAAACAACATACAGCACCTATAATCTCATCAAAATTATATAATTTTCTAGTCACATAACTAAAAACATTTTCTTTCTGTGTTGCAAGCCTATTTTTAAAGACGCCCTGTGGAACTCCGTCTATTTCATCTTTATAAACCCAAAAAGCCATTTTTTCTACCAAAAAGCCATAATTAGAAATTTCATAATCATAATATGGTCCTTTTTTGATATGACTAAAAAGCCCATCAGAAATTTCTTCATGGATAAATGGTAAAATATTTTCTTTTGGTAGATTTTTTACGGTTTCTTGATACGCAATAAAATCTTGCGATGTCATCTTTCTAAAAAATAATCTTATAAGCAAAAACGTAAATCTAATCTTACCATTATCATCCAATAAATCTTTATATTTTTTAAAATATAGAGTATCTGATTGAAAAAATAAATCATAAATTTCTCCTGCATCCTTTTTCGGAATATTTTCTAAAATTCCTAATATTAAATTCTTTTTATCATCATCGCTTATAGAGCTAAAAATACCATTCCAATAATCTGCAACTTTTTTGATTAATAATTTTAAATCGTTCAAAGAGTAATTTTCTTCCTCATTATTTGAACACAATTCATCCACAATTACTTCTGGTGGGTATTTTAATATTTCTCGTAAATCTTCAGCTTGATTTCTAATAGCTTTATCTAATGCTGTATAAAAATATTTTCTCCAAGTGTCGTTCTCAACTTCTCTTACTCCATTGTGATACTGAATTTTACCTGTTTTTAAATTTAAGAATTTTTCAAAATCATCTTTACTTTCATTTGGGATTGAAATAATCATAGAAAAAGGATAATATGACTCACCTTTTTCATTTATATATAAAACATTGTCATACTGATTTACAGTTTGCATATGCCAATTTGGGTCTCTTTTCATTTCATTATAATAATGGTTTGAATAGAAGAGATATCTTATATACTGTTTTCCTCCAGAAGAAAATGGCTTTGCGTTGATTGGTCTGATTAAATTTTCAGGATTATTTTCCGTTCCCAATATATCAGAATTATTTCTCAAATCAAAACAAAAATTTCTTTCACAAAAATTCACTGATTTTTGATTACTCTTTACCTCTCCCCAATTTATCCTAAACTGTCGTATTTTAAATTTTAAATTTTCTGGAGTAATGAACTCCGTATCCTTGGTAACATAGTCTAAAAAGTCTCCTCCACTATTATCAAAACCAATAAACTGTCCTTTAAGACTATAGTATTTTAAAAATTCTAATATTTGTATCGTATTCATTTTATTCGGCTATTAAGTTTTCGTACTCTGCAAAATCACTAGAAGCAAAAAAATGTATGCTTTCTCCATAAACATATACTTTCTGTGTAGGAGATAAAACAGCCAAACCTCCATTGCTGTTTTCAAAATTTATTCCTAAAGAGTATTTAAAGTAAGATTTTTTAGCTTCTATATCTAATAAAGGATTAATTTCTTCTTCCTCTAAATACAATTTTACATTAGTAGCATTTTCTGGCACTATTGCGAGTAATTTGTCTAACTCTTCTTTAGTAATGCCAATAGAAAAGTATGTAGTATCATATTGTTCATTATACTTTAACTTTATAAGTTTTACAATATTTCCACTATCATTAATTTTGTTAGAATAGAAATTATAATTTGTATCTCCATAGAGATTCTGCATCAAAATCTTTGTTTCAACATCTTTTGGTAAAGATGTAAACATAGAACTATTTGTTCCAAAAATAAGATTAACATTATTAATTTCATTGCTATCAATAGTGTCTTCTTTTTTTGCACCAAATAAAACTTTCTCTTTTACTAAAATATCTTGTCCTATTTTCTTTTTCCCCTGATAAAAAACCACACTATTGTTAATTGTAGAAACAGATTGCAGATTAGAAAACAATTTAAAATTCACAAAATATTTTTCATTGAAACTTATTTTATAAAAATTGCCATTTCCTTTAAGATGTGTTTTTGCATTAATTACAGGGAACACATCTCTTACTACATTATGATGTTTATTTAGTAAATACAAACTTTCATTATTTATATAGGTTTCATCTAAATCTTTGCCAACGTATATTAATTTTATAATCCCAGCTGATTTGGTAATTTTAAATTCAATAGGTGTAATAAAATCTACATCTTTAGTTTCTGTAGCATTTTTTAAATCTTTAATGAAAAGATTATTTTCATTTTCTCCTTTAGGATTTGCAATGTCTATATAGAAAACCTTATCAAAGTAATTTTTATCATTTATAAGTGAAACAAATAATTTTTCAGAGTTTTGCTCATTTTTAAAAGATAAAACAGGCCAATCTTCACCACCAAATATCATTGCGGATAAATTATTAACATCAGTTCCTATTTTTAGATTATGGTTATCATTAGCAGAAATTTTATAGTTTCCATAGAAGTTATAAGATCGTTGTCTATTACTTTGTATATATAAATAAGTAGTTGCAGCGGTTTGATAATTTTTAATCAAATTAAAAATAGATTCAGGAGATTTTGCAACATCAGAAGAATTATTAAGATGTATTTTCCCGTTTTCTGAATGTAAACCATAAAAAGCCGCTATATCCATAAAAATAGTAGCGTTTTCTCTAATTAATTTCTTTTGAAAATAACTATAATTATCATACCTAAGTTTGTGCTCTTTTTCTCTTGCAAACTTTAGATTTAGCTGAAAAGGATTAGCATCATTTTCTATATAGTAATCTCCATTGTTTAGAATAATATCAATACCTATATTTCCTTCTGCATTTCCCAGATAAGTTCCTCTCTGTATTATAGGAAGTTCAAAAGCTACTTTATCTTCTTCTGTTTCAGATGTTTTAAAAAAATATTCGTCTATTAATTCATTTTCGTTCTGTAGAATATCATCTATTTCTCTAAAGCCCAAAAAACTTGCTAAAAACTCTGGTTTTGATAAGTTTTTGTTTTGATTATAAAATCTATCATATTCATCTCTCACATGATTGATGAACTCACTAGTAAACTCAGATTTTGCAAGTAATTTTCCATTAACAAAAAAATCTGATTTTTTCAAACCTCGATAGATAAAATACTTAATTGGTAAGCCATTAATAGGTTGTTTAAAAGGACGCAAAATTAAGTTAACTTTTGTCACATCATCTTGCATAGGTTGTAAGAAAGCCTGTCCTGTGCAAATAGCAAATACTTTCCCTGTATAGTTTACTACTGAAGTTGTTCTATATTGCGTAACAGCAGTTTCTACTTTACCATATTTTTGGTTTATATTTTGTGTAAATTCTAAAGAAGTATCTAAATAGAATGCAGATTCTGCATATAGCTTTGCTCTTATATTTCTACCTTCTTTAATAGAAAAAAATTCAGAACTTGAGCTTTGGGAAATTGTTTCTGGCATGGTTATCGTTTTTATTGGTCTTATTACATTTTTTATAATATTTCCTTATAAAGAATTAATGTTTAACTAATTCTCCATTATCATTTAATCTCTCAATTATAATTGGATTTTACATGAATGAATATTAAGAATTCTTGTTTTCTTGGTTTTAGATTTTTTACTCAATAAATTTAACGATATTTTTCAATATTTTATATCTCTAATCTGTTAATTTTATATTAAAAAGATTTAATCATCTGATTATTAATTTATTATTTTATTCCATTTCGTGGTTTTTTCTGAATTAATTTAACATAATTTCAAAAAAATGTCTTTTCATTATTTTTATACATTATCAAACATAACCTAAATCATCAACCATTTTAGATTTTATGAAATTTACAGCGAAAACCTATCAATAGTAATCTATTTTTTTTTCACGATTTATTATTACAATAATAGAAAAAAGGGTAATAACTTGGCAAATATCTAACTCTTATGTTTGATAAGGGTTAAATGTTTTTAAGAATAACATACAAAGAAATATCTACATCAATAAAGCAGGATTTTATGATGATTAGTTTTAATTTATTTTTAAATATTTACTTTAAAACTCACTTTTATCATTCTTAATAGTTATCGTTTTTTTATATTTATTAGTAAATACACCTTGGATTTTAATTGGATTCTGATTTAAGTAAATGGTTTCTAAAGAAGAATTATTTAAGAGTGTTTTAAAATCTTTTGGAAGAGTAGAAATCTTACAGTTATTTACATATAGTTTTTTAAGAGATTTTAATTTCAAGGCATTTTCTGGTAAAATAAACAAATCATTTTCAGACAAAGCCAGTACTTCTAGTCTATCAAGATTAGTAATACTATTAGGCAATACAGAAATTTTATTAGATACTAACGTTAAATATTTCAGATTTTTTAACTCTCCTATCTCTTTTGGTAATTCGTAAATGAAATTATAATTTAGATTAAGATTATATATTTTTTTTACTTTTGAAATCTCTTTAGGTATTGATTTTATTTTATTGTTCTGAAGCTTTATATTGTTTATATTTTCTAGTTGTAAGATATTTTTTGGGAAAAACAGCAAATTATTTTCTCCCAATCCTACTTCTTCCAGATATTTATATTTCAAAATATCGTTAGGAATCATTATCAGTTGTTTTTTCTCAAGATTAATTTTTTTCACCACATCTGTTGGCTGTTTCTGCCTTTCTTGATCAAATGTTTTAAAAACATCTATCGCATGATTATACCCATAAATTAATGAATTAATATCAGTAGTATTTCTTTTTCTCTGTTTTAGAAAACTTAATACAATCCTATATTTTTTAATTCCTTCTTCATATTTTCCAATTTTAAAGAGTGAATCTGCTTCTACTCCTGCCTGAAGAGTATCTCTCACCAACTCAGAATTAAATCTATCAATTATTTCATTTTGAGATTTTACATCACTTGTACAATATTTAAAAATAGCTGTTTTAAACCGATTGGTTTCTGTATAGTAAAGATAAGATTCTTTGTATGGAGAAATATTAAAAATCTGTTCCATTTTACCTTTTTGAGAATAATCATTATAGGCTTTGTAGGCCATAGCTCCAATTGCTATAAAAAGCAAAAGAAGTAGCACTTTCTTATAACTTTTATATAATAAATTCAAATGATTGATTTTTAGAATAAGGCTCTCATTCTCTTCCTTTATAGATGTGTCAATAAAGGTTCTTTCTTTACTTTTTAGAATATCTTTCTTAAATGGTTCTATCAAACGATCATGTGACAGCTGATAATATTCATTTCGTTCAGAAAGCACTATTCTCACTAAGCCTTCTTTTCTTAATTTTTCAATAACTTTACGTTCATTTTCATCTCTTACTTGACCTTTGTAATATAATATTCTATTATTGTTCGAGACCAACTCGTCAAATATTTTTTCTTTTATATTGATTATTTGTTCATTAGACAGTTCTTTATCTAATTCTAAAGAATTCCAGCATTCTTGATAAAAAATTTCTATAGCATCCGAAACTTCGGGAATATCTTCTTCACCAATAATGGTTTTATTTTTAGCATAAACTATGTTTCTTTCTAAATTTCTAGCAACAATCTGTAATTGTATTGGATCTACAAAATCAGCATCTGCAACTTTATCCACAAGTTTTTTTGCTAAATCTATATTTTCGAATGAAAAAGGCTGGGTTATAAATTTATTATCTTCTATAGAAATAGGCAAAAGAAGAACATCTAATGCAGATTTCTTGGTAAGAGGTTTAATAAAAAAATCATTTTTTAAAATTCCTGGAAACAGATCAGAAAAAGAAGACATTACTCCTAATTTATCTTCTCTAATTACAAATAATATTTTGGCATTACTAGGCTGGCTTAGGAAGTCAAACTCTTGTAACAACTCACTTTTAAGTTTTTGATTATCTAATGAATTATTTAAATTTTCTTTTATTTCTGTATAGATATTACTAGGCATTTTACTATCTAACAGTTCATAAAGTTCATTTTTAAGTTTTATAATTTGGGAGAAACTAAAAGTTTGTAAATTTTCAAATTGATCAAAAATAAGTAATAAACTTTTTCCTTTTTTTTCAATTCTTTTATTAATTGACCATAATGTATTCTCACTAAAACCATCCATCATATATGGATTAATGTCTAAATTAAAATCAGGAATAGTATCTAATTTTTTTAAAATTTCATTAATTGTAAACTTCACTAAGTTATCTTCATCTTCATTTGCATTAATGTCAGACATTTTTATATCTACAGGAAATAGTCTTGTATTTTCAATATTATCATCAATCAGAGGAAGTAAGCCTGCCTGAATGAGAGAACTTTTCCCAACACCAGACTCACCGTGAAAGACCAAAGTTCTATTGAGCAATAATGAACTTAACAATTTTTCCGCATCATCATTCCTACCATTAAAAATATCCTTATCTTCTTTTTTATAAACACTTAGACCAGGAAATCTGTATTTTTTTTGTGGACTCATACTTCTTTCATTTTATTAATTATATCATAAATAAAAACATCTCTATCAATATCATTTACAAAATGAGGTTCATTCAGCACCAAACTATTGGTATCAAAAATTTTACTTATAAATTCAAAAATAAAATCTCTTATACTAATAATTGCAGCTATTTCTCTAGCATCAGAACCTTTATTAGAAGTAATTTTAATTAATCTCTCTTGCCAATAATCATAATATCTTTCTTGAATTTTAAATTTTTCTTCAATAAAATTCAGTTTATCCTGTTCTGCTAGAATTACAAAAAAAACTCTTCCGTCATTATCATGATTATTATAAACTATAAGAGCTTCTTGCATACAAACTTCAGACTTTAAATAATCATCATTAACAATTAAAATAACGGTCTTTCCTTTCCCAAGTCTTGTAACATAAGAATCTATACTGCTTCCAAATCTATGATTAGGATCATCCTTATAGTGTAACAATTGTAATTCGGTATTAGATTTTTCTTTCAAATTAATGTCAAAAAGAATTTCTTTAAATCTATAGCTTATATTCTCCAAAACATTTTTTGTCTCTGCTGCATAGGAAATGTAAGCACTGTATTTATCCGCATATCCTACTTCTCTTAGCTTAGATTTGCCATTCTCAATTCCATTTATTGATTTTAATAGATCACCCAAAAATAGTAATGGAGTTGTATTGATCAATTTCATTCCGAAAACCTTGCTCATAATAATATTATCTTGACTAGAATAATCCTCAGAATCTCCTTTAATTTCTAAAGAACTAAACTTTTCTTTATTCGTATCAGAAATACCATTAATAATCTTATAACTGAGTAACTGATAGGTCCAAGAATCAAACTTAAACCCAAGAAATAAAAAACAATTAGAATTACGCAAAAAATTTCTCACTTTGAGAGGAAATGAATTCATGGGCAATATTTCTTGCATCTTTTTGAATAGACTTTCATGAGTGATAACTTGAGTTTGAGCGTCTGAACCTATGCCGAAAACATTATAAATTAAGGGGGTTCCGTCAGAAAAATCGACCTCTTTATTTTCGTCTTGCTCACCATCAAATTTTTCGAACAAAACTTTGATTCCCATTTCGTTTCTTAGATATTTTTCTAAACATTCATCTGGAGAAGCATTAATAATCAATGGAAATTTTATGTTAGCAATAGTTTCTAACAATTGTATATCTCCTTTACCCGAATAAAAATTTTCAACTTCTTGCCAAATTTCAAATTTTTCAGAATCATCAAACCTTAAAACACCTTCCTTTTCAAAAAATATTCTCTTATCTGAGTTATTTTTCTGTAGGTAGTTGAAAAAACTGGTTCTGTCTATAATTTCATTATTTATTTCTTTTGTGTAAATATCTGGTCCTAGCACAAGAACGCATTTATCTGTAACAATACTTCTAGAAATAAATCTTAAAACCTCTGGTTTAATTTCTTGAGTATTTTTCATCTTTTTTAATTAGTTTTTTTTGAACAAAATAAAGGTTACCTAATTGTAAAAAATACTATTTTTCACATTTTTCATATTCTTCTATAATATACTTGAGATTATCTTCACTCTTTATATCTATAGCTTTACTTTTAATTTCATTAGATATTTTTTTACAGTCTTTAAGGTATTCAGCTAATTTTTCGGATAGTTTATCATTGGAACGATTATCAATCATTTGTCCCATATTTTGATGATTAACTTTTATCACATATTTCTGTAATTCTACAGGATCTTGTAAAAGCATAATACTATTTTTTTTCTCAATAAGTTTATAGAAATAGGTGTTATTGGTATGTAAATCTCCAAAATTTTGAAGTTTTTTCATCAATTCTCCTTTTACAGACAATCCGTAATAGCAATCTTCTCCATCATTGAATTGTGCACAAAAGTATGCTCCAGAATCTGCATTAAAAGTTCTTGTAGAATTACCAAAATTATTTATTGTTTTTACGGTAACTTGCTGACCATAGGTATCAGCTCCTACGTCTGGCAATTTCTCACCCGTTCTTTCTACATCTAATTTTTCAAACCAAATGGTAAGATTCCCTTCATATTTTTTCCCTTTTTTATCTACTACAAATCCTGGAACATCATATAAATTAATACTTCTGGCAACTGCATCTTTTATTTTGGCATTTTGTAATTCTGCTCTTTTGTAATTTTCGTAATGTTCTAATTTATAATCATTAAGAATTAAATTTACTACTAAGTCTGTAATAAAAGCATAATCAGAAGGAGCATAGTATCTAGATGCTTCAAAACTAAATTCTCTACCATCATAAGTCTTCACTAGATAATTTTTCATTGCTTTAGCAGGGAACATTTGAGCTACTTTTATGCCGTCTAAATCCCATACTTCCATACAAGGATTACTCGAAAAATCATCACAAGAATACAGTTTTACATATCCCGCAATTCTAGCATTGTATGCATTTCCATACAAGACTTCACCGCTTTTGCCCATTCTAGGATTATAGATAGAAATTACACTAGCTATTTTAGAATTCTTAGTATTTTGTTCTTCTTTTGCTTTCATTTTCATGGCAAGATATTTATCACCAAGATTTTCTCTTTCAACAGATAGAAACTTCTGCAATTCTTCTTGATTAATACCTTTTTCATCAATTAAATGATATTTCAAGGCTAATTGATGAGTAATTACTCTGGCAACTTTAAGAGAAGTAATTGTAATTTCATAAGGAACTTGTGTTGTCTTTTTTCCGTCTGTTATAATCATATAAAATAACATTTCATCTGCATTAAGACCTACACCTTTCAAATCTAGTTCAAATATTTTTTCTCCTGAGAGTGTTAAATATTCGAAATGGTTTCTAAAAGGAGAGTTTACAATAGCAACTTCTTTTTCATTATAAATAACTTTATCTTTTTTTATTTCTACCTTTTGAGAAAAAATAAAAAGAGGGATAAATATTGTAAAAATGATATACGTTATCTTTTTCATAACATTATTTTTGCTTATAAGTCATTAAAAATTCTTGATGAGATACAATATAAACTTCTTGGTTATTTTCATCAAAAACAATAAAATCTAATCTTTCTAATTTTTGACTTTCCTTCCATGGAGCTTCAATAAAAGTAACAATATTTTTAATTAGATTTTCCTTATACTGTTCATAAAGTTTCGGAAAAGTGTCACGATTAAAAGCCAAAGCATAAACATTATTCTTTTTCATGTATAAACCTTTTGACTCATCAATTAATTGATACAATTGGTCAAATTTTTCTTTTCTAATCACATATTCTTCCTTTTTGACGGTCATATTAGTAATAATATAATCACCTTTAGAAGCTGTATTTTCAGTTTCTACGCCTTGCGAAGTAATCGTAACAATTCTCTCTCCGCCATTAGCTATTTTCACTGTTACACCTGTTCTTTTTTCATATAAAAGTCCATTAATTTTAATATGCTCAGAATAATGATCTAGCAAATCTTGTTGATTTATAACAAATGGCTTAAAATTGTCTTGTAATATATTTTGGATTTTCTTAATTAGATTTCTACTTATTATTTGTTTTATTTTTCTTTTAAAAATTAATAGGCTCCATTTTATCCATTTATTAGAATTTTCGGCAATTAAATCAGGGTAAGTTTTATCAATTATTTTTTTTATTCTAACCTCTATTTTGCTTACAATATCATCTAATTCTGATGTGGTTAATCCTAAAAAATCAGGACTTGTAATTTCATTATTTCCTTTTTTATTAAACGTTTGATTTTCGTTAGGAGATAATTCTTTTAGCAACAACATGTCTGGGATTAATGGTAATTTTAAGGCCTTAGTATTATCTCTATCCGGGAAATATCCAAAAATATTTTTTTGAAATTCGTTAAAATCAATATTCATTTTTGAAAAATCTGAAATACTCTCTCCAAAGTAATATCTTAGAAAAGTTTGAGTGTTTTTCCGCCCAAGTTGATAATCATGTTCCCTAAAAGCTTTTTTGAAGAAACCAGAAAAACCTCCCAAAAATCCACAAGCAAGAAAATGCCTGCCTCTTTTACTAGGATAAATTAAGTATTTATTTTTTTGCATATTTAAGCCTTCCAAAAGATCTTCTTGCTTAAACATAGAATGATTTCTTACCGCTTTAAAAAGCCCTAGAATTACTTGAAATACATTTCCCTTCTGAGGTTCTTTATATTTTTCTTCATCTCCACCCACAAAAACAGTTGGAAAGGGATCTATTAAAATTAGGTAGTTTGTTAAATCATTCTTATTAATACAGTTTAAATATTTTGCCGTGATACCTAGGGGTTCATTGTTTATTAAACCTCCATCAACTGCAATAAATTCATAATCAGTACCTTTAAATCCTACATCATTAATTTCTATTTTATACTTAGATGAAAGATTATTTTTATACTCATACATATACTTATTTTGTATTCTGACCTTTTGATTAGCTAATCCCACAGGAAACGCCCCTGTTGATTTTGCAGCGGTAATTAAATTTCTATAATTTTGATGAGAAATTAACTCGGTTGGATAATCAAAATTTGGACAAATTCTATCAGAAAAACTATAAGATAACATCCCTGTATGCATTTTAAATCTGTTCTTTGTATCCTTTGTATTACCAAAATTAATTTCGATGGGTAAACCATCAAGATTTGTAACGGTAAGAAAAACACTAAGATTTTTACTAATGTAATTAGGAAAGTTGGTATATATAATTTCAGGAATATTTTTGGGCAATGCGTTTTCTGCAATCTGATCAATTGGACCATTGTTCAATAAAGCATTCATCTGCATAATAGACTTAACATCAGAAGAATCCAATAATTTATCTAATGTTGTTGAGTTTTTTCCATCAGCCATATCTATCCAAGAAGAGTACAACTTACTTTTTGAATGGTTTTCGTCTGGCAAACTATAGTTCTCAGGAATTAGATCATTTGATGACTTAAGTTTATTTAAAAAAGTTCCATCAATTAGTGAATAAGAAAGAATAGCGGCAGTCATTCCTCCTGCTGAAGCTCCACTTAAAAGTTGTATTTCAACATCATGTAAAGGAATTGCTTTTTCTAACTCGGTAAGCTCTTTACCATTTGAAATTTTTTCTCTTATTTTTATTTTCTCTCTTTCCCATCTCTCAAGAGTTTCTATAATATAATCCATAGCTCCTGCTGTGTAAGCTCCTGCAGAAACAGCACCAGCCATGCATATCCCTAAATTTAATTTAGATGTATTTGTATCCATTAGATAGTAGAATTTTAATTTGGTTTTATGATTATTAATTTAAATACTAAATTAATACAATTTTTAACAATAAACATTATACTTTTGTGTAATACATATAATTTTATTATTAAATTTTAAGTTTTAAAATTCTTTATAACTTTGATGTATGTTCGATTCTAAAAAAGAAATTACACGAGGAATACCTCTTGTATATTCTACTATTTCTGAAAAAGACGCTAAATCTTTTGTAAAAAATCTTGAAATTAAACAGCCTATGAACAGGGAATTTTCACAATTTCAGGTGACCTATTTTTCACTGCTTCTGTAGGTCTCGGAATAAGTCTCATTCAGGTTATTAATTTTTATCTCCTTTTGAACAGACATAAAACAAAAAATGCTGTAAAATAGATATTTTACAGCATTTTAAACTATTTTTATTTAATAGTTGCGATCCGGACGGGACTTGTTAGTTTTTAAAAGAGTCTTTATTAATCATACTTAACAAAGATACTTTTTTAAAAGACCCCTTATTTTCCCCCTCTTATTTTATTACTATTTGTAGCATCTTGTGAGTATTCAAATTTAATAAAATTCGCTTACTTATGCAACAAATAGTCAGGTTAATCTTTAATAATTTCCTTTACTTTTTCTTCATCAATTCCAGCATAGTTGCAAAACTCCGAAACTGTTAGGAACTGATGCTCTTTCTTGTTCAGTTCTTGCATAATTTTTCGGATAAGGTTACGGCTATACCTCTCGCTACGTCCTGTAATTCTCTGGACATCTTTCGGGTAAATACAAAGTCTCTGCATTCTCGTTTTCATACTCTATCCTTGCTTTTGTTTGGGAGTTGCTATACTGATTATGCGGTGACTCTGCAAATGTAAAATAATTCTTTTTCTTCCTCAAATGGAAACTTATTCCCTATTTGGCAAAAACGGTCTGTATCGGCACGCAAACTTGTTCTTAATCTACGTTTTATGAAATTTTGTCTTGTGAATTCACCAAGGTTTGAAAGAATGAACCTCATCATTCTAAAATTAATTCTTTAAAAATCTTAAAATAATGGCAAGACAAAGAAGTATTATAAAATTAGACGGAACGATTGGAGGAATTACCTTCTATAAGTCCAAAGACGGCTATTTAGCCAGAGAAAAAGGCGGAATTCCGGCAGAGAGAATCAGAACCGATCCCGCTTTCCAAAGAACTAGGGAAAACGGTGCGGAGTTCGGACGTGCTGGGAAAGCCGGCAAAGTTCTGCGAAATTCTATTCGTCAACTTTTGCAAAATGTAAACGACAGCAGAATGGTCAGCCGACTTACCAAAGAAATGGTAAAGGTTATTCAAATGGATGCAACCAATCCAAGAGGATTGAGAAATGTGATTGACGGTGAAGCGGAACTTTTAATTGGTTTTGATTTCAATGCGAATGGTAAATTAGGAAATACCATTTATGCTCCGTGGACAAGCACTCTGGACAGAGCAACAGGCGAAGCAGGTATAACATTTGACCCGTTTGTTCCGGCAAATATGATTGCAGCTCCGGGAGGAACAACCCATTTTAAATTGACAGCAGCTGCAATGGAAATCGATTTTGAAAATGAAAGCTATCTCGCTCCAACAGGAGAAACGATAATTTTTCCGTGGGATAACACTTTAACATCAGCAATTGAAATTCCTTTGCAGTTGACCGCAGATTCTACAAAACCGCTATTTTTAGCGTTGGGCGTGGAATTTTATCAGGAAGTGAATACAGAAAAATATTCACTGAAAAATGGGGCTTTTAATGCTTTGAAACTCATTGATGTTGTCGGTTTGTAATCTGTTTTCATTATGAAATTAGTATTGCAAAGACGGTATTTTTCTTCGGGAACTAATGGAATTTTATTCTTTAACGACAAAGAAATATGTAAAACCATTGAATTGCCTTGGAAAAATAATCAAAGAAGAATTTCCTGTATTCCCGAAGGAACTTACCTCATCAGAAAGCGTTTCAGCCAAAAGTTCAAATGGCATTTGGAATTGATGAACGTGAAAAACAGAGATTTGATTTTGTTTCATCCAGCCAATAATGCCCTGAAAGAACTGAATGGATGTATTGCTCCAGTTTCGGAACTGACTGGAGAAGGAAAAGGAATCCGTTCACGGATTGCTTTTGAACAATTGAAAGAAACCGTTTTTCCATATCTGGAAAAAGGATTCGTGATTGAATTAACCATCAAAAAGTCTGTTTAATGAAAAAAATAGTAGAAAGAATTCAGGAACCCACTCCGAAATTCTTCAAAAAGATAAGAAATATTGGTTTGGTGCTGACGGCTATCAGCGGAGTAATTGCTACCGCTCCGATTTCACTTCCTGCAGTTCTGGTAACGGTTGCGGGATATTTGACAGTTGCAGGCGGAATTGCTTCAGCAATCAGCCAGGCCGCTGTTTATCGTGATAATTAATTCATTTTAAACCGAATTATTATGAATTACGTGGATAACTCGACAAAACTCAGCACAGCATTCGGCACTATTCTGACTATCTTTGTCAATATCCAAACCGAAGATCTCATCAAGACTATATTATTAGCTGCGGTGGGCGGAATTTCGAGTTTTGTAGCAACCTTATTAGTCAAATTTCTTATCCGAAAAATAAAAAATAGGTTCCGAAAATAAAAGTTGTGGTGACTACGGAACAAATAAGCCTCTCAAAGATTTGAGAGGCTTTTGTTTTTTGAAAAGTGAAATCAGATTTTGTGGTAGTATTTCTGTACTAATGCTGAACGGAGCTCTGAAAGCTGCTTCATCTGTTTGGAATATTGTTGCTCCAACTGATAAACAGCTTTAATGTCCTGAAGAATTTTTTCATTCTGCTCCATTTTGGAAAAGCTTGGAATAATCCAATTTTGGATTACTTTTTTAAGTTCTGAAAGACGAAGCATATCAATCACGCTTCCGCAAAGATAGGGATGAAAAAATCCGTTTTTCCAAAGGGTATAAAAAATCCAGTACAGGTTTTCTTTTTCGGTTTCATTCCTGCAATACAGAATAAAACAGTTTGGACAAGGTTCAAAAAGCGGTTTGCCTGCGTTTCTTCCTCTTGATAAAATGAAAATTGAGTTTTCGGGTGTTTCCTTTTCAGGATTGTACGTGCGTACTTTGAAATTGAGCATAATTCGGGATTTAAAATTGATGCTCCCGAAATATTTTGAAAAGAAAACCAAGAAAAAACCGAAAAAAAAGAAGAAAAGAAAGCCTTCTATCGATACGGAGGGAAAATGTGATGCAATATTTTTTTGCAAAAAGTATAGCCGTTTTTTCTTTCACGGATATAGTTTTTGCAAAAAACCCGCAGGGCTTGATATTGTCAGCGCATTTTCCCGGAGTATACCTTTGCTTTCTTTTTTTTATTTTTTGGCCGAAGTGCGGCTTCCATTCTTTCTAATTATTATTCTAAATTTTTAAAACCCAAATTATTCTAAGAATAGATTCAGAGGTGTAGGAAGTTGTATGGCAAAGAAAGGTGAGCGTTGGAAAAGGCAGGGGTATGGTGGATTTGAGGAACGAAAATACGGCATACTCCTGCAAGCGGTGACGAAACTGCATACATAAGCTTGCGTTGTATGGAGTGAAGGAACTTGGAGAAGGTTGGATTTAGCTTTGGAACGAAATGGCAAAAATGGGTAGATAAACTCGCACAAAAAGATGCTTGACTTTCTGTTCAATTATGGGAATGTTTCATTTGGAAACTATATGTTCTGTGCGTTGGGAGAGATAGCTGTATGACGATTGACGGAAGGAGCTTTGTTGGATGTTTTAAAGACCGATGAAGAAATACACTGAAACTATTTGCCTATGAAACTATCGTATTTTTGAATTGGGATTTAAACAAAGCGTTGGCACAAGCTCCTGGAGGATTGAAGGAATACTGCTATGCGCGTGAGTGAAAGTGGCTGATTGCGTGAACTATTTTTTTATTTTCTTTAAAATAGTTTCTCGCAAGAAGCGACTGCAACGATTGGCAAATGACTACTCTATCTTCATCTTTTTTGTGCATCCTATGAAAATGGGTGGGCGGGAAAAAAGCGTTGGCAAGGAAATGGCGCAAAAGGGCTATGCCCATTGCAAGGAAAGCATTTAGCATAATCTCAAATTATAGGCGTACCCTGTTGGCAGTTGCCGTAACGCAGTGGAGGTAATCTCCGAAGCGATGGCGTATGACTATAATTTTGATTATGTTACTTGCTGCGGCAATGCAGAAAAAATCTTTTAAATAGAAATTAAATCTTCCGTTAATCTTACATTATAATAATCTTCTAAAAAATCATCAATATTATTCTGATTGTTTTCATTAATAATAAAATCAATATCAATGTCAGTAAAATCTGGAATACCAAAATTCTTGATATAGGTACCATTTAAAGAATAATAATCTGATGAATAAGGTTTGCTAGTTGTTTTTATATAATACCAGAATAAACGAGATTCTAAAATCTTCTTTATCATTTGCATTTCCTCTTCCGAATGTCCAATAATTGCCTGACCATTATAAAATAACAAATCATCATCATTGCTGATTAAATAATTTGGAATTCTATCTGAAAATTTAGGGAAAAACAATTTATTAGCCACTTTTTCCAAAGATTGTGTTCTTCCAAAGGCAAACCATTTTTCATATTTGCCATTACCTTTATCTCTACCTGCCAAAATTTTCTTTTTTATCTGTAGATATTCAAAAGCTCTAGGATAATTTTCTCTTAAAAAGTCTTCATCGAGTGCTTTTGGTTTTATGTCATCATTATAAGGAAACAACACTTTTTCAACCACTGTTTCAAAATTAATATCTCTACTTAATTTATTCGAGTTCAGGATATCTTTGCATATTCCTTTTTCAATTGGATATAGGTTCCCATTTTGGAGATAAAAATAATCATCATCCTCAGCTACTGGTTTAAAAATGTAAATATCATTTTTTAATGTAGCAATACCGTGTCTAGTTTTGTATTTTTCGCCAAAAGGCATTCCTGTAGCTTCAATTCGGGAAATAATTTCATTTTCATTTAGATTCCAGCCTTTTCTTGCATCAAGACTTACGTAATTTATTCTACTGTATTGATTTCTATTCGTTGGCAATTCTTTATCTATTGATTTATGATATTCAATATAATTTCTTTCCGTATTTTCTAAAAAACAAATACAGGTATAGGTACTTTTGGATTTAAAAATTTGTTGGGTTCCAAAATCAATAATTTTAATAGAAGTATTGTTTCTTTCAAAATAACTTCTTAGAGCTCTGCCATTCAGACTTTTGAAAAAAGTATTCATTGTAATAAAGCCAAGAATTCCATTAGGGGCTAAATTCTCATAACCTATTTGAAAAAATGGAATATACAAATCCGGGTTTCCGGTAGAACAAACCTCCCAAAGCTTCACATTTTCTTTTGCATTCTCATCAAGATTACGGGCGGAAACATATGGCGGGTTTCCGACAATAATTTGAAATCCATCAAAGCCAGGATAATGCTCTTTCCAATTGAAAAGCAATGCATCTCCTTGATGTAAATTAAAATGAAATTCTTCGACATCTTCTCCTTCAGATAAAGCCAATAATGACAATAGTAATCTACTACGTGTTACTGAATATTCCTGTATATCTAAGCCAAAAATCTGATTTTGAAAGATGTGCTGATAAGTATTTCTGGTTCTTCTTCTCAGCTCTTTAGCTGTCGTGTATAGAAATCCGGAACAACCACACGAAATATCTGCTATAGTAACTTCATTAAGAATATTTGCGTTATTTCTTAATGTTTGACGCACGATATAATCTCTAATTTCAGATGGTGTATATATCGCTCCATTAATAATTCTATCCGAAGGAGAAATAACAAACTCAAAAAGTTCTATTAATTTTTCTATATCAAAAGTTTCTATTTCGCTTCGTACAATCTCGATAAACTGTAAAAGTTTTTCTCTCTTTTTAGATTTTCTCTTTGAGATTGAATAGCTTTTTAGAAACCGATTGTTCCTTAACCGTAAATTATTAATTTCAATAAAAGCAGACACAATGAGTTTATCCACTTCTTTTGGAAGTGGGGAATATGATTCAAGATATTTAAAAATTTCTTTTTTCAAAATTACTGTGCCGATTTTAGATATTTTAAATAAACTGTGAATTCTTCAGCTAATTCACTATGAATTATTCTTAAATCATTTTTTATGGTTAAATTTTTCGGGTCATTAATTTGTTCTTGAAGTTTCAATAGTCTTGTCCAAATTTCATCTAATTTCCAAATGAATTTATACCTTGACAAGTTTAATTGTAATTTCGAAAACATATACTTTGCTTCTTTAGATGTATCTTTTGGAACAATTGAGCCATCAGCATCTCTTTCAAAATGCTCATTAAAATCTATATCACAAGGGTCTAAATAATCCCCTTCATCATCTGATTTTAATATATTCACATAGGAACAACAATAAACCAAATTTTTATAATCCGTTGCCAAAGCTGGATTTTTGGAGAATGGTTTAAAATGGTCTATGTGAAATGTATTCTTACCTCCAAACCAAAAGTCTGGACAATCTGTATAGCCACATCTTGAATTAAAATCTGTAGCCAAAAAAGGTTTGTAATTCCTGTAACTTGCATAAGTTTTTGTACAAGTTCTTTTAGGACTATTCTGTCTAAAATTACTTGCCATCTTCTTCTAATTTTTTTAATAACTGGTCTACTTTATTAAGAATACTATCAAGTCTACTAGAATTCGTAAGTGTTTTGAATTCTGCAGGAATTACGCTCTTTCCATCTATCGTTTTTTCTAAGAAATCATCCAACTCAATAATTCTATTTTCAATCGAAATATCTGCTTCTCCTTTTCTTCTAATCTCAATTAGTTCAGCTAATTCAGTTTGAGAACTTTGAATTCTAGCTTTATAGTGTTCTATTTGACTAATAACTCTTTCCAAAAATCCAGCCTTTGCCTTGCCTTTACCTTCCTCTTTGTTGTATATTAAATTTTTAACATATACAATATTAACATCATCACTGTTGCTGACAGCTTCATCATCAACTGCGGTTAAAACGAAGCAAGGAAAATGATTTCGAATCGATTGAAATTCTTCAACTAAGTCAACACCGTTATACTTTACAGTGTATTTTATGTCTGTTTTTAATTCATTGAGTCGAAAGTCTGAAATAATTGCATCCGGAGAAATTTTAATGATTTTTTCTATCATATCATCTAACTCTGCTAGTGGAAGCATAGTAATTGGTTCTATTTTAGCTTTCGAGGCAGATTTATCAACAAACTCCTCAAAGTCTTGTAGCGTATCGTTTTCTTCGTCAACAAATAATATTTTGTACATAATTTATCTTTTATATTTAACAGGAAATGTAATTTTCAAACCAAAACCAATTTCAGGATATAATAAAGTTGCCTTTCCATCATTTTCTTCAACAATAGATTTAACTAACCACATACCAAGCCCTGTTCCTTCTTCCTCTCCAGTTTGTTTATTTCTCTTAGTTGTATAAAGGGGTTCAAATATTTTTTCTGGTTCTGTAATATCCGAAGATAAACCTGGTCCATTGTCGTGATAATCAACAACTATTTCTTTAGAATTACTTGAAACCTTTATTTTTATTATTCTTTCTCGCTCTTCTTTAGAAATGATGAAGGCATCAATTGAATTAATTAATATGTTATTGAAAATACTATCGATGTCTATTTCAAAAACCCTCATATCTAACTCCTCAATTTCCAGTATGTCTAACAATATTCCTCTATCATTTAATACAGTACTCCAATCATTTTTAAGGCTTTCAAAATATGGTTTCAAAAATAATTGTTTTCGTTTCCTTTTATCTTTCCTTGTTGCTCCTAATGAGAAATTTAGCCAATTCTGAAGTTTTATATCTTGCTTTCTTACTCGCTCCAATTGTTTAAACGGATTCCTGATATCTCTAACTTCTAGATATTCATCTTCGGAAATTTTTTCGAGCATTAACTCCTTAAGTTTATCAGTTCTCGATGCCAATACGTCATTCAATTTACTTAAATCGTGGCTAAAAGAAGCCAATACAATACCGCTACTTGCAAGACCACGTAGAACTTTTTGTTCTTCTTTAAGCTTTTCAATCTCTTCTTCCTTTCTATCTAATTCACTAGCAAGTATTTCTTTTTCTTTATCTGATTCTGACTCTTGTTCAGTTTGAGTGCTCTCTTCATTAGAATTATTCGCTTTTTCCTCCTTCTTTGCCCTACTTCGTGCTAAGATTTCATTTTTTAGCTTTTCAGCTTTTTGTCTATCTCTTTCTGGCCCAAATATTAAATCGTCATAAATAGACATTTCACGTGCTATATAGGCTCTGTCTTTTTCAAATTCAGAGATTATTTCTGCAATTAGTAATGTGAAAATTTGAAAGGTTTTACTTTCTTGTAATCCCTCTCGACTGGATTTGTCTTCAAAGTTCACGTTGGTTAGTCTGGATATATTAATAGCTCCTGCTACATTTTCAGGTTCTACACGATAACCACCATCTGGATTCGCTATACCGGCAGGACTACTTGATTTTCTATTTCCTAACCCAAGCCAATCAAATGCTACATTTTTCACTTCCCCGTAAGGTCTAACTCTGAAATTATCTCTAACAAGTTTAATTCCTCCAAATTTATTAAGCCAATCTTTTCTATTGTTTGACATAAAGTTTCTATTAAAAAACTTCTTAGCATCATTACTATTAGATTGTCTTTTTAGAAAATAAAATGAAAAATTGAAAACGCCAATATTATTAAATGTATCATCTTCATCTATATCTTTAAATCCTTTCAATAATTCCGAAAAATTAGTCTCCTTTTCCCAATAGCCTCGTAAAAAATCACTTCTTCTGTAGTTCTCTTTCTGCATTGCTGGTCTTTCAAAAAAAGCATTTGGAATTAATTCAACATTATATTCATTTCTATAAATTCGAATTTTTACGTTTTGATTTTCATCTGCAGTAGCAACGAGTTTGTAATCGAAATCATCACAAACTGAACCTAAAACCTCTCCAAATTTATTTGGAGTAAGGGAACTGAATACAAATATTTCAAATCCTCCTGCTTCCTTTGGTGGTACTAATACCTCTAAATCAGAAAATACTTGTTCAACAAAAAAGTCTTCCCAGTTATCTCTTAATTCAGTAATTTTTAAAATTGTCCCATATTTAAATTCCTTTTCAGATTCGATTTTATTCAAATCCGATTCGGATAGTTTTTTTAAAACTTCTTCTTTAATAGAAACTGTTTGAAGTCCAGTTAAAATTGCACCTACCTTATCAATAGTTTTAAAATCTCCTTCAAAATCTTCCCAATTTACAATCCAATTGTATCCTGTGTTATTGGTCACATTTCCTTGAATATCAGTATCAGGATTATGAATCTCAGGTGCCGGATTAAATATTGTTGTCATTTCACATTTACCACCCAACTTGTCTAATGCAAATCTTCCGATTCCTTTTGCACCTGATTTAACTCTTCCTTGCTTTGTAAATACATCATTTGCTTTATTATCAGTACCAATAGTCATCCAGTGGTCACGAATAATATTCTGTGTCATTCCTTCTCCAAAATCTATTATATATAATGCAGAGAATTTTGAAATTGTATTTTTGTATGTGTTTCTTTTGTCTTCTGTTAATTCTGTTCTTAAAAGATATTTTTCTTCATTTTCATCTTTTGTATATATTTCATCTAAATATTCTGGCGATAATCCGAGGTTCAATAAACCATTATAATGAATCTCATCTATTTCTGGAAGTAATGTTGAAAATTTATTATCAAAGTAAACTATACAAACTTTACTATCAGCATCATAAGCATTTTTCACAAGCTCGATAATTGCTCCTTTAGAACTAGCAACATTTTCCCTACCAATCAATCTAGCAGTTCTTGCAGATACCTTAAAAGGTATGTTAATTGTGTTATCAGTCATTAAATAAAGTTGAAAGTTTTACATCAAGCTTTTCGGCAATTTGAACAAAAGTTTTAATTGGTGGCTGTACTTCATTTGTGCACCATCTTGAAATAGTAGCTTCATTTTTGCCCAATTGTTCTGCCAACCATTTGCTACTTACATTCTTTTCTACCAACACTACTTTTAATCTATTAATTGCTTTTCTAGTCATAAAAATTGCATATTGTGTAAAGATATTGATTTTTTCAAATATTATGACAATATTTTATCACCTCCTTTTATCCTCCGAACTTTCCTCATATCCAAACAAATTAAACATTTCTCTCATTCTGGAACGTAAGCGATTGCCATATTGAGATTCGATTTCGGTAGCGGAAAGGTTGGTAGTGATATGGGTGAGGATGCCTTTTTCTTTGAATAAATCGTAGCGGGTCAGAAGAATTTCTGCCATTACATTGCAATCGTTGCCGAAATATTTTGAAGTGGTTTCGGTTCCGAGGTCGTCGAAGCAATAGGTTTTTGGAGTTCTGATGTCGTGACTGAAATTCCCCCTTGAGTATTTTTCCAATACTTCGTAGCCGGACTGCATAAATTCTGAAACGATCTGTCGTGTGGAAATAATACCAAAAGTTTTTCTTTTTGTTGGAAAATTCTGCATCAGTCTGAATAGTGTTGTTTTTCCACAACCGATTGGTCCACTTAAAAGAATTCCTTTGCTGAGGTCGATGTTCATTTTTTCTGCAACCAATTCATCTTCCAGAAACCACGCAAGGATTCCGAAGATAATTCCGCGTTCGTTTTCCGGAATGTGAAATCTTTTTCCTAAAAGTTTTTCTCCGTTCTGAACGAGTTGAGAAACTACTTTTTGGTAATCGTAAGACATTTCTATTACTTCGGTTGGGAGTTTCATTAGTGGTGGTGATTTTTATAATTTTTCCTGATAAGACTTGTTGGTGGAAGCGCTGAGGTGATTGGGCTTGAGATTCTTCACTTCGTTCAGAATGACCGTTTTTGCATTACTTTGAAACTTTTTAGCATTCAAAAGCCAATTTCTTGCGGCTGCCTGCCAGTTTTTCATTTTAGATTTTCCGCCGACCAGCCAGCCATTGCTTTCGTAATGGTTGAAGAATTTTTCTGCTTCTTCAGTTGGTGCCTCTTTTTCTGCGAAATACATTTTGATTTCGGAGATGTGGGGTTTCTTAAAATGAGATTCTTCGACTGTTCCGCTTTGCTCCACGCTCAGAATAACATCATTTTTGTTTTCTCTTCTTTCTTGTTCAAAAAGTGAATTGGTTTCGGGTGAGGTTACAATAGTTTTATTGTTTAATATATTTGTATTGTTTATAGAAGGTATCAATGCTTGTCTATTACCTGTTTCGATTTTGACACGAGAGTTGTTCATTTCTTGTTTAATGGTTGTTTGTTTTTTGCTGTGCTTCCTATTCAATTGCTGAACTTCTAAATTTTCAAAATTGTAGAGATTTACCAAACTTCCTTTATACGGATTGAACGACGGAATGTATTCGATATAGCCAAAGTTTTGAAGTTCTTTGATGCATTTGTGATACGTTCCTAAGGCTGAGATTTTGCTTAACCTCATCATTTCGTTTCTGGAAATGCTAATCGGGTTTTGGAAGTGATTGATATTCCAGAACTGAAATAATGCTAAATACAAGCTGATATGTGTAGGGTTCAGGCGTTCATCCTGTTGGATTTTGTCGTAGAAGCCTGTGAGGTGGCGAATGTAGTTCATTAGTTGATGGTTGTAGGTTGGGTTGATCGGTGATGGGGATTCCTTGTTCCTGGGAATGACATTATTTTTCATTGAAGAGCTTTTCTATATCCTGATAGTTGTAGTAGATTGTTCCGCCAACTTTGGAGTATCGTAATGTTCCATTTATACGGAGGTTTTGCAGAGTTCCGGAGGAAATTTTCAGAAGTGCTTTGACTTCTGAAGAACGAAGCCACAGTTTTTGTTCTGAAGTTTTGATGTGAAATAGGTTCTTAATCTCTTCCAATAATTCCGTTTTGAATTCCTGAAGATCTTCTTTGGTGATGATGCTGACTGCCATAATTTTAGTTTTAAGATTATGGCTTCAAAATTGTGTGTTTTAAATAGAACTTTTTCAGAAGGTTTACCGAAGTTCTGAAAGATTTTTATTGAAAATATTGTAAAATCTATTATTTATGGGAGTTCATCAGCATCATCCATTTTCCGTATCAGAACTTCTTTTAAAAAATCCAGAAATTTTGTTCTTGCGTTTTTCCTTTCCCGCAACTCAAGGAAACTTCTGTGATATTGCCCAAGGTCTATATTAAACATTTTCTCAAATAAATCTACCGTTGCATTAAGCTCTAATTGTCCGTGGTTAAGCACTCCTGAGGCATTTAAGGCATAAAGTAATTCTATGAGTGACACTTTGGTTCCAGTCCAATATACTGCTGATTTTGGCAGAACTTCTGACTGACTTCTGTTTTCTTTTCTGTCGAGGTTAAATAGCTGGTCTTCCAGATATACCTGAATAAGGTCGTTCGCCAATATTTTAGCCACTTTGAAGTCGTGAGAAGTACAAAAATCTAAATCGGCTTCGAAATAGAAACTATCCAAACTCTGTTTGATATCGAATGTTCCCCGTAAGAAATATTTGTAATCCAGATACGTGCTTCCGGTTCTATAATACTTGTAAAAATCCAGATTGTTATCGAAAAAACGTTTGAGCTTTGCCAGCTCATTATTATAATATTTCTTTACAATACGCACGCCTCCATAAGGTTTTTTGGTCTCTATTTTGTAAACCGTATTATAATAAACTCTTTTTGAGGTAAACTGTGGTTTGATTTCTTTAAAAAATAAAATTTCATCTTGTTCTGATCTAAAAGTATATTTTGATGTAAGCTTTTTCAGCTTGCTTATAGACTCAATACAAATCTCTAAGGCTTTCTCACTTTTGAGAACTACATTGTCTGTTTCGAGATCAATGAAATGTAACTGTTCATTAAGATTATTCAGTAATGTATGAGTTCGATTTATCATTTATTATTTAATTAAAAAAGGAGGCCTAGCTTGCCTCCTCATATTAAACCAAAAATATTTTTTACCATTCGGCTCCCATAGCAGAATCTATAAGACGATGATATAAATCAACATCTATGTAAATATTTTTGATAATTTATTACTGTAAAAAACTACTGCAACTTTTGAATTTTAATCAGTTTTGTAAAATCTAAGCCTGTAGGCATATTAATATTTTGATAACTTGTAGGGTTGCCGATGGAAGAATCAGTACCCGCTACTTGTTCATTGGTAATATTTGGGCGATTAAGTACCAATCGTATTAAAGTACCTGCTGATAGCTCTCTCATAGAAATCGGAGTCGTTATTGGTACGTTCAAATCTGCACTGGAAGAATTGTATATCATTCTCATTCCTGTAATGCCGCTCCAAGTATTACCCCCGTCTATAGAGTATTGAATCTGTATATTAATTATTACTCTTTGATCCACAGTTAACGCCCCGTGCCCTTCTGTATCGTTCACATAGAATCGCCCTGGATTGAAACAGATTGTTCCTGAAAATTCATACAAACCGGACTGCAATAAAGTGAAATAACTCGTAGAGGAATCAAAAGATGATGCCTGATTAACAAGCGCATCAGAGCCCGTAAATGTTGCAACTACATTCGTACCAGGATTATTGTTGAGTACATCCGCAACATATTGATTTGTATTGGATTTAAAAAAAGTTACAGGTTTATCGGTATTAAACCTTGCCCATCTTCCGGCTGTTCCCTGTGTTTTATCAAAATAATAATACCCGATAGAGGTTACATTGGTAGTTTTATCTGTTACTCCGGATACCGCTTCCGTAACATACACAATCGCACCATCTTGCGCTGCTGTATATAATGCATCTTTTGCTTTAAGTTCTGAGCCTTTTAATCTTGGTGCAATAAAGCCGTCTGTTTTATTGCCATCATTTGGAGAAGCTATTACATCAAGTGTAGCCTTTGGATTTTCTGTATTGATACCAACTTGGCTGTATGATTTTATAGAAATTATAAAAACAAAGATTATTAATATTGTCTTTTTCATTGTGTGTTTATGTTGTAGGTTAAAAACTACCAGCAAACATACCGCTTGCTGGTAGTTAAATCATTTCTGTGTTTTTAGAATCGTTTATTTTTTTAGTAATTGATCGATTTGTTTTTGCTGTTGCTTAACAATATCTTTTAACTCATCAATCTGCTTTTGTTGTTCTATAGTGTGCAGATATAGTTCTTCCGCTTTTTCTAAAGCCTGAGTAGCCGTTGCTCCAATGTTAATTGAATATCCGTTCTCTGTTTTTTCTAATTCGTTAATGGAAGTTACACCCGGTAAATGATGGTTTTCTTTGATGAACTTTTCTGTTTCATATAAATTTGTAAACTTATAATTTGAATTCAATGTAGAATTTCCGGTATAATAATTTTGGAAAACATAATCAGGATAAGTGGATACACTACCATTAACGGAACCACCTGCATTAATTGCACCCGTTGAAGCAATTTTTCCATAGACCGTTAATGCTTCAGTCCCCAGTCTTACACTTTCTGAATTTGAAGGGTTAGCACCAATTACAACCCAGCCGTTCCCAAAAGAGTTATCGGTATTCATACCATAATACCCCGTTATAAGATTTACCCTATTTGTATAAGTTGTACCTTGTCCTACTTGAAATATAACATCACCTGGTGCATTGGCAGCCGTATTTGACCCTGTTGTATATCTATTAAAACGCCCTAACGATACGCCACTACGAGCGGCGGTTGCCGTTCCAATACCAATAGCTATACTATGAGTGAATGAAGCAGTAGCATTATTACCAAAAGCTAAAGAGTTATCCCCTGTTGCACTGGCTGAATTACCAGCCGCGATAGAATTTTTTCCAGAAGCTGTACTAGTATCACCAGCAAATACTATGGCATTAGATCCTGAGGCTGTATTATTGATTCCTCCTAGTACTACAGAATAATTTGCAGAAGCATTGTTGCCGCTACCACCTCCAATAAATGTTGATTCTCCACTTATTGTATTAAAGGCACCAAAAGCTGCAGCATTAACAGCAGCAGAAGTAGCAGTATTACTACCACCGTAAACAATTGTACTTTCTCCATTATTAATATTATTGGCACCACCTGTAAAAGACTGGTTATTAGCCGATTGGTTATTATATCCAGAGGCAAAGGAGTTTGTACCAGACGCTTTGTTTAATGTACCTCCTATTGCAGTGGCATTAACTCCAGATGCTGTTGTAGTATTACCTGTTGCTAAAGAAGCATCACCTGTTGCTTTATTTTTGCTACCTAATGCAACAGAACTTACTCCAGAAGAAGTGTTAGAATCTCCAATAGCTGTGGACTGCCAGTTGCTCGCTGTATTGCTCTGTCCAAAAGCAACCGAATTGCTACCTACCACACCAGACTGTGAAGATCCGCTTCTGATTGCACCTACGACATCTAACATCGTTGTATTTGTACTACTATATGCTGACGATTTACCAATTGCAACAGAAGCATTTTGAGAAATTGCCTGAGAATTAGTAGTTGCTGGAGTTGTGCTACCTTGCACAACCCAAGGTTCTTGGTAAGCAACAGCAGAACCAGTTGCGGAGATAGTTTTCAGTTGCCCTGTTGTAGCATCCGCTACCACTAATTTATCTGTATTTGCTCCAGCTACACCGTTAATATCTGTAACATAAGCTGAATTTGATAAAGTACCGCCGTATACTCTTAATGTTTCGTTATTAATTCTGGTTGGCATAGTATTAATATCTCCTCCTACAGCCAGCCATCCACCACCAGAACCAGTTGTTCCGTTAGTTCCTAAAAAGGTAGTTAATATGTTAAATCTTCGACCATCATCAGCTCCTGCACCAATTTGAAATATTGGATCTCCTGGCTGATTCTGACTGATATCAGCACTTGTAAATGTATTAACATTATAACGTCCGAACGTTGCTCCACTTCTCGCAGGAGCTACTGTACCTACCCCCATTGCAACGGCGTGGTTTCCAAATGCCTGAGCGCCATTCCCAAATGCAAATGCATATTGTCCAGATGCGACTGCACCGTTCCCTCCGCCTGCAAAAGATTGTGCTCCACTTGCTGTCGTATTATTACCTGTTGCAAATGACTCTGCTCCCGTTGCCTTAGCGCCATTACCAAAAGCTGCAGAGTTAATTCCTACGACACCTGATTGACCTGTACCTCCACGCACAGCACCAGCAACATCTAACATAGTTTGAATTGTACTATTATATGCTGTTGATTTGCCAATTGCAACCGATGCATTTTGAGAAATTGCCTGTGAGTTTGTAGTTGCAGGTGTTGTACCACCTTGTACAACCCAGGGTTCTTGGTAAGTAATGGTTGTTGGATTTGCTATTTTCATCCAACGCCCATTTGTCCCCTGTGTTTTATCAAAATAATAATAACCGATAGATGTTACATTACTTGTTCTGTCAGTTGGAGTATCCGAAGATCCGAATTCCTGTGTTACATATACAAGAGCCGCATCCTGATCTGCATTGAAGTTTCCACCTGCATTTCTTAGCTGTACAGCAGTAACTCTTGGAGCAATAATACCGAAAGGTCTGCCAGTATCATTTGCCTGTACATCCAACGTAGCTTTTGGAGAATTTGTTCTAATCCCAATATCTCCTGTCTGATATAAATTTTGGGTATTGGTTGTTGCAGGTGTACCATCCGCAACATTATTCCAAGGTTCCTGATATATCCCAGCTGCCGATGGATTTGCTATTTTCATCCAACGACCAGCTGTACCTTGTGTTTTATCAAAATAATAGTAACCAATAGATGTAACATTAGTCGTTTTATCTGTTACTCCGG
Organism: Flavobacteriales bacterium UBA1937; assembly: GCA_002337005.1. Lineage (GTDB taxonomy): Bacteria > Bacteroidota > Bacteroidia > Flavobacteriales > Weeksellaceae > Cloacibacterium. Next base: position 6,388 of record DDFD01000046.1, on the reverse strand, counting down.
ATACAGCCTCCGTAACATATACAATTGCACCTTCTTGCGCAGTGGTATATAATGCGTCCTTAGCTTTAAGTTCTGAGCCTTTCAGACGCGGTGCGATAAATCCATCTATCCTTGTAGCGTTGGATGGAGATGCCACCACATCTAAAGTTGCTGCAGGAGTAGAGGTATTAATCCCAACTCTGCCCTCTTGGGCATAAGCAGTTCCCGAAATTGTAAGAAATATAGCTGCAATAAATATTTTTGTAGTATTTTTTTTCATTATTGAATGTTTAAATTTTTGAATTGAAGCATAGAAATCCCTGCTTCTCTATTTTTTTCATTTTTTAAAGAAGAAATATTGTCCCGTTTTGGACATTATCTGATATTTTAGATTACATAAGGAGGAGGACGAATAGGGTAAGAAAATCTGTATTCGGAAATTTTGAATTTTTCCAGATTAAGGATATATTCAAAACTTCTATAAGAATGAATATATACTGTTATGTATTTCTGTATTACTCCAAATGTAGAACCATTTGAAGACGGAATTATCAAATTTTGTCCAGTATTATTGTTAAGATTAAAAGATGTGGAATTATCCAAAGGTTTATAAACAATAGAATAATTTTGTGATTTCTGTTCTTTGTCTTTGGAAATTTCAGATGTTTGAACTCTCTTCTTATGCAATATGACAAATCGAGATTTATCGGTTTTAAGAAGACTATCCTTTAGAGAGGATGATTTAATAACTCCACTTTTTGCAACAAAAAACTGATTAGAAATATCACCAATAATATTGATACTGGAATTTTTAGAAATAAAAATAATAGCTGAATCGCCAACATAGACTTGAGCAACAGAATACTGAAAACAAAAACAGACCACAAAAAACATCTTGTAATAGATGTCTTTTATGATCCGAAATGCATTTATAGAAATATTCACCACTTTTGTTTATGTGGTGCAAAAGTACCAACCTGACTAAATTTTGACTAACTAAAGGGTATCTGTTTTCGGGAATAATGACACAATATAAGTATTAAACAACTATATAACAATCCTTTTCATTTTTTATCTCGCTTGGTTTTTGATAGTTTTGAAATGAATTCGGAAGGAGATATTCCTGTTTCATTTTTAAAAATTTGTGCAAAGCGGCTATGTGTAGAAAATCCACTTAACTCTGAAAGATAATTGATCTTATAGTTTAGATACTCAGGATTTGCATATAATTTTTCGATTATGAATTTTATTTTGAGACTATTGATGTAATCATTAAAACTCTTTTTCCTGTGTTTTTTCAAAATATAATTAGCATATTTAGAATTAGTTTCCAAAATTGCAGTGAAATTAGAAATGGTAAAATTCTTATTCGTAAACTCTATACCTTTCTCGAATTCTATCATTTTTGAAAGCAATTCAGCCTCTTTTTCTTTAGACATAATTCTATTTAAAGAAGGCTTTTCTTCGGTAACGACACTATAATTATCACTATTCTTAAAATTAGTTTTAATTTCTTTTGGTTCATTATTCTGCTCCAAGCTGCTAATTATTTTTTCAAATTTTGTCTGTAATTTTTTTTCTCCTTTCTTGTATTTATAATTGAGGAACAAAATTATTATTGATAAAATTATTATAATTACAATAAGCAGTTTAAGTCTGAATTTTTGTTTTAGCTTATTGTTGTATTCAATTTCAGACTCTTTTGTAACAATAGTCGAGATATCTTTACTAAATTTTTTTTTCTGTTCTATATAATCATTGATTATGTTTTTATATTTTTTCGGATCATCAATGCCATATCGTAACCTTTCTTCTAATATTTTGCTGTATAAATCTTTATTATTTCTTTTACTAACAGAGTTACCCGCCAAATCGAACCATTTTTTTGCCTGAGAAATATTATTTTGTTCTGCATAAATCATCCCTTTACATAAGTAAAATTCTTCTATATCTTGCATTTTACTTATATCCGGTATCTCTTTTAGATACTTTTCAGATATCTGAATACATCTTATAGCATCATTAATTTTTTTTGATTTTAAATAGTTGTATGCCAAAATATAATTCATCATTGCAATATTCATCACTTTTGCTATTGGAGTAGATTTTTGAGAATTAGTGACTATATCTAACATTTTCAGTCTATATGGAATTGCCTCTTTATACTTATCCTGCTCTTCTAAATCATAAGCAAATTCCTGATTAATCATAAAATCAGCATTTACTGTATCTAACTTTTTGCCAACTTGCTGGGCTTCTTCCCAACATTCCAAAGCTTTTGATTTCAAACCAATAATCTCATAAGCTTTTTTAAGGTTAAGATCTATAAGAAAAGTTGCGTAATAGTAGTTGCTTTCGTTTGCATATTTTCTTCCTTTCTCGAACAAAGGAATTGCTTCAGAATATTTTAATTGATTAAATCTAGCAAAACCCATATGACCATAAGCTCTTGCAAATTCTGCTTTTGTCTTAGCAAGAGATAGCATTTTTTTTCCATTATTGAAAGATTCTTCATAAGAACTGACATTTTTTTCCGCCAATTCTTTAATGTCTTCACTAGTGTCTTTGTATATATCAGAAGTCTGAGCTGAAGTAAAAATTGACGGGATGAAAAAAAATAGTATTAAAAGAAATTTCATCATTAATTTTTTTAAGGTGACAAATAGATGAATTTTAAAGTCAATCAACATCTTAAAAAGCATAGTGTTATATCTGTATTCCTGAATAATGACACTATTTCGATGTATTTAATTGTTGTTTTCGGGAATAACAATAAAAATTTTTAACAAAATGTATTAAATGATTTTATTTTTTTGAATAGCGGTTTGAGAAAATTTCGCTTTTAATAATGCCATATCATCACTCACTTTCTTATCCAGAATCTTGGCATAATGTTGTGTGGTTTTAATGCTTTTGTGCCCCAGCATTTTACTTACGCTTTCTATAGGGACTCCATTAGAAAGTGTAACCGTAGTGGCAAATGTATGTCTTGCGATATGAAAAGTAAGTTCTTTAGATATTTCGCACAAATCAGCAATTTCTTTGAGATAAGCATTCATTTTCTGATTGCTGAGAACAGGAAGTAGCTTTCCAGAAATGACACACATCGGATGTTTTTCATATTTCTTAATAATATCTTCAGCAATCGGAAGCAAAGGTATATGAGAGGCTATTTTTGTTTTCTGACGAGCTGTAAAAATCCATTTATTGCCATCAATACCGATTCCGATATTGTCTTTTGTAAGATTCCAAGCATCAATGAACGAGAGACCCGTATAACAGCTAAAAATAAAGACATCACGAACCAAAGCGATTCGCTCTACCTTCAATTCTTTGTTTTGCAAGCGTGATAATTCTTCTTCATCCAAAAACCCTCTGTTTACTTCAACGAATTTGGAATTGTATCCTAAAAATGGATCGTGAAGTATCCATTTATTTGCAAGACATATCCTGATAATTTTGCCAAAATTTTTGACATATTTAACTGCCGAATTGTTAGCACAGGATTTTTCTGTTCTCAGAAAAAATTCAAAATCATAAATGAAGGCGTGGTCTATTTCTGTAATCTCAAAATCCGAAACATTAAACTTCCATTTCAGAAATTCCTTGATATGGCTAAGACAGGTTTTATATCGAGTCAACGTTCCTTTTGCAAATTCTTTTCCCAGCAATGCTTCCATTCTGTTATTATGCTCCTGAAAAATCGGAATAAGCATTCGGTTTCTTTCATCAATTCCCAACAGGATATTTTTGATAACCTCTCCATTAACTTCTTTACCGGAATGGATGAGGTCTTTCTGAATTTCGTAGATTCTAGATTTGAGTATATCCAAATAGGTATTAAGCTTTCTGGATTCTTCAGAATTACCTTTCATTTTGTTTTGTTCGGAACTCCATTTATGAGTTTCAACAAATCTTTTGATGCTAAATTCTGTTCTTTTGCTGTCAACTGTTACACGTAAATAGATTGGAGATTTCCCTTGAGATGTTGTTTTTGCTCTTTTGATATAAAAGAGAATTGAAAGCTTTGTGTTCATAGTGGTGACTTATAGGTTAAAAATAATTATGTTGTTTTTTACCTACAAGATGTTCAATTCGTAAACGCCCTATTGAATGGCTTTAAGAGAGATTTGGTGTCCCTTTTTTTTGGAAATTCGGTGTCTTTTTTATTTAGGGGCACCTCTTTTTTGAGTTTGATTTTTCATTCCAAAAAAATGTCCTAAAATCCAGACTGAAATTCTAAAAAAAATAGGTGTCCCTTTTTTCCAAAAAATTTAGAGACCCCGAATTTGCCCCCTTTTTTTTGAAAATATTTACCAAAATCTGCAATTTGAGCAAAAAGAAAAACCCTTTAAATCACAGGATTTAAAGGGTTTTGTAATAATTTGCATTTCTGCTTGCGATCCGGACGGGACTCGAACCCGCGACCTCCGCCGTGACAGGGCGGCATTCTAACCAACTGAACTACCGGATCAATTTTTTCTAAGCAAAAATTGTAAAGCTTATGCGATCCGGACGGGACTTGTTCTTATTTGAAAAACTCCCTGCCGACGCGCTTTATATCGTTCTCTTATTTTTAGGTCACCGAATAGGTCACTTTTTTAAACAAGATTAAGATTGTTTGTTTTTACTGGTGCAAATATAGGTCTTTTTTTATTTTTTGCAAATTATTTTACCAAATCTCACGAAAAATCATTGTAAATACAAGAGTCTCAGATATAAAATTCTTAAATATTTATACTACTCAATTAAATTATATTGATTCTAAAATTCATTAGTAGTTATTTAAGCCAAATTAACAACCCCACATCTGGATCATCTTGCTAAATATACAATAAAAATTGGATAATTCTGTCGGCATATATTAATAGAATTCTTCCATAAAATCTCTTCTTTGCTCATATTCAATATCCTGTCTCTTCCAAATGATTTTTTGCTCAAAGTGATCAATATGTTCAGAGTATTCTAAAATATCGGGCAAGGTATTTATCATTTTAATAATGTCCTGATAAAATTCAATTTTCTTTTGAATTATTGACACCCTACTACCCGACCAACTTTCTGTTCTTCCAAAATTAATTCTCTTAGTTACATCAATATTTTTATTAACAAGAAGAAATTCTTTGAAATAATCTAAGAACCAAGTGTTGAAATTATGGTAAACCACTTCAGAAAGTATCAGTAATACTTTTTCATTATCGTTATGTTTCCGAATAAGATTTAAAATTAGAGATTTCATTTTTTCCGTAGCATCTTCATTAGCACTTCTATATCTAAATAGCGAATAAACATCCTCTTCTAGTAAAAAAGTGAATTGCTCTTTTTCTAATGCTGTTAATAATAAATCTTCAATAAGTTCTGCATATTCCTCATATTCCCATAATGCACTTGTATTGATATTTTCCAATCTAATTTTTGAGGAATAACTTAATCCAATTTTACCATTCTTTAAACTTTCATTTAGGAAGTTATGATCAATATCTAAAATCGCTTTTAATTCTTTACCATTATAATCAAAATGCGGATCTATTTGATATTGAGACCAAAACACATCTTTTAAGAGTTGTACATGATTAGTAAAAAAGGAAGCGCATTCTTCGCAAAAGTGAAATCCAAAATCGCATCTGGTTTGGCGTCGATTTTCAAAAATTATATTCGTTAGGTAAGTTATAATATTATGATTTTCTAGCTTACGTTTCCCAATTTTGTATCTATTAAACACATTATCATATTTCAGATAATCTAGCATCCGAGGAATGTATAAATATTCATTTTTACTTTGGAAAACCTGTATTAATATATTTAAGAATGACTCATTGACTTGTTCATCTGGTATCATTGTTACCAATACAGATTCCCAATATGGTTTCCCTTTGAAATCATATTCATTCATTAGATTTAAAAGTTCATTTGCTGTCATAATCTTTTCAATCATAGTTACATTCATAACAAATGCACGTAAAGGATAGGATACTTTACCACTAAAAAACAATCTTAATGCACTTTCAAATTCTGATTTGCTTTTCCGTGCAATTGTAAAATAAATATCGGTAATTGCACCTTCTATATGCCACGCATTACTATCTTTTTGCTGATTATAAAGCTCATCAACATTTAAAAAAAAGTTCTCTTGGTTCTGCCAATCATTCTCATTGACAAACTTTTCAAATTCTTGTCTTTTTTCCTTTTCACATTCCTCAATTGATTTATCTCGTCTATATTCCCAACTCGGCGTTATAAATTTTGAAAGTTTTATAATGTCAGATTCAATAAATCCATTCCAACTATCTGGGTAATCTCCACCAGCATCCTTCAAATGCTTGGCAAGAACATTAACAAACTTACAATGAGCATACTGATTATTATCTAGTCTCTCCTTAAACTACCTATAATTTACTGATTATTAGTA
>DDFD01000091.1 GCA_002337005.1 Flavobacteriales bacterium UBA1937 | reverse complement strand
GGCGGCGGCTTCGCCGCCGCCGAAATTTTCCAAAAAATGACTGACAATACTTTAAAACCAGAAAAATCTAGGCTTGCCTTTCAGAGAAATGTAGCCATTATTGGTGTTATTCTTTTCATAGGAAAACTCATTGCCTGGCATCTTACCAATTCTGATGCGGTTTTTTCTGATGCAATGGAAAGTATTGTAAACATTATCTCTGCATTTATGGGATTATATTCGCTTTATTTGGCGGCACAACCAAAAGATGAAAACCATCCTTATGGTCACGGTAAAGTAGAATTTGTAACTTCTGGCGTAGAAGGTTCTCTCATTATTTTTGCAGGTGTTATCATTATTGTAGAAGCGGTAGATAGTTTATTGCACACCAATGCTTTGAAAAAATTAGATTATGGTATTTTCATTGTCTTGGGAACCGCAATTGCCAACTATATTATGGGATATATTTCCATAGAAAAAGGAAAAAAAGAAAATTCTTTGGTTTTGATTTCATCGGGGAAACATCTTCAATCAGATACCATTACCACTTTTGGAGTAGTGGCGAGTTTAATTTTGGTATATTTTACAAAAATTTATTGGATAGATGCCGCAGTTGCTTTAATTTTCGGAGCTTACATTATTTTCGTAGGATATAAAATCGTAAGAAAATCTCTAAGCGGAATTATGGATGAAGCAGACCCAGAACTCATTACCAAATTGGCGAAATTCCTCAACGAAAATAGAGAAAACAAATGGATAGATATTCACAATACCAAAATCCAACAATATGGTGCTAATCTTCACATAGATGCTCATATTACGCTCCCGTGGTACAATTCTCTAAGAGAGTCTCACCAAGAGATGGAAAAAATAGTAAAACTAATTGCCAAAAATACCGACAGAAATGTAGAATTCAACTTTCATATGGATGATTGTAAACCTCACTCTTGCGAAATTTGCCAGTTAGAATGCTCCGAAAGATTGCATCCTTTCAAAAAGAAAATAGAGTGGACGGTAGATACTATTTCTCAGGTTTCTAAGCATAACTTAGAAAACAATGCCTAATCCTTCCCCAACTTCTTTCGATAATAGAAAATAGGAATAATCAGCAGAAGAATAATGGGTTGAATCACAAATCTTCTCACAGAAAACGTAAATAGATAACCAATCTCCATTTTGCTGTATAAACACCAAAGATAAATCGGAAAGAAAAACACAAAAGCAACTGCAATTAGAACAACTGCTTGTAAAGTCCATTTCCTATTTAAAAATATAAAATGAACTACAATAGCCGAAAAAACAAGATTTAATACAAATCTAAAAAAATGGCTGAGAATTAATTTTCCCCAAATAAAATCAGGAACTTGCGCTACTTTATAATCTGCTTTGAAAAATTCCAAAAAAGGGTCATAGAAAATCTTGTCTTCTAAAAATCGGACAGATATTAACCCTAAAATCCCTGCAAAAACCAATATAAAATTCAAAACTTTCATTTCAATAACGACTTTTTTATTGCTCAGAAATTATTTTTTGTTGATCCGTTTTTAGAACAAATTTATTAATCCAAATCAACCAAAGTAGCACTACTCCACCATAAATAATCGCAGGAAAAAAATAATCATGCGCTGGTTTTGTAAGACTGTTATACTCTATTACCACCACATTTAGTACATAAATTCTAAACAAATTAAGAACGTGCAAAATCACCAATCCTACAAGTGCAAACCAAATCGTTTTAACGCCTTTATAAAAAGCAAAAATAAATGCCAAAAACAAAATCATCACAGAAACGGCATTGCAACCTTCTACCATTCTGGTTGCTAAATCTCCATTGATATAAAACTGTATCGTTTCATAATACGGAAAATCTTTGGTGGTGGTTTCAAAACCAGTCTTATTCAACAAGAATGCACTTTGGTCAGAAACAAATCTCGTAATAGCATCGATATCGCCTTTGTATTGGTTCAGAAAAAGCTGATACACTACAAAAAGAACTAACCAAATTCCCAAAAACCTCAGAAGAATGAATAATATTTCCTTAAAATCTTTCATATCTTACAAAAATACAGAAAATCCTTTTTCAAATCATTATCTTTGCTTTAGAATGATAAATTTAGAGAATGCACAGCTTTTTTTAGAAGAATTTTTGGGCAAAAAGTCTGAAAATTTTGTGGCTTTACCTGCAAGTGGTTCTGCCAGAATGAATTTTATTGGACGTTCTTCTGACGAAAAATTTGTAATTACCTACAACGAAAATCTTCTAGAAAATGAGGCGTTTTTCTATTTTTCTGAAGTTTTTACTCGATTAAAGCTCAATACCCCGAAAATTTTAAAAATCAATGAAGAGCGCAATCTCTATATTCAAGAATTTTTAGGAGACGAAACACTTTCTGAATTGATTGCCAAAGAAGGAGAATCTGACCGTGTAAAAAACTTGGTAAAGCAAACATTAGAGAGACTTTTTCATTTGCAAAATGTAACTCAAAATAAAATCGATTTTTCCCGAACTTTTGAGTACGAAAAGTATGATGAATTGCCCATAATCCACGATTTATACTACTTCAAAAATTACTTGATAGATGTTCTAGAACTTCATTATCACAAATCTTCTTTGCTAAAAGAATTCAAACAAATTGCTCATAAAATAGAGAGCCTTCAACCACAACGTTTGATGATTCGGGATTTCCAATCTAGAAATATTTTGGTCAAAGAAAATGAAGTTTTTTTCATTGATTATCAATCTGCTATGAAAGGCCCCGCAATGTACGATGTGGTTTCTTTTTTGTATCAAGCTAAAGCCAATTTTTCTGAAAATTTTAAGGCTCAAATGTTAGATTTTTACTTTTCTTTTTACAAAAACGAAGAAAAAGAAGCTTTAACAGAAGCTTTGAAATATGGTAAATTCATCAGATTTATTCAAGTTCTAGGAGCATATGGTTTCCGTGGATTAATCCAAAGAAAACCACATTTTATAGCTAGTCTAGACCAAGGCATTCAAAATCTGGTAGAATTCACAAAACATGAAACCGAAATAAATCTATATCCAGAGTTGAAAAATTTAATTCTAAAACTCAATTCGGAGGAAAGTAAAAACAAAATCCAAAACATCATAAATGATAAAAATTAAGACTTTTTTAAATGTATAGACTTATATTTTTGTTACTAAACTTTGTAAGCCGCGAAGCGGCGAAATCAATAGCATTGGGCAAAGCCCTATCAAATAAATAAAACAAAAAGGTGAGCCCTGCAAGGGCGAAATACATTAAAAAAAACTAATAATCAATTCATTAAAACCATTAAATATAAAAACAAAAGAAAAAATTAATTTTAAAAATGGAAAATAAACTCAACATATCTATCTACAGTTTTTCTTACAAAAAAGGAGGAATACCACAAGATAACAGCGGAAATGGTGGCGGTTTTGTCTTTGATTGCAGAGGAATTTTAAACCCTGGAAGAATAGACCAATACAAACCACAAACCGGAAATGATCAACCTGTACAAGAATTCCTAGAAACAAAAACCGAAATGCCCAATTTCATTAGATTGATTAAAGAATTGGTAAGTATTACCATTAATGATTGTATTGCTAGAGGTTTTGAACATTTACAAATTTCCTTCGGGTGTACTGGCGGACAACACCGTAGCGTGTATTGCGCCATTAAATTAGGCGAATTTTTACAAGAAAAATATCCTGATTTAGTAAATGTAACGGTAACTCATAACGAACAACCTCAACTAAATTAATCTTTTTGGAGATTGAAATTTGAAATGGACAAACCAATCTCAAATTTCACACCTCAAATCTCAAATCAAATGAAAGCACTCATCTTCGCAGCAGGAAAAGGAACTAGATTAAAACCCTTTACAGACTTCCACCCAAAAGCTTTGGCAGTGGTAAATAATGTTCCTCTTTTGGAAAGAAACATCAAATATCTGCAAAGTTTTGGAATTAATGAATTTGTGATTAATGTGCATCATTTCGGGGAACAAATCATTGAATTTTTAAAGGGAAAAGAAAATTTCGGGGCAAAAATTGATATTTCCGATGAAAAAGATGCACTCCTAGAAACAGGAGGTGGCTTGATTTTTGCTAAAAAATACTTAGAGAACGAAGAAAATTTCCTCATAATGAATGCAGATATTCTCACTGATTTGGATATTAATGCATTAATCAATTTTCATCTTTCTCATCAAAATGTGGCTACATTAGCTGTTTCGGATAGAGCCAGTTCCAGAAAATTACTCTTTAATGATGAAATGACTCTGAGAGGTTGGGTAAACAAAACCACAGGTGAAACCAAGTTGGCAGAACATAATTACAATTTCAAAGAATTGGCATTCAGCGGAATACATTGTATAAATTCTGCTATCTTTGGAAAAATAAAAAGAACAGGGAAATTCTCCATAATGGAAGAATACCTAGATTTGATGTTTGACCGTCAGATACAAGGTTTTCAACATCACGCAAAATTGATAGATGTAGGAAGACCAGAATCTGTAGTAGAAGCAGAGAAATATTTTAAATAGCTTAAGCTGTCGGCATTCAGCTTTAAAAATTAAAAAAATAAAACATGATAGACGATAACGCATCAGAAGAAAAAAGATTACAAGAAAGTTTCAGACAAAAAACTTGGGACGAAACCGTAACCAAAGACTCTTGGATGGTTTTTAAAGTAATGTCTGAATTTGTAGATGGATACGAAAAATTAGCTAAAATAGGCCCTTGTGTTTCTATTTTTGGGTCTGCCCGTTTGAAGCGTGAAGACAAATATTATGAAATGGCGGTAGAAATTGCCAAAAAAATTACCGAAATTGGTTTTGGCGTAATTACTGGCGGTGGTCCTGGTATAATGGAAGCTGGCAATAAAGGTGCAAAAGAAGGTGGCGGAAAATCTATCGGTTTAAATATAGAGCTGCCTTTCGAGCAACATTTTAATCCGTATATAGACAAGAGCTATTCTATGGATTTTGATTACTTTTTTGTAAGAAAAGTAATGTTTGTAAAGTATTCTCAAGGCTTTATTGTTTTGCCTGGTGGTTTTGGTACTTTAGACGAACTTTCGGAAGCTATAACGCTTATTCAGACACATAAAATTGGCAGATTTCCAATTGTTTTAATTGGTTCTGAATTCTGGAGCGGACTACTAGATTGGTTCTCTAATACTTTGTTAAAAAATGGTTTAATAGCAGAGGGAGACCTTAGTTTATTTAGAATTGTGGATACTGCAGATGAAGCGGTAGCTCACATTAAAGCTTTCTATGATAAATACTCTGTAAGTGTTAATTTTTAAATTTTGGCATAAGATTTGACAATTTTTAATAAATTTGAAATATAAAATTCCTAAATTGGATTTTAAATATTAGAAACGATGAAAAAAATAATAAGTATAATAGCAATAGGTTTGGTTCTTCTGACAATGAGTTTTACTCTTTCAGATTTCTATTCTTCTCTTACGAAGGTAGATTATGTGGAAGGTAGCAAAACTCTAAAATTCAGCACAAAACTAAATTCTGCGCACATCTCTCAGGTTTTAAAAATAAACCCGAATACAACGGCTTTTGAAGCTGAAGTAAAAAAATATGTAAATGATCACGTAGATGTAGCAGTAAACGGACAAAACAAACCGCTCACCTTCACAGGAAGCCAAGTAAATGGCGAAACAGTTTGGGTATATTACGAAGCAAGTGGTGTTTCTGACATCTCTATCATTAGAATAAAAAACAATATTATGTTCGAAGCTTTTCCTAAGCAGATGAATTTGGTAAACATTGCGTATAAAGGTTCACAAAAAAATATGACCTTTATGAAAGGTAAAGAAGTAAACGAAGTTTCTTTCTAGAAAATTTTGAACTAAATAAAAGAGGCTGTCTCATAAATGACAGCCTTTTTTATTTATGGCTCAAAGTCACAGACTTTGCGCATCAGGGTCGGGAGAAAGTATATATTACCAAAAATCCGAATATTGATATACCTCCCACACCACTCCTCCATCAATTAACCATAGCAACTTTCCATTTTCAATAAGCTTATATAGTTCTAACTCTAAATAATCATCACTGAAATTTTCATTTCTATAATGATTACAACTAGTGATAAATTGCTTTAATCCCCATAATGTAAATACAATTGCTTTTTTATGATAATTATAATCACAAATAACTCCCTCCTTTTCTAATCTACAGCCTTTTCCATGAAATTGATAATTATAGCCATTTATTTCACCTTTATTTTGAAAATTTGATCCTCTTAAAGATAAAATTCTTTCATTTTTATCTATGTTATACTCTGTCCTCATTAAATTTTCAAATTTTTTTATGAAATTATAATGATCATGTAATATTTTTTCTATCATAATATTATAGATTAGGAAAATACAATCTTTCCCACTTTTTCATATATTCTTCCAAAGGAATATCCCAAAAGAATGGAGAAGGACAAAAGCATATTAACTCTTCTGTAATGAATCCAAATTTGTCCTCATTAACTACATTTCCATCAAAATACTTCGATTGATCGGCAAATATATTATTTACAACATCTTCAACATCAATCATTTTTAAACCAAAATTCTTATATTCATTCAGCATACTAAAAAATTCATAAATGAAAGTTCTATAGTCTTTTTTTGAAAATTCTCTTATCAATATAAAATTCAATTGATTTTTTAAAATTGATTTTATTTCTTTTATCTTATTACTGGGTATCATAATAATGATGTTGATTGTATTCTTTTATTAAGTCCATTTACAGTCGTTCTATAATTAACAATGAAAGAAAGGTTTCTTAGTATATTTTATTTGCAGAATTTTGTAAGGCTGCTATATTTAATTTTATATCCTTTTTCATCAAGGTAAAATTTGATATGAAATCTACACCTCTCATTTATTGGCTTTGATAAATCCTGAAAAATCACATCTCAGATAATTTTTTCTTACACTAAAGGTATTTTTATAATCTTCTAAAACTAATATTTAATAGTGTTATTATTTGAAGGAATTTACACGTAATTATTTTTTTCATTAAGAATATCTTGCTTTCTGGTTATTAACTCCTACGAAAATAATCAAATTTTCTGTTAGTTACAATTCATTATAAATATTATATATACTAGCATTGTATTATATCTTTTTAGAAAAAATCAACAAGCATTATTTTTAGAAATTACACTTTTATAATGATATAAATTTAACAAAAAAAACAGCCCCAAATTTTGGAGCTGTTTGTATTTGAGGAATTTATATAAAATTTATTTAGCTCCTTTTACCGCAAAGTTATCTACTTCCCATGTTGTAGATGGTACTGAAGTAGAAGTAGATGTATATTTAAAAGCCACCACAATATCTTTTCCTTTGAAAGAACTAATATCTACTTTTCCTGAATTTACAAATCCTGCAAAACTAGCTAAATCTGTATCTAGCGCAGGATTGGTTTTAGTCCAACTGGTAGTAGAAACAGAACCTGTATAATTGTCTGTAACATACACTTCAAGTAAACTACCTACATTTCTGCCATCAGTTTCAAAAGAGAAAAACACCTCTTTATAAGTACTAGGAATAGTAATTTTTTTAGAAACCAGCCAATCTTCATTTGCACTACCTTTACCATCCATAATTGCACTAGGAGCAGGATTTCCAAATGTAGTGGTAGCCCAAACCTGAGTCCCAGAAACGTTTACTGCTGTCCAATTAGAAAGCGAAGCAAAAGCATCTGAGAATATTGTTTCGTAAACAGGAAGTGTTCCGTCACATCTTATACCGTCTAAATCTGCATTTACTTGTTTAGGAATCCATAATTGGTAAGTTCCATTAAAAATACTAAGAATTGCATAAACATCGCCCTTGCCATTATCTAAAGTGGCTCCCGCAAAAGATGCAAAATTACTAGTTCTAAGAATGATTTTTTTGCCAGAACAATCTTCTAATGTTCTATTAGTAGTACTACCTGCAGCAAAAGTTTTTCCTAAATCTGTATCTATAAACTGAAGACCTTTAATTTTAATCCATCTACCAACGTCTGCAGTAGTAAGATTTGCAATTGTTTTCTCAGTTGCCACAACGGCTGTAGCCGCTTCATTAGAATCAAAGAATGCTTTATAGACATCAGCTTCTGCAATTTGACCAATGTTTCCATTAAATGGCTGTCCAATTTGGAATTCGCCTCCACTTACGCCAATGTATAAATCTTTTAGTTTTATGATAAGATTTTTACCTACTTTAAATCTTGGGTCTTGGTAAAGATTAGTTTTATTAATATTCACTCTAATACCTCCTGTAGCATCTTCTATGTATATGTATTTGAACAAGTTACCTGTCTCGTCATTGGCAGTAACCTTTGCTTTTACATAGAAATTACCTGTAATTTGATTTAAATTACCTGTAGTATAAAGTTGTTTAACTTCTGCCACGGTTTTAGCAGTAGCAGTAGTATCTAATGTACAAGGGTCAGCGGCTATACCATCAATTCTAGGATAATTTTTCATTCCATTAAGGTCTGTAACATTATTGATATATAACTGATAGGTAGAATTATATTTACTTAGAATACCAATAAAGTTTCCATTTCCTGAAGGCAGTTTCTGGTTTGCAAAAGAAGCAAAACCACTGTTTCTAACAATTCTTGATGTAATTGTTGTTCCTATTTTTTGATTAATTTGTCTGTCAACAGTATAACCATCTGGTGCAAACGTAGAACAAAGAACTTTAGCATCAAACTCCACGTTCTCTGATTTTACTAGACAACCAATGTATTGGTCATTAGCAGCTTTCATATCAGCAAAAGTCATTACTTTTGGGGTAATGGTTGCTTTAGCGGCACAAGACTTTACAATATTTGTAGGAACCATTTTTTCTGGAATTCTACCAAAAGTTCCATTATCCATATATCCCAATTGCTTTACTCCACCATAAGTTCCCATGGCTAGACCTTTAAGTTTTACATAAACTTTAGCTCCTTGAGGATAGCTAGAATAGGTACTTACCGCATCTACACTTAGTACAAAACCTTGGGTAGGATTAGTAGGATCATCTTGTATATAAATTGTTTTATAAATATTACCAGATTGGTCCGTAGAAGACACATAGCCTTCGATAACATCATCTGTGGTAATGGTTGTATTTTGCGCAAGATTTTTAGCAGCTGCTAGTGTTATAGTCGCTTTAAGGTCTTGGCAATTTCCAGATAAATCTGGCGCATCATACTTATCATCATGCACACAGCCAGTCAAAATAAATGCCGAGGCTAGGATGAAAAATCTTATGATTGAAAAATATTTTTTCATAATCTATTTTTAGAATTAAAATCTTAAATATACGTTTGCAAAATAGTTTCTACCTCTATCATACCAAAGTTTTGGTCCAAAATAAGGTGTGGTTCTATTGACATCAGCTGTAGCTTCAGGGAAGTTTACCAATCTTCCTTGTTCAAAACCTCCTGTAACATAATTTCTATTGTTAAGAATATTGCTTACACTAAAGCTAATTCCCATTCTGTATTTGCCAAATAAAAATGATTTCCCTACGTTGGCATTCAACATAAATTGGTTATCAAATTTTTTCTGTTGAGTAATTTGCTGAATTAATTCAGGAGTAACGCCTGCGTAGTTATCACCTGTAGCTGGATCTGTGTATAGAACTGCAGTTTTATTAAGTGCAGTAAAGTCTAAATACTGATCCGCTAAGTAATTTGCAGAAGCACCAATCCACCAATATTTTGGCGAGTTATATCTAATACCGAAAGAAGCTGCCTTTTGTGGAGTTCCTGCAACTTTATATCCTTTTATATTAGCCGTTCCCCAGAATTCTTTTCCTCTATAACCATGTTCATCATCATAAGATGCTACATTTGGGTTATTAGCCACTCTGTAATCACCATAACTTCCTACTGCTGTAACACTAAGCGTAGGTGTAACTTTTACTTCAGCTCCTAATTCTAAGCCTTTATAAGTTTTGTTTAAATTGGTAAGAATTTCTGCTGCTAAAGCGTTTCCTTCGTCTGCAGTTCCGCCAGATATATCAAAATAATATCTAGAAAATTCTGTAGCTTTTTGAATGGTTGTATAGTAACCTGATAATCTTAATTTAAGAACCTGACCTCTTATAATATAGCTTAATTCGTTTGAATTAATCTGCATATTTTGTATTTCAGGAGTAATAAGATTTGTAGTTCTAGGATTTACAAAAATCTCATTTAATGTAGGTGCTAGTGTAAAGAATGCTCCTGTATAAACTAAGAAATTTTTACCATCTATTTTATAAGTTACTTTTGCTTTCATACCTGCATCAGTAGTATTATAAAGACCACTTTTACCTTTTGATTGATTTCCATCTGCATAGAAATGGTTTCTAAACTGTCCCTCTCTATAAGATTCTGAATGAGAAGAGAAAATAGAAGCTACTACATTCCATCTTGGTAAATCAATTTCAGTAGATAAGTTTATTCCATACGTGTTTTTATTAAGGATATATGAATATTGAGTTCTATCTCCTTCATACACTCTGCTATCTGCTGCATCCATATCATACGGTAAATCATTACCAAATGCATCTAAATTATTAGCAAATTTAGCCCCTAATAAATCTTTTACTCTTCTAAAATTATCAGATTTTAAATTTTGATAACTGAAGTTAGCATTAAGTTTCCAATTATCTCTTAATTTAGTATCAAAATGCGAAATAACATTGATGGTTTTGTCTTTATTTACATCTTCTACTACAGAGTAAACTGCTCCATTTTCTAGGTTATTATAATTAGCCTGATAAAGAGAAGTCCAATCTACTTGTGCTCTATCTCTAAATTCATCTTCTGTATAAATGCCATAACTTGGTAATTTTCTATAATAAGTAGGGTTAGGATCTGCTGCGTGGAACCAATCTAATCTACTTCTGGCATCGCTACCTTGTTGGTAAGAAACAGTAGTATTCAAATTAGAAACTTTGCCCATTTTCCAATAATGTGCTAATTGAAATACCGGTTCGAAAACGTTTCTAATTCTAGAATTTCTTTTTTCTCCGTCTTGCCATCCCCAATAAGAGTTGTAATTTTTACCCATTATATCATAAGCTTCTTGTGTATTAGGACTATTAGAAGCTCTATAAGTAGGAGATCCGAATGCAGTTAAATTAATTGAATGTCTATCTCCCAATCTTTTTTCAATAGAACCAAAATAAGCATAAGCATCTTGATACGTACCTTCTATTACACCACTATCTGCCCATCTTCTAGAGCCAGAAAAAGAGAATGCCCATCCATTTTTAAGTAATCCTGAATTATAAGTAGCCATTGCTCTATTGTAGTAACTTCTATTGGTAAGAGAATATGCTAAAGAAACTCCCTTTCTGTAAGAAGAAGCTCTGGTATTATAATAAACTACTCCTCCTAAATTACCAAAAGTATATTCTGAAGGATTAAGGTTATCTACATTTTCTAATGGATATCTGGTCACATCATTAAGACCTCCCCAGTTGCTAAAATCAATTCTACCATCATCATTTTTAGACATTGGTACCCCATTAAAAAGTACATCTTCATAACGGTTATCTACACCTCTTGGTCTAAACCAATATGCACCTAGTTCAAATGCAGCTACATTAGCAAATGCATCTCTACCAGAGCTCAATAGTCCTACAGTAGGTTGTGCGTTATTATCATCATCTTGATTTCCTACATCATCAATCGTAATAACACCTGCATCTGAATGGTCAGACGCTGGAGCTAAAACAATAGTTCCCAAATCTTTTCTTTTTTCATTGGCAATTACATCAAAATCTATGATTTTGTCATCAAAGCCTGGCTTTGAAATTGTAATTTGATAATGCCCTGGTTTTACATCTACAAATTGGAAATATCCAATTTTATCTGCTGTAACATCATTTGATGAGTCCTTCAAATCCACCTCTGCACTTTCTACAGGTTTACCACCAAGATCTTTGAGGTAAGCATAAACCGTAGTTTGTGCGTGAAGCGCTGAGAAAGAAAGTATCCCAAAAACTGAGATAATTGATAGCTTCTTAATCATAATTGTTAATTATTTTTTTCTTCATTCAATAGACAACTATTGAACCTACAAATTTATACTAAATTTCTTATACTTTAACTTTTTTTAGATATTTTTCAACAAAAAATAGCAGTAATTTTTATCAGATTTTTTTAGATAATTGCAAAGCTAATATTGAATTGGCATTTTTTTGGTTAATTATTTATTAATTAACATTTTAATACATTAATAAAATTTATAACCAAGTGTCACAAAAAAGAGTTAAATTTGTAACCCACAATTTTAAAAAATGAGAAAATTTCTAAGTTTCTTCGCTTTAGTTTTGGCAATTACTTTTGGTTTTGCCCAAGACAAACAACAAGTACAAGTAAAAAGAGCTACTGTAGCTTTTTTGAATGTAGAAAACCTTTGGGACACTATTCCATCGGCAGATTATATAGATGGTACTTTACCAAAAAACAATCCTAAATTCCACAGAAGTGTTCCTATTGATTCTCTTAAATTTTTAGAAGTAACCGAAGATTACAAAGGGCAATGGAGTGATGATTTATTGATTGGCAAAAAAGTAATCAGACATCAAAATTTAGCAGATGATTTCACCCCAAAAAGTGCCAAAAACTATAACACAAAAGTTTACAAACAAAAATTAGCCAATGAATCTAAAGTAATTTCTGAATTAGGAGTTGCATACACTAGAACATTACCAGCTATTGTAGGACTTATAGAAGTAGAAAATAGACAAGTAATAGAAGATCTTATAAAACAACCCGCTCTAATAAAAGGAGATTATGGAATTGTGCATTATAATTCTTATGATGCCAGAGGTATAGATGTAGGAATTATTTATCAGAAGAAAAGATTTACGGTTACAGATTCATACAAAAAAGAGTTGCCGATTTTTGATGACGAAGGAAAAAGAACTTATACCCGTGATATTCTTGTAGTTAAAGGATTATTAGACGGAGAAAAAATTGCCGTTTTTATGAATCACTGGCCATCTAGAAGTGGGGGTGAAGCAGCATCTCAACCAAGACGTAATTTTGCGGCTAATGCATTAAGAGAAGAGATGGACAAAATAAGAGCCGAAGAACCAGATAGACTTCTTATATCTATGGGAGATTATAATGATGACCCTGTAAGCCCAAGTCTTAAAAAATATTTGCACGCAGTAGGTGATAAAAAAGAACTTTCAGAAGAATATCCTTACTATAACTACATGTATAAGATGTTTAAACAAGGGGTAGCGTCACTAGGTTACAGAGATGCACCAAATCTTTTTGATCAAATTATTGTTTCTAAAAATGCAATCTCTGAGACACTCACCAAAAATTATTCAGTTTTCAAAGCAGAAGTGTACGCTCCGCCATATTTAATAACTCCAGATGGTCAATACAAAGGATATCCTTTCCGTTCTTGGGCAGGCGATTTATTTACTGGAGGATATAGTGACCATTTCCCTGCTTTTATTGTATTACAAAAAGAATTCACTAAATAATCTCATCTAAATATTGATTACAAAACCGCTTCTTATGGAGCGGTTTTTGCTTTAGTTTAATTAACTTTACTCCACCAAAATCTCTGATTATGAAAAAAATAGTTTTTCTTTTCGCAATTGCTCTTTTTGCTATAAGTTGTACACCACAAACTTCTACCGCTAAAGACAACATCACAAAGTCTGAAATAAAACCAGAAAAAAATGAAGACGGAGAATGGGATTTAGAAGTGCTAGATACAGACTTTAACTATTTTATGAATGCCATTGCTAGGCCCATGAATATGTATTCTGAATCTTATCTAAAAAACCGAAATATTTTTTTAGTCAACGAATGGAACTCTTATTACATGTCTGGCAGATACAGAAATATAATAGAATCATCTATAGATTATGATTCTAATGAAAAATATGGATTAAAGTTTGAATACAAACTCTATCAAGTATTCGTCTATGTACAATGGAAATATAACCTGAAAATGCAAGGATTAAGTGGAGCAGATATGGTAAGGTAAAAATAAAAAAGGTTCGGAATTTCACCGAACCTTCTTGTTTACCAATTATTTATTATAAAATTCTTCTACTTTATCCCAATTGATAACTTCGAAAAACGCAGACACATAGTCTGGTCTTCTGTTTTGGTAATGCAAGTAGTATGCGTGCTCCCAAACATCTAATCCTAAAACGGGTGTGTTTCCACAACCAGAATTTGGCATCAATGGATTATCTTGGTTAGGCGTAGAACAAACCTCTAGGCTACCATCTTCTTTTTTGCAAAGCCAAGCCCAACCAGAACCAAATCTGGTCTTAGCCGCATTAGAAAAATCTTCTTTAAATTTCTCAAAACCACCATAAGTTTCTAGCGCAGCTTTTACATTTCCTAAAGGTTCTTTGCTTCCTCCTGGAGTAAGAATTTCCCAGAAGAGAGTGTGGTTGTAATGGCCACCACCGTTATTTCTAATTGCAGGTACATCAACAGCAGTTTTACAGATTTCTTCGATGGTTTTTCCTTCGTTTTCTGTACCTTTAATAGCGTTGTTTAAATTATCTACGTACGCCTGATGATGTTTTGTATGATGTATTTCCATCGTTCTTGCGTCAATTATTGGCTCAAGAGCATCATAGGCATATCCTAATTTTGGTAATTCGAATGACATAATTTCTAATTTTTTATTGGTTCAAAGATAATAAAACTAAAAAACAAATTCCTTACATTATATCTTAAAAATTTTATATCGATTATTGATAAAACCAAACATTTGATAAAATCAAATTAAAAAAGAACGTGCATTGCTACACGTTCTCAGTTTTATTTTTTGTCAATAGTTACCCATTTTTATCTATTCATAGACATCAAGAACTCTTCGTTGCTTCTGGTGGTTTGCATTTGTTTTTGTACAAATTCCATTGCTTCTAGAGGATTCATATCAGCCAAATATTTACGTAAAATCCACATTCTCTGTTGTGTAGTATCGTCTAAAAGTAAATCATCTCTTCTGGTAGAAGAAGCTATCAAATCTACCGCAGGGAAAATACGCTTGTTAGATATTTTTCTATCCAACTGAAGCTCCATATTACCAGTTCCTTTAAATTCTTCGAAGATTACCTCGTCCATTTTAGAGCCAGTATCAATAAGAGCCGTTGCAATAATGGTTAATGAACCACCGTTTTCAATTTTTCTGGCTGCTCCGAAAAATCTTTTCGGTTTGTGCATTGCATTAGCATCTACACCTCCAGAAAGTACTTTCCCAGAAGCTGGTGTTACGGTATTATAAGCTCTTGCTAGTCTGGTAATAGAGTCTAAAAGAATTACCACATCATGACCGCATTCTACCATTCTTTGTGCTTTTGCTAAAACCAAATTGGCAACTTTAACGTGTTTATCTGCACTTTCGTCAAATGTAGAAGCTATAACTTCTGCATTTACACTTCTAGACATATCCGTTACCTCTTCTGGTCTTTCATCAATCAAAAGAATCATCATATACGCTTCCGGATGGTTGGCAGAAATAGAATTCGCAATTTCCTTCAGTAACATTGTTTTACCCGTTTTAGGCTGCGCTACAATCATAGCACGTTGCCCTTTACCAATAGGAGTGAATAAATCTACGATTCTGGTAGAAATGGTAGCATTCTTACCTGCCAAATTAAATTTTTCTTGAGGAAAAAGTGGCGTAAGATATTCAAAAGCTACTCTATCTTTTATAAAATCAAGGTCTCTACCGTTCACTTCGATGGCTTTTTGGAGAGAAAAGTATTTTTCACCTTCTTTCGGCAATCTTACCACTCCTTTTACAGTGTCACCAGTTTTTAGTCCGTAATTTC
>DDFD01000054.1 GCA_002337005.1 Flavobacteriales bacterium UBA1937 | reverse complement strand
TAGCCATTGTAGATCCTACCTCTGGGAAACAACCTTTATATACCAAAGACGGAAAAGTAGTTCTGGCTGTAAACGGAGAAATCTATAACCACAGAGAACTGAGAAAAGAATTTCCTGATTATGAATTCCTTACACAATCTGACTGCGAAGTAATCTTGGCATTGTATAGAAGAGATGGTAAAGATTTCATAGAAAAACTGAATGGGATTTTTGCTTTTGCATTGTATGATATTGAAAATGATATCTATTTAATTGCAAGAGACCACATGGGAATTTGTCCTCTATATCAAGGTTGGGACAAATATGGCAACTACTACATTGGCTCTGAACTGAAATCACTAGAAGGTGTTTGTAATAAAATTGAAACTTTTTTACCAGGACATTTTGTGTATAGCAAAGATGGGCAAGAATTACAGCAATGGTACAAAAGAGACTGGGAAAGTTATGACGTTGTAAAAGATAATGAAACTGATATTGCTGCCATTAGAAAAGGTCTAGAAGAAGCTGTACATAGACAATTGATGAGTGATGTTCCTTATGGAGTTTTGCTTTCTGGTGGTCTTGATTCTTCTATCATCTCTGCAGTTGCTGCAAAATATGCAAAAAAACGTATAGAAAGTG
Source organism: Flavobacteriales bacterium UBA1937 (assembly GCA_002337005.1). Classification (GTDB taxonomy): domain Bacteria; phylum Bacteroidota; class Bacteroidia; order Flavobacteriales; family Weeksellaceae; genus Cloacibacterium. Next base: position 22,942 of record DDFD01000054.1, on the reverse strand, counting down.
GAGACGAACAAGAAGCTTGGTATCCTAGATTACATAGTTTTGCGGTTGGTCTAGAAGGTTCACCAGATTTATTAGCAGCTCAAAAGGCAGCAGAACACATCGGTTCTGTACACCACGAAATTCACTTTACCATACAAGAAGGAATAGATGCAGTAAAAGACGTTATCTATCACTTAGAAACGTATGACGTAACTACGGTAAGAGCCTCTACACCTATGTATTTAATGTCTAGAGTCATTAAATCTATGGGAATTAAAATGGTACTTTCTGGCGAAGGAAGTGATGAGCTTTTCGGAGGATATTTGTATTTCCACAAAGCGCCAAATGCGAAAGAATTCCACGATGAAACAGTAAGAAAACTAGGAAAACTTCACCTATATGATTGTTTAAGAGCTAATAAAGCATTGATGAGCTGGGGAATAGAAGGAAGAGTTCCTTTCTTAGACAAAGAATTTATGGATATTGCAATGAATGTAAATCCAAAAGATAAAATGGTGAATAAAGCTGAAGGTAAAATCGAAAAATGGGTTTTAAGAAAAGCCTTCGAAGATATGTTACCAGAAAGCATAGCGTGGAGACAAAAAGAGCAATTTAGCGATGGTGTTGGTTACAGTTGGATTGACACTTTAAAAGAAATTGCAGAAAAAGAAGTGACAGATGAAATGATGGCAAATGCAAAATTCAGATTTCCATTGAATACACCACAAAACAAAGAAGAATACAGATACAGAACTATTTTTGAGGAGCATTTCCCTAGTGAAACAGCTGCCGCTACAGTTCCTTCAGTTCCTTCGGTTGCGTGTTCTACACCAATTGCTTTAGAATGGGATGAAGCTTTCAAAAAAATGAATGATCCTAGTGGTAGAGCTGTTCTAAGCGTACACGAAGATTCTTACTAAGAAAATTTATATTTGATATGAAGAAAAGTCTGTCTAAATTTTGGGCAGGCTTTTTTGTTATAAAAAATTACTGATAACCAAGGATTAATTAAGCATTAAAAAAATTCATATTTTTGCACAGAATTTGTATAAAATTAGAAATTTAAAATTCCAAAAAATGTCAAAAGTAAAAGTAGGCACAGTGCAAATGACCTGTGTAAAAGATAAAGAAGCCAATCTGCAAAAAGCCATCGAAAAAGTAAGAGAAGCCGCTGCAAAAGGTGCTCAAATTGTTTGTTTGCAAGAACTTTTTACGTCACTTTATTTTTGTGATGTAGAGGATTATGACAATTTTGATTTAGCAGAAGCCATTCCAGGACCTTCTACCAATGCTTTGAGCGAAATTGCCAAAGAATTAGGCGTAGTAATTATCGCTTCCCTTTTTGAAAAAAGAACCGAGGGTTTGTATCATAATACTACTGCAATCATTGATGCAGACGGAACTTATTTGGGTAAATACAGAAAAATGCACATTCCTGATGACCCTGCTTTTTATGAAAAATTCTATTTCACGCCGGGAGATTTAGGATACAAAGTTTTTCAAACCAAATTTGCAAAAATTGGGGTATTGATTTGTTGGGATCAATGGTATCCAGAAGCTTCCAGAATCACTGCATTAATGGGCGCAGAAATTATGTTCTATCCAACAGCCATTGGTTGGGCAACCGATCAAGACGAAGAAACCAATACTGACCAATATAATGCTTGGCAAACCATCCAAAGAAGTCACGCAGTTGCTAATGGAGTGCCTGTAGTTTCGGTAAACAGAGTGGGTTTTGAACAAGATGGCGCTATGAAATTCTGGGGCGGGAGTTTTGTAGCTAATGCTCAAGGAAAATTATTGTACTTGGCTTCTCACGACCAAGAGGAAGTGGTAGTTACCGAATTAGATTTATCTCAAACAGATTATTTCAGAAAACACTGGCCGTTTTTAAGAGACAGAAGAATAGATTCTTACCAACCGATTACGAAAAGGTTTATAGACGAGGATTAAAGTTGGATGTTTGGTGAAAATTCCCCTTCTTTGAAGGGGTGGCAAAATTTTTATAAAAAATTTTGACGGGGTAGTTAAAAAAGTGATGACTAATTTTTTTTATGGCAGCTTGTCCGCCCTCCGTTCCCGCTTTTTTTCTTTTTTTGCAAAAAAGAAAAAAGAGCTCCACTCAGGTCGGCTGCGCCAAAAAACTGTTCCAATAAAAGCTCTGAAACAAAGGACATCTTAGAAAAAATTTCTATCAAAATAAAATTTAAAATATCAATTATGGAGATAAATAAGTTGTTTGTATTTTTATTTATCACAACAGTGTACTTTGTTTTCTTTATAATTTTTAAGTATTTTTATTTACCAATACTAAAAGCTCAAAGGGTTGATAATTCTGATTTAGAATATGTCAAAGTTGATATTGATTTTAACAAAAAAACTAAAATTTCTAAAAAATCTTTATTCGGAATTGGAAAATTCGTTATTGATGAAAATGAATATTATTTTGATGAATTTTTTTTTTATGAATTAATAAAAAAAGAAAAGAAATACTATAAAATCAAGCATTCATCAATTATTGAAATTAGTAAAACTAATTTTTTTGTAAATAATGAATTTATTTGGAAGATCAGATTTAAAGAAAATGAAAAAATAAGAGAATTTAAATTTTTACCAACAAAAAAAATATTTAATAATGGTTTTATTAGATTTAAAAAATATTTAAAAAAAAATAACTATAATATTAAACAGACAATTTTTACATTGGTTGGATTTAGAATAAAATAAAAAAATGAATAACGAAAACGGTAATCATACGAACACATCAAACTTCGGACTTCGGACTTCGGACTTCGGACAAAGAACTCCGAAACAACTAGGCTACTTTTTCCCCGCAGAATGGGAAGAACACGAAGCAACTTGGCTTTCTTGGCCTCACAAAGAAGAATCTTGGCCAGGGAAATTAGAAGAAATTTATCCTTATTATTGTCAATTCATCAAAATTCTTTCGGAAGATGAGTTTGTAAGAATTAATGTAAAAGACGAAGAAATGAGAAAATTTGCAATAGATTGTATTATGCAAGCCGGTGCAAATCTCGAAAATATAGAATTCTATTTCCACGAAACCAACGATGCTTGGTGCAGAGATCACGGCCCTGCATTTCTCATTAACAAAAATGGAAATGAACCTGAAAAAGTAATTGTAGATTGGAGCTACAACGCTTGGGGAAACAAATATCCTCCGTTTGATTTAGACGATGTAATTCCTACAAAAATCGGGAAAGAATTTGACATTCCCGTTTTCCATCCCGGAATTGTAATGGAAGGCGGAAGCGTAGAATTTAACGGTAAAGGAACAATTCTAACCTCAAAATCTTGTCTTTTAAACAAAAATAGAAATCCACATCTTTCAAAAGAAGAAATTGAAGAATATCTGAAAAATTTCTACGGACAAGAGCAAGTTCTTTGGGTAAGCGACGGAATTATCGGCGATGATACTGATGGACACATAGATGACACCGTTCGTTTTGTAAACGAAAACACCGTTCTCACTGTTGTAGAAGACAATCCTGAAGACGAAAACTACGAAATTTTGCAAACCAACCTTAGAGAATTGCAAGAAATGAAATTATTAGATGATACTCCTTTAAATATTATTGAGTTACCAATGCCAGATCCTGTGTATTGGGAAGATCAAAGATTACCAGCATCTTACGCTAACTTTTACATTTCGAACCATCATGTAATTGTACCAACTTACAGATGTAGCAAAGACGAAATTGCTTTAGAAATTATCCAAAAATGTTTCCCAGAAAGAAAAGTAGTGGGTATAGATTCTACCGAAATTATTTGGGGATTGGGAAGTTTCCATTGTTTAAGCCAACAAGAACCTCTTATCTAAAAAATCAATTTTTCATCACAAAATAAGTGTTGAAATTCTAATAATAAATCTTCTGTTTGATTAAAAAACAGAAGATTTTTTTATGCTTAACATCATTTTGGGGATTATTTTTCTTGATAAAATATTATGTTTAATGCTTAGAACAAAGCAGTTACAAGTTTTATAATAAAAACTTTGTTGTTTGCCCGAAATTTTTATATTTGTCAAAATCACAAGTTCATTATGAGATATGTTCAACTTGGGAATATCCCGCAAAAAAGGCATACGGTTTTTAAATCTAAAGAAGACCAATTCTACTACGAACAACTTTTTGGTACAGAAGGCTTTAGCGGAATTTCTTCTTTGCTTTACCATATTCACAGGCCTACACAGATTAAGGAAGCCAATATTTATAAAGATGTTACCCCAAAAATGGCCATTGATAAAAACATTATCCCAAGAATGTTTAAAGGGAAAAATGTAACGCCAGAAGAAGATTTTTTGGAGAGTAGAAAAGTACTGATGTTGAACAACGACCTAAAAATGGGATTGGCAAAGCCAAAATCTTCACCAGAGTATTTCTACAAAAATGCAGAATGCGATGAGCTTTTCTTTGTACACGAAGGTTCTGGGATTCTCAAAACTTTTATCGGAAATTTGGAATTTAGCGTAGGTGATTATTTAATCATTCCAAGAGGTACAATTTACCAATTTGAATTTTCTTCGTCAGAAAATGCACTCTTTTTTATTGAAAGTCATTCGCCAATTTATACTCCGAAAAGATATAGAAACCAATTTGGTCAACTTCTAGAGCACTCTCCTTTTTGTGAAAGAGATATTATAGCGCCCACTTTTACTGAGCCTAAAAACGAAAAGGGAGATTTTTTAATCAAAGTGAAAAAGGAAAATCTAATTTGGGATTTTATTTATGCTACGCATCCGTTTGATGTAGTTGGCTGGGATGGATATTTTTATCCTTTTAAATTCAATATTAAAAATTTCGAACCCATTACAGGAAGAATCCATCAACCGCCTCCTGTTCATCAAAATTTCGAAGCTCATAATTTTGTAGTTTGTTCCTTTGTTGCCAGAATGTATGATTATCATCCTTTGGCAATTCCTGCACCTTATAATCACAGCAATATAGACAGTGACGAGGTTTTATTTTACACAGAAGGAGATTTTATGAGTAGAAATCATATTGATTTAATGGATTTTACTCTTCATCCTGGTGGTATTGTTCACGGACCTCATCCTGGTGCTATGGAAAGAAGCATTGGCAAAAAATTCACAGATGAATACGCCGTAATGGTAGATCCTTTCAGACCATTAAAAATCACCCAAGAAGCCCTAAAAATTGAAGACCCTAGTTACAAAACCAGTTGGCTAGAATAATTTTAAAAAATTGATAAACAAATAGATATGGCAACATTAACATTTGCAGAAAAAATTTCACAAGCAGAAAATTTCTTGCCCATTCACGGAACAGATTACATAGAGTTCTACGTAGGAAATGCAAAACAATCTGCTCATTATTACAAAACCGCTTTTGGTTTCCAAAGTGTAGCTTATGCAGGCCCAGAAACTGGTGTAAAAGACAGAGTTTCTTATGTTTTGCAACAAGGTAAAATAAGACTCATTTTAACTACAGCGCTAAAATCTGATCACCCAATTTCTGAACACGTAAAAAAACACGGAGATGGTGTAAAAGTTCTTGCACTTTGGGTAGAAGATGCCTACAAAGCCTTTGAAGAAACTACTAAACGTGGCGGAAAACCTTACCAAGAACCAATAACTCTTAAAGATGATAACGGAGAAGTAAGAATGTCAGGAATCTACACTTATGGAGAAACAGTGCATATGTTTATTGAACGTAAAAACTACAACGGAATTTTTATGCCTGGCTTCGTAAAGTGGGAGTCTGATTATCAACCATCCGAAACTGGACTTTTGTATGTAGATCATTGTGTAGGAAATGTAGGTTGGGACAGAATGATTCCTGTAGTAAAATGGTACGAAGAAGTGATGGGATTTGTAAATATTCTCTCTTTTGATGACAAACAAATCAGCACAGAATATTCTGCATTAATGAGTAAAGTAATGAGCAACGGAAATGGCTTTGCTAAATTCCCTATAAATGAACCTGCGGAAGGACAAAAAAAATCTCAAATTGAAGAATATCTAGATTTCTATGAAGGAGAAGGAGTACAACACATTGCAGTGGCTACCAAAGACATCATACACACCGTAACCGAACTTAAAAAAAGAGGGGTAGAATTCCTATCAGCACCGCCAAATGCTTACTACGAAATGATTCCTGAAAGAGTGGGAACCATCAGTGAAGATCTTAAAAAACTTCAAAATTTAGGCATTCTAATTGACCGTGACGAAGAAGGCTATCTCTTGCAAATTTTCACCAAACCAGTAGAAGACCGCCCTACTCTTTTCTACGAAATTATAGAAAGACACGGCGCGCAGAGTTTCGGAGCTGGAAACTTCAAAGCGTTATTCGAAGCATTAGAAAGAGAACAAGCCAGAAGAGGAAATTTATAATCTTCTTTAATAAAAAATACAATTTACCCTTTTAAAGTTCGTAACTTTGAAAGGGTTACTATTAAAACAACAATCTTAATGAAATCTTTTATTAATTATCATCAAAATTCTGATTTTTCTATTTACAACATTCCTTTTGGTGTTGGCGTTTTTGGCAAAGAATATATTGCCTGCGCCACCAGAATTGGAGATCAAATTATAGATTTAGCTGGCTTGTATGAATTGGGATTTTTAGATGAAATTGAAGGACTTGACGAAAACGTTTTCGAAGGCTATACCTTAAATGAGTTTATAGAATTGGGAAAACCTGTAACCAATGTTGTTCGTTTAAAAATTCAAGAATTATTATTGGAAAATTCTATACTTTCTAAAGACGAAGAAGCGCTAGAAAGTTGTTTTTTCGATGTGGAAGAAGTAGAAATGATGATGCCTATTCACGTTGCTAATTACACCGATTTTTACAGCAGCATAGAACACGCCACCAATGTTGGCAAAATGTTTCGAGATCCTGCAAATGCGTTGCTTCCCAATTGGAAGCATTTACCAGTAGGTTATCACGGTAGAGCATCTTCTATTGTAGTTTCTGGAGTAAACATCCATCGTCCGAAAGGTCAAATGAAACCTGCAGATGCAGAAAAACCAATCTTTGAAGCTTCTAAACAGTTAGATTTTGAGCTAGAAATGGCATTTATTGTTAACAAAAACACCAATCTTGGTGAAAGCATTTCTACCGCCGAAGCAGAAAATGCTATTTTTGGGATGGTGATTTTCAATGATTGGAGTGCAAGAGACATCCAGAGTTGGGAATATGTACCACTTGGTCCTTTTTTAGGGAAAAATTTCGGAAGTTCTATTTCACCTTGGGTAGTTACTTTAGAAGCTTTAGATCCTTTTAGAATAGAATCTCCAAAACAAGAACCAGAAGTTTTAGACTATCTTAAATTTGAAGGAAATAAAAATTTTGACATTAATTTAGAAGTTTTTTTACAACCAGAAAACAGCGAAGAAAATCTAATTTCAAAGAGTAATTATAAATTTATGTACTGGAATATGGCACAGCAATTGGCACATCATACCATTAATGGTTGTAATGTAGAAGTTGGCGACATCTATGCAAGTGGAACAATTTCGGGGTCAGAAAAAACAGCTTTTGGTTCTATGCTAGAGCTTACTTGGCGAGGAACAGAACCTTTACAATTATCTAACGGAGAAGAGCGCAAATTTATAGAAGACAATGACACCATCATTATGAGAGGTTTTTCGGAAAAAAATGGAATAAGAGTAGGTTTTGGAGAAGTAAAAGGAAAAATTTTACCTGCAATTTAATTAATTTTGAATCTAAAATTTAAAAATGAAACAAATATTACCTAAAGATATTACTCCTTTTGAACTGCAAAGTGTTTTACAACATTCTGTAGCACCAAGACCTATCGCATTAGCTTCTACCATAGATAAAGATGGAAATGTAAACGTTTCGCCGTTTAGTTTTTTCAATATGTTCAGTACCAATCCTCCAATTTTGATATTTTCACCATCAAGAAGAGTAAGAGGTAATACCATAAAACATACGCTAGAAAATGTGAAGGACGTTCCTGAAGTAGTTATTGGTAATGTGAATTTTGATATAGTGCAACAAGTATCACTTTCTAGTACAGAATATGAAAAAGGGGTGAATGAATTTGTAAAATCTGGACTAACAATGAAACTAGCCGATTTGGTAAAACCTCCACTTATTGCAGAATCACCAGTAAATTTTGAATGTAAAGTTCTTGAAATTAATACATTAGGAAATGAATCGGGTGCAGGAAATTTGGTAATTTGTGAAGTCTTAAAAATTCATATTCAAGAACAATTTTTGGATGAAAATGGCAATTTAGACCAAAAAAAACTGAATTTAGTTTCCAGATTAGGTGCCAATTGGTATGGTAAAACTTCAGAAGAAACCCTTTTCGAAGTTCCGAAACCATTACAAAACAAAGGAATTGGCTATGACCAACTTCCTACGGAAATTAAAAACAGTAAAATTTTTACAGGAAACGACCTAGGAATGCTTGCCAATATTGAAGTTTTACCCGAAGGAAATTTCTATTCTGAAGAAAGTAAACATCTAGAAGCACAACTATTTTTACATGATAATAAAATAGCTGAAGCTTGGAAGGTTTTAACTCAATAATTTTATTCATATAAATCTACAAGAATCATAAGTATAAACTATCAAAAACCTGCAAAATTGCAGGTTTTAATGTGTAATTTTGTCATGAATTTATGGAACAAAACATCACACAGGATATAAACAATACCAAAAAGATTTTACCGCTCATTTTAGCAACCGCCATTTTTATGCAGATGCTAGATTCTACCGTGCTCAACACTTCTCTGCCTTCTATTGCAAAAGATTTGAATGAATCTCCACTTAATATGCAAAATGCCATCATTAGTTATGTATTAACGTTGGCACTATTTATGCCTGCAAGTGGTTTTTTGGCAGATAAATTTGGGACTAAAAAAGTATTTATTTTTTCATTAATCTTGTTCAGTTTAGGCTCATTGCTTTGTTCTATTTCTCCTAATTTATCATTTTTAGTGGTGGCAAGAGTAGTGCAAGGAATTGGCGGAAGTTTAATGACACCTGTCGGAAAACTAGCATTAATTAAAACTTTTGACAAAAACGAATTGCTAAAAGCAATGAATTTTGCCATTATTCCTGCCCTAATAGGACCAGTGCTAGGACCATTGGTTGGTGGTTATATGGTAGATTATCTTTCTTGGCATTGGATTTTCCTCATCAATATTCCTATAGGATTACTTGGCATCATTTTAGGAATAAAATATATGCCGAACTATAGTTCTAAAATTATTGATTTTGATTTTAAAGGATTTTTGATTTTTGCTTCAGCATCTTTGCTACTATCCATATCATTAGAATGGTTAGGAAATGCTAAAAACATCACTCCTGTTTTGATGGTATTTTTTGCAGGTTTTGTTTTTCTTTATATCTATTACAGACATGCCAAAAAAGACAATAATCCTATTTTTCCTTTAGATTTATTTTTGGTAAGAACTTTCCGAGTAGGAATATTGGGAAACTTGGCCACAAGATTAGGCATCAGTTCTATTCCACTTTTAATACCATTAATGATACAAATTGCATACGGACAATCTGCAGTAATTTCTGGTTGGATTATTGCACCCATGGCGGTTACAGCGATGTTCGGAAAATCTGCCGTTATCAAAATCCTAAATCAATTGGGCTACAGAAAAACATTAATGATTAATACAATAACCATCGGAATTTTAATTTGTGCAATGGCGATTCCTGGTATTCACACCTCTATTTACTGGTTTATTCCGTTAATTTCTATTTTAGGATTTTTCAATTCTATACAGTTTACGGCTATGAATACTATTTCTATTGCAGATTTACGAGACAACCAAACCAGCAGCGGAAACTCTTTAATCTCAGTTAATCAACAAATTGCTATTGGATTTGGGATTGCATTTGGGTTAATTGTTCTTAAAATTTTTGAAGGCGATACTCAGTTAATCAAAGGAAATATACACAATGCGTTTCGATATACTTTTTTGGCAGTTGGTTTTCTTACGATTCTTTCGGGTTTTGTTTTTAGGAGATTACATTTCAGAGATGGTGAAAACATGAAGTCTTAAAAACTTTGCATCAAATAAGTTTCAGAAAACGCTAAAAAAACTATATTTGTGAAACTTAAATTTAACGCAGATGGAGCCAGCAAAAATATTGCTAATATTTGTTTTTGTATATTTTATAGGACTTTTGGTCATTTCCTATTTTACCAGTAGAAATTCTGATAATCAATCTTTTTTCATCGGAAACAAAAAAAGCAAATGGTGGTTGGTAGCTTTCGGAATGATTGGCACCAGTTTAAGTGGTGTTACTTTTATTTCCGTTCCTGGAACTGTAGGTAAAATGACTGCTGGCAATTATCCTTTTGGCGGTTTCGAGTATTATATGATGGTCATTGGTTTTTTCATTGGCTATTTTATCGTTGCAGGAATTCTGCTTCCGCTTTATTACAAGATGAATCTCACTTCTATTTATACCTATTTAGGAAAAAGATTTAATGTAGAAGCCCATAAAATAGGTTCTTTATTTTTTATCATTTCTAGGGCGATTGGCGCTACTGCAAGATTGTATTTGGTGGTCAATGTTTTACAAATTTTCTTATTAGAAGGATTGGGCGTTCCGTTTTGGTTAACTGCTCTGGTGATACTTTTGATGGTATTACTTTACACTTTTGAAGGAGGTGTAAAAACCATTGTGATTACAGATACACTACAAACTTCTTTTATGATTATCAGTTTGGTAGGTTGTATTGTTTATATTTTGTCTCATCTTAATTTATCTGCGCCAGAAGCTTTTGATATTTTGGCGAGTAAAAATTACACACATTTCATTAATACCGATATTAATTCTAAAACATTTTTCTTGAAAACCATTCTAGGCGGAATGTTTATTACGATTGCAATGACAGGTCTAGACCAAGAAATGATGCAAAAAAACATTTCTGTGGACAATCTGAAAAATTCTAAAAAAAACATGCTCACCTTTGCGGGAACATTGCTGGTGGTTAATTTGGCATTTCTATTTTTAGGAGGTTTGCTTTATCTTTTTGCGATGCAAAACGGTGCAGAATATTCTCAATTAATTGATATGGTAAATGGTAAAGAAAGCATTACCAATATTTTCGGGTTTAAAGATGCCGCTGGAAATATCAAAAATATAATGGGAGATGATCTATTTCCTGCACTTTCTTTGCAAGGTTATTTCCCGATGTTTATTTCTGTAATTTTTATCATCGGATTAATTTCTGCACTTTTTCCTTCGGCTGATGGTGCTCTTACGGCGGTTACCAGTTCGTACTGCGTAGATTTATTGAATCTAAACGAAGACCAAACCAAAACCGAAAAACAAAAGAAAACTCTTAGAATAAAAATTCATTTGATTTTTACGGTAATTTTCTTTGTTTTGATTATGATTTTTAAAGCAATTAATGATAAGTCTATTGTTTATTTAATTATGGAAGTTGCGGGTTACACTTATGGACCACTGCTTGGTTTATTTGCTTTTGGAATTTTCACTAAACATCAAATTTCTAAGAAATATACTATTCTAGCGGTTACGCTTTTAGCACCAATTATTACTTACCTTATCAATTATATCGTAACTAATTTCACGGATTATAAAATCGGGGTAGAACTCATTATCTTAAATGGGCTACTTACTTTCTTTGGGCTTTGGCTGGTAAAAGACCGAAAATAGATTTTGAAAAAAAATATTTTAAAATCCAACTGAGTTTTCGGTTGGATTTTTTTATGCTTTTTAAAATATTGTTTTGAATTAAAAAATTTAAATTATTGACAGGATTTGAAACTAATTTTTGCCAAAAATAACAAATGTGTAGTTTTGACGTATGCAAAAAGAATAAATGTAGGGGATTTGTAGGGGTACTATTTAGGGCTTCTGGTCTAATTCTTGGTTACTTTTGCGGAATAAAATTACAATGTTAGAAAAATTAAACTTAAACTTAATAAAGATATTTAAGTATAAAACATCTTTATTTTCTATTTTGAAACTACATACTTTTATCATTTTCAACTTCTCTTATAAAAAGCTTTTCTAAAGCATTGTTTCTTAAAAAGAATTCAAAAAAAGCATAATCAATAAAATTATAATTACTCTACCTTAAAATTATAATCTAACATTCTCTTGAAAAAAATTAAAAAATAACACGAAAACAATGAAAAACAAATTTTTAATTATTTCAGCTATTTCATTATATAGCTTTGCTTTTTCACAAGTTGGTATAAATACTGAGACACCAAACGCTACTTTAGATATAGTAGCAAGTCCTAATAATCTTTCAAAAATTGACGGTTTATTAATTCCTCGTATTTCTGGAGATGAACTAAAAGCTAAAGATGCTCTTTATGGTAATCCACAAATTGGTACTATTGTATATGCAATAGCCAAAGTGACTACTCCTTCTACAAAAACGATAAATATTACAAATGAAGGGTATTATTTTTTCAATGGTTCTGTATGGACAGCATTAGGAAGTGGAAGCACTCAATCAAAAGAATGGTTTTATGCACCATCAGTAGCACTTCCTACTTCTTCTTTAGGGGTATCTACCAATTCAACAGATGACATTTATTACAACCCTACAACTGAAACTTATACTATAAAACTTTTTTCTATCTATAATAAGCAATTTGGCTTAACAGGTGATATTGCTGGTACAAGTCGTACTTCTATCAAAAGTAATGCTAGTGCTTCTTTAGATGTTTTAAACAGTACTGATCTAGATTATTTTGTACTCTATTTTGACAATACAGTTTTTGATCCCAATACAATTGTTATAAATACATCTGGAGAACTTTCTTATAAAATTCTTACATCAGGAACAATTACTGAAAAAACGTTTATGAATATTGTATTTAAAAGAAAGTAAAATGAAGAATTTCAAATATTTTCTCATAGTATTCTTAGCACTTAGTACTTTTATAAAAATACAAGCTGCTGATTACTATTGGGTTGGAGGAAGCGGAAATTGGAATGACATCAACCACTGGAGAACAACATCAGGAGGAGCAGCAATTCCTAGTGTAATACCTGGCGTTACAGACAATGTTTATTTTGATGCCAATTCTGGATTTACATCAAGCAGTAAAACCATAACGATTAATGTTACTGCTAACTGTAAAAACATTACATTCTCTGGTAGTGCCGTAGCACCAGTGGTAACGCAAAGTGGAGCACAAACACTTAACATCTATGGTTCTTCGGTTTGGCAATCTGGAATGGGGCAAATTAATGTTTCCACAATTGTTTATCAAAGTACAAGTGAAAACAAGACCATTACGAGTAATGGTGTAATCACAGGATCATCAAATCTATTATACACCAATAATGTTTTTTTTAGAGAAGTTAATTCTATTAGTTTACTAGACGATTTTTTTACTGGATATGATTTGACACATTTTGCAGGAACTTTTAATACCAATAATCGCAATGTAAACATTAGAAATAATTTTTCGGCAAATAATCCAGGCACACAAGCTAGAATTATTAATTTAGGATCTTCTATCATTACATTACAATCTATTAATTCTTCATTCAATACAAATTCACAATACGTCACCTTAAATGCTGGTACTTCTCATATTGTCTTTGCTGCTTTAGATAATACCGCAAATACTTATGGTATAATACCTTATACTAATCAGACATTTTATGATGTTACATTTCAAAAATCAGGTTCACTAGGTGGTTCACACTCTGGTACTGTTTACTATAATAATGTTATCTTTTTAGGTGATGGTAATCTTTATAGTGATAATAGCATTAAAAATCTTACTTTTAGTGCTACTAAAACTTATATTCTCCCTGTTGGAAAAACACAATTCATTACCAATTCACTTTCTGCCATCACATCTCCTTGTGGTGGATGGTCAACTATTAAATCTAGTGTAACAGAAAGTCAGGCTATTATTTCGGCTAATTCTGGGGCTATCATCGCTGTTTCTGGGGCTATCATTCAAGATATTAATGCAACTGGTGGCGCATTATTCAATGCAACTAATTCGGTTGATAATACTAATAATACAGGTTGGTTGTTTTCTCCTTATACTGGGCAAAATTTATATTGGGTTGGAGGAAGCGGAAATTGGAACGATAAAACCCATTGGTCGCAAACCAGTGGTGGCGTTGGTGGATATTGCGTCCCTGGTCCTGGTGATAATGTTTTCTTTGATGCAGGCTCTGGATTTAGTTCTACAAATAAAACTGTTACGGTTGATAATATCTCATACGCCCATAACGTTACTTTTGCTGGCAGTCCTGTTCCCCCATTATTAACACAAAACGGCGTACAAACGCTTAACATTTATGGATCTTCTGTTTGGCAAACAGGAATGAGTCCTATCAATATTTCTAACATCTACTACCGTAAAACAGGAGAAAGTAAAACTATCACTAGTAACGGAGTAACTACTGGTGTCTCTTCAGGCACCATTAACACCAATATTTATTTTGAAGAAGAGAATTCTATTAGTCTATTAGATGATTTTTCTGTAGGCTATAATTTGAACCATAATGCAGGTACATTTAATACCAATAACTTTAATGTAATTATAAAGCAAGGATTTTTAACCAATAACGGAACCAAATTAAGAACCATTAATTTCGGGAGTTCCGTTATTACATTCTTAAACTCTCAATCATTATACAATGCAAATTCTTCTTTAGTAACAATAAATGCTGGTACATCACATTTTATTTTCACTTCTTTAGTTACAAGTGGAACTACAATGGGCTTTCAAGCATTTGCTAATCAAGTTTATAATAATATTACCTTTGAGAAATTTGGATATTTGGCAGGTTCAAATTCTGGCACTACATACTACAATAAGGTTGCTTTTCTAGGCGATGGAAACATTTATGGTAGTAATAATTTTAATGATCTCACCTTTAGTGCTACCAAAACTTATACCCTAGCGTCTGGCAAAATACAAACTGTGAATAATTTATTCTCTGCTAGTACACCGCAATGTAGTGGTTGGTCCACAATTAAGGCCAGTACTGTAGGTAGCCAAGCAATTATTTCAGCTAGTTCTGGGGCAGTTATCAATGTATCTGGTGTCATAATGCAGGACATAAATGCTAATGGTGGAGGATTATTCATTGCGAATAATTCGGTAGATAATGGTAATAACACAGGCTGGTCTTTTCCTCCTTATACAGGTCAAAACCTGTACTGGGTAGGCGGAAGTGGAAATTGGAATGATAAAGCTCATTGGTCGCAAACCAGTGGTGGCATTGGTGGATATTGCGTTCCTGGCCCTGCTGATAATGTTTTCTTTGACGCAGGTTCTGGATTTAGCTCTACCAATAAAACCGTTACGGTTGATAATATCTCTTATGCTCATAATATTACTTTTGCAGGTAGCCCAGTTGCACCTACATTAACACAAAATGGAGCACAAACTTTAAATATTTATGGATCTACTGTATGGCAAACAGGAATGGGGCAAATAAATATAGCTTATATCTACTATCGCAATACAGGTGAAACGAAAACCATAACTAGCAATGGTGTAATTACAGGAATGACAGGAAATTCTACAATCGTGAGCGCAATCTATTTTGAAGAAGAAAATTCTATTAGTTTGTTAGATGACTTTTCTACAGGAAATGATTTGTATCATAATGCCGGTATGTTTAATACTAATAATTATAATATAGGAGTAGCAAGTAGTTTTTTTGCCAATAATGGCACAAAAAATAGAACTATCAATTTAGGAAGTTCTGTAATCACCCTTTCAAACATTCAATCTTCTTTTAATACGAATTCATCTAATGTAACATTAAATGCTGGTACTTCACATATTATATTTACTACATTAAATAATACATCAACAAATAACGGACTTATTGCTTATAGCAATCAGTCTTACTATGATATTACATTTAACAATGTAGGTTCTTTAGGCGGTGGATCTAAAACTGGAGTTTCATATAACAAAGTTATATTTCGAGGTAATGGTAATATTTATGGGGATTCTTACATCAATTCATTATTCTTAAATGCCGGAAAAAGTTATTCTCTAGAATCAAATAGAACCCAAACTATTATGGATTTAGTAATTGGAGGAAACTCTTGTAATGTAACAAATATACAGAATACGACTTCTACAATACAAGCCAAAATTAATGTATTAGGAACAAATACTAGTTTTAATTTTGCTAATGTGAAATACATCAACAGCATTGGTAAAACTCTATATTTTGCAGAACAAAGTAATAATCTGGGCAATAATACCAATATTATTTTTGCACCATATAATCCAGGAAGTTTTGATGGATTAGGACCAGATTGGCTGAACTATACAATAAATACTTCAGATCCTTTAAGTTATTTACTCAAAACCGACAAATTTTATGGAAATGAATTTACCACTTATAAATGGTATAAATTAAACAGCAGCAATCCTAATACTATTATTAGCACAGACCCTAACTTAGATCTTAGAAATTTTGGTTACGGAAATTATAAAGTTGAAGTAATTTATTCTGATGGTATTACAGAGAACTGTACCATAACAGATTCCATCAATATTACTTCTAAAACAATAAAGCCTGTATATATAAATCCAAATTTAAGAATTAGAGTAAACAAATAAATATCAACTTTAATTATAATTCTGTATCTCGGTAAATTACCGAGATACATTTTTGACCCCCACAATATCAACTATTAATATAACTAATTAAATTACATATATATACTTATTTTTTTAATCATAAAGTGAACTTTAGTAGTAATATAAATTTAGAACAAATAATAAAAATATATTTTTGAATCTAATTCATATACTAAGAAATAAGCAAATAAATGATTTTTTTATTTTTAATTTGCCTAATACTAATTTTTAGCGGGCATCAGTCTTAAAAATACAATACCGAAAAATCGTCAAAAATTGATTGTACAAGTAAATAATAATTTCGTAAAACCTTTTATCATCATCAAAAAAATTATAATAAAGTAAGTGATAACTCTCAATTTTTTTAAAATGTCAATCTATAATATTGAAGAAAATATAAGAATTAATTTTTTTCTAATTTTATTAACTATTCTATCTTTTTCTGGTCTTATCATTTTTATGAATATCAGAAAACAAAAAAGACAAAAAAACATCTCAGAATCAAATATAAATGAAGCATTAAAAGAAATTAAAGAACTAGGCAAAAAAAACTCACCTACATTTTATTTGAGGTTTATAGAAGTTTATACAAATTTTGATGAATTACTTTCTACAAAATATCCTCAATTGTCAATTTTCGAAAAAACTTTTCTTGCGATGATTTCTCTTAATTTTTCCAACAAAGAGATCTCAGATATAGAATCTGTAAGTCTAAAAACAATAGAAATAAGAAAATATAGAATAAGAAAAAAATGTAATTTAGAATCTGGAAAAGATTTAAAAAAATGGCTAGATGAATTATCCCTTTTTAAAAATCGGTAATATCTAAGCATAATTTTTTTTAATCGGTTGAATAATCAATCGATTTTTTTTGCTAAAACTTTACCATATCGTTTGTCATTCGGAAAAAATCTATATTTATTTTACAAGAATTGAGATTTACACGAAATAACAAAAATGCATTTTATTTTAATTTTAAAAGCAATTTTCTTAATTTTAAAGAAAAATTAATAATTGTGAATAGACTTATTTTAGTAGGAAACGGTTTTGATTTAGCACACGGTTTAAAAACCAGTTATAAAGATTTTATTGATGATTTTTGGAAAACCCAGTATGAACTATATCTGAAAGATAGCCAAAATAATGGTGAATATAAAAACTTATTTTTTAGGATTATTAAAAATTCAGTACATGACCATCAAATTAACAAAGATTGTGAATTCGGTAAGTTTTATAAACTATTATTAAGTAAAAGATGTATATTTCAATTTTTTAATACGTTTTTAGAAAAAATTTCAAATAAAATTAACATCCAAAATTGGGTAGATATTGAAAACGAATATTATAATGAATTAAAAAAGACTAAAAATATAGATAAACTAAATTCTGATTTTGAAGAAATAAAAAATTTATTAGAAAATAACTTATTAAAAATTGAGAAAAAAAATAATCTCAATGAAAAAATTTCAAACAATATTTTTTTAGACTTTTATATAAGAGATATTTCATCAAATGCCGTAAATATTTTTTCTAAGCCAATTATTAAAAAATGTAAATCTTTAATAGACTTTGAACATTCGGCAACTTTTAATTCTTTCTCTCCATATCTTAAATATTTCATTCGTAATATTAGTAAATTAAACCAAATTGATGCAAACAATTTTATTTTTGAACATTTTGATAACCTTGGAGATTCAAAAAATACAATCGAAAAATTTCAACCTGAAAAAACTTTACTTTTAAATTTCAATTATACAAATACAACATTAGATTACATTAATGAATTTAATAGAATTAATGGAAATAAAATAGATTATAACATTTCAGAAATCCACATTCACGGAGAATTAAAAAATCCTGAAAACCCAATAATTTTTGGTTTTGGTGATGATGTAGATAAAAAATATCAAGAATTTGAAGATTTAAATGATAACAGATATTTAGAGAATTTTAAATCTATTGCTTATCTTCAGACTGATAATTACAAAAAACTTTTAGAATTTATAGATTCAGAAGAATATCAAGTTTTTATCTTTGGGCATTCTTGCGGTATTTCAGACAGAACCATGCTTAATACCATTTTTGAACACGATAATTGTAAATCTATAAAACCGTTCTACCACAAAAGAGAAGATGGAACTGATAATTATACTGAACTCGTACAGAATATTTCTAGAAACTTTAATGATAAAAAGAAATTCAGAGACAGAGTGGTCAACAAAACCTACTGCGAACCTTTAACTTAAGTACATTGCATTCCTAAGGAACGCGTTTTATTACTATTTTTCTTCACACACATAACATTCCTACGGAATGCACATTTTAAAATTAAAGGCTCTGTAGAAACCAAATATGTGTAATAAAACTATTACTAAAACATCATCACAGAACCTATTTAATATTTGAATTGGAATTTTTTATTAATTTTAAGCAAAATAAAAACACTATGAAAAAACTAACACTCCTCTTTACCCTACTCTTTTTTGGGGTAATTTCTGCACAAGAAAATTTTGAATTAACAACACTAAGAATTGGATCTTATAAAATCTTTATGAAAGCAGATGATGCTGAAAAATTGGCTCAAAAAAAATTACAAATTTTTGAGGATTGGGAAAAAAGCAACAGCGTTTCTGTAAACGGAGAAAATATAGATATCAAACTTCAGAATACATACATTAGCGAAAAAGAACCTTCTAAACTCGCCATATATAGCCTTACTACCAAAAGTACAAAATTCAGAACCAAAAGCGGAATGGGCGTAGGAAGTACAAGAGATGAACTGATTAATGCTTATAAAAATTACCCCAATTTTTCTGTAACCCAAGGTTGGGATGATAAAGGCGAAAACAGATCAAAAATAGTAAGTTACTTTAATCTCTCGGATTCTGACGCAGCTACAGAACTGAGTTTCAAATTAGAAAACAATATAGTAACAGAAGTAAGTGTATATATCAACGAAGGTTGCTAAAATTAACCCCTTGATTTGCTTTTATCCCATAAAAAAATTATATTTTTGCACCACGAATAAATCTATATCAATGAGCAAATCAATAGAAGAGTTAAAATCACTCGCCACGCAAATTAGAAGAGACATTTTAAGAATGGTTCACGCTGTAAACTCTGGGCATCCTGGCGGAAGCCTTGGTTGTGTAGAATATTTCACTGCACTATACGGAAAAGTAATGAACTATAAATTCCCTTTTTCTATGGAAGGAAAAGGAGAAGATGTATTCTATCTTTCAAATGGTCACATTTCTCCTGTATTTTACAGTACTTTGGCTAGATTTGGTTATTTCCCAATAGAAGAACTTTCTACTTTTAGAAAATTAAATTCTAGATTACAAGGACATCCTACTACACACGAACATTTAGAAGGCATCAGAATGAGTTCTGGTTCTCTTGGTCAAGGTTTATCTGTAGGAATTGGTACTGCTTTGGCTAAAAAAATTGACGGAGATCAATCTCTTGTTTATACACTTCACGGTGACGGAGAGTTACAAGAAGGACAAATCTGGGAAGCATTGATGTTTGCTGCGGCTAAAAAAGTGGATAATTTAATTTCTACCATAGATTATAACGGTCAACAAATAGACGGAAGCACAGAACACGTGCTTTCTCTAGGAGATTTACACGCAAAGCTAGAAGCTTTTGGTTGGGAAGTTATCGAAGAAAAAAATGGTAATGACTTAGAAGCAGTAATTGCAGCACTAGAATTCGCAAAATCAAAAACAGGAAACGGAAAACCAGTAGCTATTATGCTTCATACAGAAATGGGTAATGGCGTAGATTTTATGATGGGATCACACGCTTGGCACGGAAAAGCACCTAGTGATGCTCAATTAGAAAGTGCTCTTGCTCAGTTACAACCAGCTCAGATTGCTGATTATTAATTCTCCTACTCTAAAATTTAAAAAATGAAATTTACATACACAGAAAAAAAAGATACAAGAAGTGGTTTCGGGGCTGGTTTAGCAGAATTAGCTGATAAAAACCCGAATGTAATGGCACTTTGTGCTGACTTAATTGGTTCTCTTAAAATGGAGAAATTTATAGAAAAAGCTCCAGAAAGATTTGTACAAACAGGGATTGCAGAAGCTAATATGATGGGAATTGCTGCTGGTCTTGCTACTGCCGGTAAAATTCCTTTTGCTGGTACATTTGCCAACTTTGCTACCTCTAGAGTTCTAGACCAAGTTCGTCAGTCTATTGCTTATTCTAATAAAAATGTGAAAATTGCAGCTTCTCACGCTGGTTTAACTCTAGGAGAAGATGGTGCTACACACCAAGTTTTAGAAGACATCGGTCAAATGAAAATGTTACCAGGAATGGTAGTTGTTAATCCTTGTGATTATAACCAAACTAAGCAAGCTACTCTAGCTGCTGCAGAATATGAAGGACCGGTTTATTTAAGATTCGGGAGACCTGTAGTGCCTGTTTTTATTCCTGAAGATATGCCTTTTGAAATAGGAAAAGGTATTTTATTACAAGAAGGTACAGATGTTACTATTGTAGCAACTGGACATTTGGTTTGGGAATCTCTTTTGGCGGCAGATGAATTAGAAAAACAAGGTATCTCTTGCGAAATCATAAACATACATACCATAAAACCTCTAGACGAAGAAATTATTTTAAAATCTGTAGAAAAAACAGGTAAAATAGTAACTGCTGAAGAGCATAACTATCTTGGTGGTTTAGGAGAATCTGTTGCAGGAATGTTAGCAAGAAAAAGACCAACCCCTCAAGAATTTGTGGCTGTACAAGATACTTTCGGGGAAAGTGGTACACCAGCAGAATTAATGCACAAATACAAAATTGATTCGTTCGCGGTAATAGAAGCGGTAAAAAGAATTCTAGAAAGATAATATCTTTTATAAAGACAAATTTTAAAAATCGATGGAAGTAATTTCATCGATTTTTTTTGGAATAAAAAGAAAATTCCTTACAAAATATCTTTGTAAGAAAATAATTTATATTTTAAGAAAAGCTTCACCTTGCTCAGTCTTCAATGCCATATCATAAATAGAAATCTCTGTAAGAGAATTCTTTAATCCTTCTCTAATTGGCTTGTATTTAAAGTGAAAAGGACAGGGTTTCTCTGAAGAACATTTCTCTAAACCGAATGCACAGCGTGTGAAAATTTCTTCACCATCTGTAGCCAAAACAATTTCAATAATTTTGATATGTTCTATTTTATCTAAATCTACAGTAAATCCTCCTTGTTTACCTTTGTTAGAAATAAGTATTCCTTTTTTAGAAAGTGGTTGTAGGATCTTTGCTACGAAAGCTTCTGGAGCATCTGTGGCTTCAGAAATCTGTTTCACATTGGTTTTCCTTCCTGCCAAGGCTTCTTGTGCTATATATATCACAGATTTTATGGCGTATTCACAAGCTTTTGAAAACATAACGATAGTTTTTACTATTCAAAGGTAAGTATTTTATTCGGATATTTTTATCTGAAATTATTATTTATAAAATTTCCATTTAGGAATAATTGTTAATAAACCTAGACCAATATAGCAAAAAAGATTGAATAAATCCGAATATAACATAGTAGAAAGATAAAATTCGTGCAAAAAGTAATGTATAACTACTATTATTGGATAAATTATAACGCCTGGCTTTCTATAAAAATAAATACTTACAACGGATAATACCATCAAAATATCTACCGAAAAAATAACATAGAAGAACCAAAGAGGTATATTGACATCTTGCCTATTAAGATATTCTGTTACATCTATCCCAATACTTAACAAAGAAAATATGACAAGAAAAACAATCGCGAAATAAAAACCTGTAGTTTTCTCTGGACTTTTATCAAAAAAATTATCTTCCATATTTATAAATTTAATAAAAAAAGCTTTTGAATAATCAAAAGCTTACCAATTGCAAAAATATATTTTTTTTAAATAGAAATAGCATTAATTAATCTATTTCTATCACTCAAGTATTCTTCCATAGAAATCATACTCTCTGTTCTCATCACATCTTGGATATCATCTATCTGATAGATAATTCTTTTAGCATCTTCTGTATGTTTTGCTCTCACTTTACAAAAGATATTGTATTTACCAGAAATTACACTAGCTTCTACTACATTAGGAATAGATGCTAATTCTTTTAGAACCTCTTGAGTTCTGTTTGACTTAGTCAATAAAATACCAATAAATGCAGTAAAATGATAGTCTAGCTTACCATAATCAATATTTAGAGAAGAACCTAAGATGATACCTGCATCTTCCATTTTCTTTACTCTTACGTGTATAGTACCAGCAGAAACATCCATCTGTTTAGCGATTTCTGTAAAAGGCATTCTTGTGTTTTCCACTAAAAAATCTAGGATTTTTTTGT
>DDFD01000027.1 GCA_002337005.1 Flavobacteriales bacterium UBA1937 | reverse complement strand
CAGCCGCTTACTTTTTCTGTGAAAGAATCAGAAAGTGGAGAAGGTGGTTTATTAGAAATACTAGACGAAAAAGATAATTATTTCGTGGCGCTTGATAATGCCGAAGATTATCCAGAATTACCAGAATTTGATGCCGCTCAAAAAGTAACCATCGCTTCTGGAGTATTGGCAGACGCATTAAGTAATACGCTTTTTGCAACCAGTAACGATTCTCTAAGACCAGTAATGACGGGCGTTCTTTTCCAATTTTCTGAAAAAGAAACTAATTTTGTTTCTACAGATTCTCATAGATTGGTAGTGTACAAAAGAACAGACGTTACCAGTGATGAAGCAGTAGAGTTCATAATGCCGAAAAAACCATTGTCGATTTTCAAAAATATTTTATCTAGTTCAAACGATGATGTTTTGATTGAATTTAATGAAAATATGGCGAAATTTACTTTCGGAGAAAATATCTGGATTTGTAGATTAATAGATGGTAAATATCCTAACTATACCGCAGTAATCCCAAAAGAAAACCCGAACGTATTGACCATCAATAGAAATTTATTGCTAAGTTCCATCAGAAGAGCATCTATTTTCTCTAATAAATCTACCAACCAAGTAAGATTTAAACTTTCAGGTAATGTATTGCATCTTCATGCAGAAGATACAGAGTTTGCAAATAAAGCAGATATGCAAATTCCTTGTAATTATAATGGCGAAGACATTAATATTGGTTTTAGTTCTAAATTTTTAACAGAAATGCTTTCTGTTTTAGGTGCAGATGATATTACGCTTAAAATGTCTCAACCTAACAGACCAGGTATTGTAGAACCAGTAGATGGATTAGACGAAAACGAACATATCTTAATGCTTTCTATGCCAGTAATAGGAATGTAATTTTAGAGTTTCAAGATACGAGTTTCGTGTTTGTATTTTCGAGATTAAAAAAAATATCAATAGAGTCGGGCTTTAGTCCGACTTTTTTTAAATATAAAGATTTGGCTTTAGACAAAACCGAAATTACGGTTTTTAAATTTCATTATCTCTCAAAAATTCACGATATTTGCAACTTACTTTTTTAGAAAGTTTAAAATTAACTTTAGACTTTAAACATTAGACTTTAGACATAAATTATGAAAATTTCTAACAATTGGTTAAAAGACTATATCAAAACAGATTTAAGCTCAGAAAAAATCGGGGCTTTCCTTACAGATATTGGTCTAGAAGTAGAAGGAATAGAAAAATATGAATCTGTAAAAGGAAGCTTAGAAGGCATAGTTGTAGGTAAAGTATTGACTTGCGAACAACATCCTAATGCAGATAAACTCAAAATAACTACGGTAGAAGTAGGTTCAGGAAAGATTCTAAATATTGTGTGCGGTGCACCTAACGTTGCGGCCGGACAAACAGTTCCTGTAGCTATAGTAGGCACTAAAATATATGACAAAAAAGGAAGTTTTTTCGAAATTGCTAAAGCTAAAATTAGAGGTGAAGTTTCAGAAGGAATGATTTGTGCTGAAGATGAATTGGGACTTTCTGACGACCACGGTGGGATAATGGTTCTAGACGAAGAAACCTATAAAGTAGGAGAACCTTTTGCTAAATATTTTAGCTTAACCAATGATGAGGTCTATGAAATTGGTTTAACACCGAACAGAACAGACGCAATGTCTCATTATGGTGTTGCTAGAGATTTGCAAGCATTTTTGTTTAATAATGGTATTAAATCTGAGTTTGAAAAGATGAGTACAGCTATTGTAAGTACAGAAGGCGAACACGGTTTCGAACTTGAGGTAGAAGATTCGGCTTTGTGCCCTAGATATATTGGTGCCATTATAGAAAATGTAAAAATAGCACCTTCACCAGTTTGGCTTCAAGACAGATTAAAGTCAATTGGTCTTTCTCCTATTAATAATGTGGTAGATATCACCAATTATATTTTACATGGTCTTGGTCAGCCTTTACACGCTTTTGATGCGGATAAGATTTCTGGTAAAAAAGTAAAAGTAGGGGTAAACGAAGCTGGAACTAAATTTAACACACTTGACGGAATTGAAAGAACTTTAAATGGTTCTGAAATTATGATTAAAGATGGAAACAACCAGCCAATGTGTATTGCGGGAGTTTTCGGAGGCAGTGAAAGTGGCGTTTCAAACGAGACAAAAACCATATTTTTAGAAAGTGCATATTTTAATCCCGTTGCCATCAGAAAGGCGGCAAAATCTCATGGTTTAAATACGGATGCATCTTTCCGTTTCGAACGTGGAGTAGATCCTAACAATACCAGAACTACCATTACGCAAGCCATCAAATTAATTGAAGAAATTACAGGTGGTAAAAAAGTAGGAAATCTTCTAGAGCACTATCCAAATAAAATAGAAGATGCTAAAGTCATTTTTAGATATTCTAAACTTGATCAGATTTTAGGGGTCAAAATTCATAGAGAAAAAATCAAAGAAATTCTTAAATCATTAGAAATTAAGGCTGTAAATGATATTGCAGATGGTCTAGAATTGGCTGTTCCTGCATACAGAGCAGATGTAACCAGAGAGATAGATGTAATAGAAGAAATTCTTAGAATTTATGGTTATAACAAAGTAGATGCACCTCAGAAAATATCTTTTACCCCCGTTAAATTAAGTTTTGATGACCAAGATGCGCTAGAAAACTCTTGGGCTAGAACGCTTCAGAGTAATGGTTTTAATGAAGTGATGAATAATTCTCTAACCAGTGTAAAAGACGAAACCAATGCTGTGAAATTGTTAAATCCTCTGAGTACAGAACTTACTTTTATGAGAAAGTCTTTGCTAGAAGGTCTTTTAGAAAATACAATTTACAATATCAATAGAAAAAATCAAGATATTAAATTCTTTGAATTAGGAAAAATTTATCACAAAAAAGAAAAATACGAAGAAAGAAAGCAATTAGCAATTTTAATCAGTGGCAGAACGTATTCTGAAAATTGGTTGATGCCAAAATCTGCATCAGATTTTTACAGGTTAAAAGCTTATGTAAAAGTACTTTTTGATAAATTAAATTTAGAAACCGAAGAAATATCTTTAGAAGACAACAGATTTGGAGATGCTTTAGAAGTTATTTCAAAAGGAAAAACACTGGCCAGATTAGGTAAAGTTTCTCCTAAATTATTGAAGGAATATGATATAGACCAAGATTGTTTCTATGCAGAAATTGAGATAGAGACGGTACAAAAGTTAAGAAGCAAAGAGAATTTCAAATTTGTAGATATACCTAAATTTAATAAAATTAGAAGAGATTTGGCGTTATTAGTAGATAAAAATGTAAATTACGCAGAATTATATAAATTGGCGAAGAAAAATCCTTCTAAATACCTTAAAAGTATCAATTTATTTGATGTTTATGAAGGGAAAAATTTACCAGAAGGTAAAAAATCTTATGCATTAAGTTTTGAACTTTTAAATGAAGAAAAAACACTTGAAGACAAAGATATTACTGCTGTGATGGATTCTTTGATTAAAAACTTCAAAAAAGAATTTAATGCAGAGCTTCGTTAGGAAAACATACCAAAATATATTATTATGAAAAATATAATCTTAGCACTTTTTGCTTTTATTGCATTGACATCTTGTGCTACACAAGTTAGTAAATCTTCTAAACAAGAAGTGGTTACCAACACAAAATGGACTCTGGCAGATCAAGTTTCTGGGAGTAAAATTCCTACTTTAAACATTGAAGATAAAAGAATTTCTGGAAATGGTGGTTGCAATAATTTCTTTGCAGAAGCTACGGTAGATGCTAATAACGGAACTTTTCTTGTAGGGAATATAGGCTCTACCAGAATGGCTTGTAATGACCTAAAAACAGAACAAAATTTCTTTAATTTGCTAGAACAAGCCAATAAATATACGGTTAAAGACGGATATTTAGAACTTTATAAAGATAATCTTCTTTTGTTAAGATTCAGAAAATAAACATAAAACCTCGATTTAATCGAGGTTTTTTTTATTTGATGGCTTTTATAAATTCTTCAGCTTTTTCTTTCCAATCTTTATTTTCTAAAAGAATTTTCACAAAAGCAGTACCTATAATTCCGCCTTGTGATTTTTCGGTAACTTGTTCGAAATCAGACTTGTTTTTTATTCCAAAACCAATCATTACAGGATTTTTGAGGTTTATGGAAGCTAGTTTGTTCAAATATTCTTCGTTTTTGACTTCTTTATTTTCGTTTCCTGTGGTAGATGAACTAGAAACAGCGTACAGAAATCCTGAACTCAAAGAATCTAAATATTTGATACGTTCTTCTGAAGTTTCTGGCGTTACCAAAAAGGTAAAATTCAATCCGTATTTTTCTAAAATGGGTTGATAATTTTTCTCAAATTCAATCGGAGGTAAATCGGGAATAATCAATCCTGAGACTCCTGAATTGGCACATTCTTCACAGAATTTTTCAAAACCAAAACTCAAAACAGGGTTGATGTATCCCATTAAAATTACAGGAATATTAATTTCATCTTTTACAGATTTCAGTTGAGAAAAAAGCTTGGCGATTGTCATTCCGTTTTTTAGAGCCAGTTCATGTGCTTCTTGAATTACGGGGCCATCTGCAACAGGATCAGAATAAGGCATCCCGATTTCCATCATATCTGCGCCAGAATTTTGAATGATTTTCATAATTTCTGCGGTATCTTCCAAATTAGGAATTCCTGCAGTAAAGTATATATTTAATTTTTTCATTATAATCATTTTAATTGATGAATATTTCGCCTTTTAAATAGGTTTTGCATTTTCCGCTGATGAGAATTCTATCGTTTTTCAATTCACATTCCAAAACACCACCACGTTTAGAAATTTGTTTCGCTGTTAATTTTGTTTTCTCTAGGTTTTCTGCCCAAAAAGGCGTTAATGTAGTATGTGCAGAACCAGTTACAGGATCTTCGTTTACGCCACAATTGGGACCAAAAAATCTAGATACAAAATCGTAATTTTCTGATTTTGAACTCACAATAATTCCTCTTGCATCAATTTTAGAAATTTCAAAAAAATTCGGTTCTATGTTTTGAATTTGATGTTCGTTTTCAAAAATTAATAAATAATCTGTCTTTCCTTGATAAGCTTCCATCGATTGAAAAGCAAAACATTTTTCAAAAATTGATAAATCATCCACTTTTTGTAGCGTATCTTTTGGGAAATTTAAGATTAAAAAATCTCCGTTTTTAGTAACAGTAAGCGTTCCGCTGTTTCTAGAAAAAAAGTTGATTTCTTCTCCTAAAAATCCCTCAAAATTCATTAAAACAAATGCCGAAGCTAGGGTAGCGTGACCACATAAATCTACTTCAACTTCTGGTGTAAACCAACGGATTTCAAAACCATTTTCTACAGGAACGGTAAAAGCGGTTTCTGCTAAGTTGTTTTCAGCAGCTACTTTTTGCATTGTTTCGTCTGGTAACCAATTTTCTAATGGACAAACCGCAGCAGGATTTCCCGAGAATAGTTCCTCTGCAAAAGCGTCTATTTGATATATTTTTTGTGTCATATTAGTCCAATTAAGTATTGAAAAAATTAAAAATAGAGATTATAATTTTGGGAATGTAATATAACCCAATAAAAATCAAAACTCCAGTAATGATGTATTTAAAAAAATGATTTTTTAGAATTAATCTATTCGTAAGTTTTAGATTAGAAAATGCAAGTAATATTTGATTTCTATGCCAATAAAAAATAATTAAAATTAGAATCTGATAAAGAACTGCATCTGCTAATGCGCCAAGATGAACTCCGTAAAAAGTATCTTGCAAAATAATATTTATAAGAATAGAAGTCAAAATAAATCCGCCTAAAATTCTAGTTTTTGGGAAGACTAATAAAATCGAACCTAAAATCTCAAAAACGCCTACAATTACAGCAAATGCCTTAGAATAGGCGTAAAACGCCCACATTAATTGCATTCCTTTGTATGAATTCAAAGGTTGTGTATACTGATTGATGTCTCCGAATTGAATGTATTTTGCAGCACCGTAAACGCTCATATGAAACGCAACGTACAAAACAAAAACCCATTCTAGAAGTTCAATAAATTCTTTACGAGAAAATAATTTCATTATGATAAATGTTTCAAATACGTTTCCATATCTTTATCGCCACGTCCGCTTAAACAAATAACCACTACATCGTCTTTTTCAAAGGTTTTCTTTTTCAAAACTTGCAATGCGTGAGAACTTTCCAAAGCAGGAATAATGCCTTCTAATTTAGTGAGTTCAAATGCAGATTCCAGCGCTTCGTCATCATTAATACTAAAAAATTCTGCACGATTATTTTTAAATAAATTCGCGTGAAAAGGTCCAATTCCTGGATAATCCAATCCCGCAGAAATAGAATGCGGTTCTATTACTTGTCCGTCATTGGTTTGCATTACAATGCTTTTGCTGCCGTGTAAAACGCCTGTAGTTCCAAGAAAAGTAGTAGCGGCAGATTTTCCTGAATTTACGCCGAAACCACCAGCTTCTGCAGCAATAATTTTCACCGATGGTTCATCTACAAAATGATAAAAAGTACCAGCAGCATTACTACCACCACCTACACAAGCGATGACGTAATCTGGATTTTCTCTGTCAATTTTCTCTTTCAACTGCCATTTTATTTCTTCAGAAATCACACTTTGAAATCTTGCCACCAAATCTGGAAAAGGATGCGGACCAACCACACTTCCGATGATGTAATGCGTAGTTGTAGCATTGTTAATCCAATCTCTTAAAGCTTCATTTACAGCATCTTTCAGCGTTTTAGAACCAGAAGTTGCAGGGATAACTTTTGCGCCAAGCATTTTCATTCTGGCAACATTTGGGGCTTGTCTTGCAATATCCACTTCGCCCATATAAACGATGCATTCTAAATTCATCAAAGCGCAAGCTGTCGCCGTTGCAACGCCGTGTTGACCAGCGCCAGTTTCGGCAATAATTCTCTTTTTTCCTAATTTTTTGGCAAGTAATACTTGTCCGAGAGCATTGTTGATTTTATGAGCGCCAGTGTGGTTTAAGTCTTCACGTTTTAGGTAAACATTCGTACCATATTTTTCGCTTAAATTTTTCGCAAAATAAAGTGGAGTAGCTCTGCCAACATAGTTTTTCAATAAATCGTTGAGTTCATTTTTGAATTCTTCAGATTCTATAATTTCTATGTAATTTTGTTGAAGTTCTTCCACATTTGGATAGAGCATTTCGGGAACAAATGCACCTCCAAATTCTCCGTAGTATCCGTTTTTATCGGGGTTTCTATATGTTGTCATTTCAGTAATGATTTAAATGTTTTTATTTTTTCTAGATCTTTAATTCCGGGTTCTGTTTCAAACTTTGAATTGATGTCTAATACAGTTGGTTGTTGGTTGATAGTTGATAGTTGATGGATGTTTTCTGATGAAATTCCGCCACTTAAAAAATAGGGTTTTGAGATTTCAATTCCATTGAGAATTTGCCAATCAAATGTTTTTCCTGTTCCACCAAAAGCTTTACTATCTGTATCGAAAAGGAAATAATCTACCAATGAATTGAAAATTGAAAATTGAAAATTGAAAGTTTCTCCAATTCTGAAAACTTTGATGAGTTTTACATTTTTCTTTATATTTTTTCTTAATTTTCTGATAAAATTTTCATTTTCATCTCCATGTAATTGAATGAAATTGAGATTTGCTTTCTCTGAAATTTCTACAATTTTTTCAATCGATTCATTCACAAAAACACCTACTTTTCCTTGATGATTAATTTCTGAAATCTCTTTTAAGCTTAGATGATTTAAAACAAATCTTGGCGATTTTTTATAAAATATGAAACCCAAAAAATCTGTGTTCAGAGAAATTAATTCCTGAATTTGTGAGAGTTGAGTTAGACCGCAAACTTTAATTTGCAATTGGTTTTTGGCTTTTGGTTTTTGGCTTTTCATCAGTTAAATCTATTTGAAATGATGATTCCAAAATCATCAGGATCTTTTATTAAAAATCCATTTTCCTTCCAATATGGATTTTTGGGTTCATACGTTTTTACTTTGAGTTGCTTAATATTTTCAAGAATTTTTAAAAATTCATCTTTATTTTTAGGATAAAAAACAAGCAAATCGTCTTCATCAAATTTACTTTCTGATAAATCTTCAGAAAAAGTAAATTCTAAATGCCAATCTAAATTTTCCTTTCCAAGAAAAATACCATCATATCCATTATGATTTTCAAAACCTCCTAATTTTTTGAAATTGAGAATTTCAATGTAAAATTTCTCTAATTTCTCTAAATTTTTTGTATGTCTTGCGTAACGAAACTTCATTTCTATATTAATTTTGAAAGTTCCTCAAATGTTTTTCCAGGATTTTCGTTTTTCATAAAATATTCGCCCATTAAAAACGCATCAAATCCTTTTTCTTTCAGAAATTTAAAATCTTCTATATTGTAAATTCCACTTTCGGCAACCGATAATGTTCCTTTTGGAAGCAAATTTTTCAAATTGACAGAATGTTGTAAATCTACTTTGAAATCTTTCAAATTTCGGTTGTTAATGCCTACCAAATCAATTTCAGAATTAAAATGTTTCAGTTCTTCTTCGGTGTGAATTTCTAGCAAAACCTCCAAATTTAGTTGATGTGCCAAATCTGTAAATTCCTGAACTTGAGTTGGAGAAAGACACGCTGCAATCAACAAAATAACATCAGCTCCGATTGATTTTGCTTCATAAAACTGATATTCATCTACCATAAAATCTTTCCTCAAAATCGGAACGTTTATGGAATTTCTAACGCTTAAAATATTTTCAAAACTTCCTCCGAAAAAATCTTTATCCGTGAGAATAGAAATTCCACTTGCACCAAATTCTTCGTATTTTGAAACGACTTCCAAAGGCGAAATTTTATCATTGATAATTCCTTTTGAAGGTGATTGTCTCTTGAATTCAGCAATAATTCCGTTTCTGGATTTTACCGATTCTTTCAGTGAAAAAGTTTCTCTCCCGAAAAATTCAGAATCTTTCAGTTCTTCAATAGAAGTTTTACTTTTGGCAAAAGCAATTTCTTCTTTTTTTCTAGTTATTATTTTATCTAAAATTGTCATTTTTAATAATTGTAAAATGTATTAAGTATAAAGTATAAAGTATTTTTATTTGAAATACATTTTACATTTTACTTTGTACAAGTTTATTCAAACATTCTAACGCTTTTCCGCTTTCTAAACTTTCTTTTGCTGCGGCTAAACTTGCTTCGTAATTTTCATATTTTCCTGTATTTTGTAGCGCTTTTGCAGCATTAGCCAGAACTACGGCGTTTTGTTCGTATGTTCCTTTTCCTTCTAAAATAGTTCTGAAAATTTTAGCAGCTTCTTCTTTAGTATTTCCCCCAAAAATGGTTTCTGCTTCAATATTTTTAAATCCTAATTCAGTTGCAGAGAAAATTTCTTCGCCATTTTTATTGAAAATTTTGGTGTCACCTGTCAAAGAAATCTCGTCATAACCGTCTAAAGCGTGAACCAACATAAAATCTTCGTTGTTTTTTTGTAAAATATATTGATACAACCTCGCAATTTCTAAACTGTAAACACCAATCATAGAAAATTTCGGTTTTGCAGGATTTACCAAAGGCCCCAAAAGATTAAAAAAAGTTCTTAAACCCAAACCTTTTCTCAATGGCGCAACAGATTTCAAAGCGGGATGAAAGAGCGGAGCGTGAAGAAAACAAATATTGGCTTTTTCTAAATCTTTCTTCAAATCTTCTTGATTATTTTTGAATTGATAACCCAATTCCTCCAAGACATTAGAAGAACCTGAAATTGCTGAAACTCCGTAATTTCCGTGTTTCGCAACTTTTTGTCCAGTTCCTGCTACGATGAAACTTGCCAAAGTGGAAATATTGAAGGTATTTTTTCCATCGCCTCCAGTTCCTACAATATCCACCAAATCGTGAGTTCCTAAATCAACTTTCACCGCCAAATCTAGCAAAGCTTCTCGGAAACCTTGCATTTCTTCTAGCGTAATGCTTCGCATCATAAAAACGGTAATAAAAGCTGTAACTTCTGTTTCGTTGAATTTATTTTGAGCAATTTCAATCATAATAGCTTTTGCTTCGGCTTTTGATAAAGTTTGGTGATTGAAAAGGTATTGTAATATTTGTTTCATTTTAATTGTTAATGGTAAATTGTTAATGATAAATTTGATTGAATTTGATCACTAACAATTAATAATTTATAATTAACCATTGGAAAGAAAATTCTCTAAAATCTGTCTTCCTTTTGGTGTTAAAATACTTTCAGGATGGTATTGAACGGCGTGAACATCGTACTCTTTATGTTTCAAACTCATAATCATTCCAGAATTGTCAATAGATGTAATTTCTAATTCATTTGGAAAATCTTCGGGATTTACCGCCCAAGAATGATACCGCCCAACTTCTAAAACTTCTGGTAAATTTTCTAAAATTTTGTGAGGTTTTACTTGCTTGGCTTCGGTAGCAACTCCGTGATATATTTCAGAAAGATTAATGAGACTTCCACCAAAAGCTTCGGCAATCGCTTGTTGACCAAGACAAACCCCGAAAATAGATTTGGTAGGCGCGTATTTTTTAATCACATCTAATAAAATACCTGCTTCTTCAGGAATTCCTGGTCCTGGAGAAAGAATAATTTTATCATATTGGTTGATGTCTTCCAAAGGAATTTCATCATTTCTAAAGACATCTACTTTTTCGCCCAAAATTTGTTCTATAATTTGAACTAAATTATAGGTAAAACTATCGTAATTATCAAAAACTAATACTTTCATTTTTCAATTTTTTTTAAAATTTCTAAACATTCTTTCCATTCCCCAAAACCAGAATCTGCATTTATATGTTCTGCATTTCCAATATTAATTAATTCACTTCCCCATTTTTCTGCAAAATATTTTGCTCTTTCTAAACTTACCCAAACATCATTTTCACTCGTCACAACGATGGTTTTAAAATTTAATTTATCTAAAGGAATTGGCGTGAAACCAGTTGCTTCAAAAGTATAAACTTGAGCCTCTATATCACTTGGAGCAACTAATAAAGCTCCTTTTATTTTATGTTTAAATTTCTTTGCCCAATGTGCAATCGTAGTACAACCTAAACTATGTCCAATTAAAATTACATTATCCAAATTATATTTAGAAACAGCAGCTTCTATATTATTTATCCAATCTTCACAGTTTGGTTTATCCCATTCATTTTGTTCGATTCTAATGTAATGGTCTCCCAAATTTTCTAAATGAGTTTGCCAATGATTTGGTCCAGAATTTCCAAGTCCTGGAATGATGAAATATTTTGTTTCCATTAAATTTTGCTTGCTTTTGTAATCGCTTTTTTCAAAGCACCTAATTTGTTATTTACTTCTTGCAATTCACTTTCTGCGGAAGATTTGGCTACAATTCCAGCTCCAGCTTGGTAGAAAAGCGTGTTGTTTTTACTCAAAAAAGTTCTAATCATAATCGCTTGGTTGCAACTTCCGTCAAAACCTACAAAACCGATGCAACCGCCGTAATAACCTCTGGAAGATTTTTCATAAGCGTCAATTAATTCCAGTGCTTTGTATTTTGGTGCACCACTTAAAGTTCCTTGTGGAAACGTGGTGGCAATCATTTCATATGGATTGGTGGTTTCATCCAACTCTGCAGTAACTTCTGAAACCATGTGAATCACGTGAGAAAATAATTGAATTTCCTTGAGTTTAGAAACTGTTATATTTTTTCCTAATTTACTCAAATCATTTCTTGCTAAATCTACGAGCATTGTATGTTCTGCGTTTTCTTTTGGGTCTTTTTTTAGAGTTTCTACAGATTGTAAATCTTTTTCGGTGTCGCCAGTTCTGCGGAAAGTTCCTGCAATTGGGTGAATTACGGCTTTATGATTTTGAATAATCAACTGACTTTCTGGACTTGAACCCATTAATTTGTAATCTCCATAATCAAAGAAAAATAGGTAAGGAGATGGATTGATGTTTCGTAAAGCTCGGTAAACATTGAATTCGTCACCTCTGAATTTTTGCTCAAATCTTCTACTCAAAACCAATTGAAAAACATCTCCACGGAAACAATGTTTTTTGGCTAATTCTACCAAATCTCTGTATTCTTCATCAGTTAAATTGGAAGTTTCTTCTTCAATTTTTTCAAAAGGGTAGAGTGCTACATCTTTGTTTTTGATAATATTTTCGATTTCTAAAATTTCGGATTTTAAACCTTCAATTTTGTTTTCAATCAAGAACATTTCATCATTAAAATGATTAATTGCAATTACGTATTGATACAATCTATAGCGCAAAAATGGGATTTCTACTTCTTTACTTTGTGGTTTGAATTTGATAGTTTCAAAAAACTGAACGGCATCAAAACTAGTGTAACCAAACAAACCTTGTGCTATTTTTTCTACAGGATTTTTCACCGTTTCACAATCGAAACTTTTAGAAAAATTTTCTAAATATTCTGTAATGCTAAAATTCTCTGGGATGGTAGATTTTTCGGGAGCTGTCAATGGAAATTTCACTTCCATTTCTTGCAGATTTTTTATTTCTACACCAGCAATTGCATTGATGGCGATGTAAGAAAAACTGTTGTTATTTACATTGTGATCTGCACTTTCTAATAAAATGGTATCTCTGAATTGGTCTCTCAATTTCAGATAAATTCCCATCGGAGTATGAAGGTCTCCCATTAAAGATTTGGAAGTGGTTTTTATTTTTATTTTCGAGTTTCGAGTTTCGAGTTTCGAGTTCTGCATTTTTTTAATAATTAGTTGTTTTAATATTGAGTTTGCTTTGCAAGCAATGACAAAAAAAAGACTTCAACGGTATTATCGCTGAAGTCTTCTTTTATGAAATTAATGTAAATAGAACATTTCCATAGCAGTTTAGCCTAGACTCAGCGAAGAGTATAAGTGCCACCACCAGTTTTTGTTCATTGTTGATTTCATTGGTACAAATATATAAAGTATTTTAATTCTTGCAAATATTTTTAAGCATTTTCTGGATTTAATTTGCTGTGTTTTTTTCCGTAGAAGAAATAAATTCCTAATCCTACGATAAACCACAAGCCAAACCAGAACCAATTATTATGCGTCATCCCTGTTAATAAATATAGACAAGAAGACAAGCCTAACAGTGGAATTAATGAAAGATTTTTAAGGTAAGAAACCACTACCAAAACTAAATTAATAATGATGTAAATAATAATAGAAAGTCTGAATTCACCTTGTTTTTCGTCTGAAATATTCCATAGATTATTAAAAAAATCTGGTTGCCAAAAATAAAAACCAATTAAACTTCCTAAAAATAAAATTGGGAAAATATATTTTGAGTTAACGTAAGGCAGATTAAAACTTCCTTTCTTTTTTTCACGAGCAGGCATCAATAAAATTCCTCCATTTACCAATACAAAAGCAAAAATGGTTCCGATACTGGTAAAATCTAGAATAAAAGACTTATCTGTAAATAAAATAGGTAAACCTACTGCTACACCTGTTATAATGGTCGCAAAAGAAGGTGTTTTGTATTTTGGGTGAACTTCTGAGAATTTTTTTGGCATTAATCCGTCTCTACTCATACTCATCCAAATTCTAGGTTGCCCCATTTGGAAAACCAATAAAACGGTGGTTATCGCAATAATTGCGGTTACTGAAACTACAAATTCCATCCAAGGAATATTGCCATTTTGTGGTGCGAAAATAAAAGAAAGAGGATCTCCAATTCCTTCAAATTTTCGGTAATCTACAATCCCAGTTAAAACTAATGTCAAAACCATATAGATAGCTGTACTTAACACTAGAGAAAGAATCATTCCTTTAGGTAATGTTTTTTCAGGTTCTTTGGTTTCTTCGGATAAAACACTGAGTGCATCAAATCCAATATATGCAAAGAAAACACCACTTACTGCTGCCATTACACCGGCAAAACCATTGGGCATAAAGGTTTTTATACCTTCATTATTGGTAGGAACCCAGTTGTCAGAATTAATGTAGAAAACACCAACAGCAATAATTAATAGAATTACTGCGAGTTTCATAATTACCAAGATATTATTGAAATTTCTACTTTCTTTTATGCCGATATAAACCAACCAAGTAATTAATGCATTGATGATTAATGCAGGAATATCTACAATAAACTTAATTCCAGCAATTATAGGAGCGGTTTTCCAAGCGGTAATGAGTTCTTTATTTTCAGAGCCTGCCAAGAAAGCTTTTTTGGCTTCGGTATAACTTGTGGTCAAATAATCTGGAATGTCAAATCCTATTCTTTCTACAAATGAGGTAAAATAATCACTCCAAGAAAAAGCTACATATATATTCCCGAAACTGTACTCCATAATTAGTGCCCAGCCAATAATCCAGGCGATAATTTCTCCGAAACTGGCGTAAGCATAGGTGTAAGCACTGCCTGCTGTTGGAATTCTGGTGGCAAATTCTGCGTAAGACATTGCAGTAAAACCACATGCAATTCCACAGATGATGTAAAGCGTGATTACGCCTGGTCCGCCTCTGAAAATAGCCTCTCCCAAACTACTGAAACTTCCTGCTCCGATGATGGCTGCTAATCCGAAAAATACAATGTCCCAAAGTCCTAATGCTCTGATTAATCCAGAAGAACTATCTTTCTTTTCACCAAAAATTTTCTTTCTAAAAAGTTGACTCATTAATTAAGTTTTTATCTGTCTAAGTCACAAATGTAATGAATTTTGTGTTTAAGTGTTATTTAAAAAAGGGGTAAATCTTAAAAAATGTAAATTTTGAGGCTGTGAAAATGATATTTTTTAATTTTTTGTTAGTGATTTTATCTAAATACAAAACTTGCTTTTACAATAAGTTTTCCTTATTTTCGTTGTAAATAAAGCATTTTTAATTCATCCTCAACCAATGAATAATACACAAAAAATTATATTGCTTTCAGCAATTTCACTTTCGGGAATATCCAGAGCTCAACAATCGCAATTTTTTGCAGACCAAGAACTTTATCGCTATAATTTAGCCGAAAATCTTTACCAAAATAAAATCTACGCTGCTTCTCAATACGAATTTTCTAGACAATATTTTTACAATCAAAATCTTGATCATTCTAAAAAAGAAACTGCGCTATTTTTTAGTAATGTTATTGGCGTTATTTTAGGTCAAAATTACGCAGAACAAGGTTTAGATAATTTCATCAAAGAATATCCTAAATCTGCACTTTTTGCTCAGGCGAATTTGCCATTGGCTGATTATTATTTGGCTAAAAAAGATTTTCCAAAAGCTTTAGAAACGTTACAAAAAGTCAATCAGTATCAGCTTGATAAACAGGAAAATACGCAATATATCTTAAAATTAGGTTATGCCAAATTTATGACTGGCGATTCTAATGGTGCAATAGAAGCATTAGAAGAAGCCTACAAAACCGCCGAAGATAAAGGCGATATTGCATATATGTTAGGACATCTTTATTATGCTGATAAACAAAACGATAAAGCATTTCAGTATTTTGATGAAATTAAAAATCAAGAAAAATATGCCAAATTGGTAAAACCATATTATGTGCAATTGTATTTCAACGAAAAACAATATGATAAGGCAATTTCTGAAGGAAATGATTTGCTGAACGAAGATATTTCTACCGCTTACAAATCTGAAGTTCACAAGATTATCGGCGAAAGTTATTTTATGCAAAAAAAATATTCAGAAGCGTATCCTCATCTAAAAGCATATTTAGAAACTCAACAAAATCCTTCGGAAAGTGATTTGTACGAAATGGGTTTTGTGACGGCAAATCTTCAGAAATTTGACGAAGCGATTTCGTATTACAATCAATTGCTCAATTCTAAATCTGCTTTGGCGCAAAATGCTTATTATCAATTAGGTAACGCGTATTTGGAAGTTAAAAAGAAGCAAGAAGCTTTGGCTGCATTTCGTTCTGCGAAGGAAATGACTTATGATAAAAACGTCTCAAAATTAGCGCACGAACAGTATGCCAAATTGAGTTACGACATCGGAAATCCGTTTGAAAGTCCACAAATTGCTATTAAATCTTATCTCGAAAAATATGGTTATTCTAAAGAATTAGAGCAACTTTTGGTGAAATCTTACCTGTATTCTGGGGATTATAAAGGCACCATAAAAGCCATTGAAGAATTGACTGGAGTTGATGCTCAAACCGAAAAAATCTACCAAGAAGTTTTGTTTTTGTACGGAACAGAACTCTTTAACAAAGGAGAATTAGACGCTGCGGAACAGAATTTCAAGAAAAGTTTAAAATATAACCTGAACAAAACGTTTAATTTAAGAGCGCAATATTGGTTAGCGCAAACCTATTATCAAAAAGGAGATTACGCCACTGCAATTTATGGTTTTGAAAAATTGGATAGAAATGTAGAAGAATTTCCTGAAAAACAACAGTTGAGCTATGATTTGGGGTATTCTTATTTCAAATCTAAAAATTTTACAAAAGCTAAAGAATATTTCAAAGAATATCTTAAAAACCCGAAACCAGAGTTTAAATCTGACGCAGAATTGCGTTTGGCAGACACTTATTACGCTGGTAATGAACTGAATGAAGCGATTGCTATTTACAATAAAACAGAAGGAGCTAATGATTATACGCAGTTCCAAAAAGCAATGGCAATAGGTTTTAAAGGCGATACAGAAGCCAAAATTGCTGAATTGAAGAAACTAATTTCTAATTATAAAAATTCTGAATATCAAGACGATGCGTATTATGAATTGGGAACTTCTTACGCTTCAATTGACCAATATCAAAATTCGAGTGATGCGTTTTCACAGGTGATAAAATTGAGTTCTGATAAAGATTTAGTTGCCAACGCAGAAATCTACAGAGCGCAGAATTATGAAGACTTAAATCAACCAGAAAAGGCTTTAGTAGAGCTGAAATCTCTCGGAAATAAATATAAAAATACGGCGTACGCAGAAAAAATTGTATCCGCAGCTAAACCTATTTATTTGAAAAACGGCGATGCTTCTGGTTACGAATATTTTGCGAAAAATCTTGGGGTGAATATTTCTCAAAATGATTTAGATGAGATTAATCTTTCTTTGGCTCAGTCTCAATATGCTAAAAAAGAATACGCAAAAGCCATTCCTAATTATGAGAAATTTTTAACCCAAAATCCTACTGGTGAAAAATTCTACCAAGCACAATATGAATTAGGAGAGAGCTATTATCAAACCAAAAATTTAACGAAAGCAAAATTGGTTTTAGGTGAGGTTGCTAATACTCAAAATGATTATCAAGAAGATGCACAAGTGAGAATTTCTCAAATTTTCTTAAGTGAAAACAATACGTCAGAAGCGAAAATTTATTTGGAAGGACTGGCTAATTCTTCGAATGTGAATATTAAAAACTTTGCCAATACAGAATTAATGAAGATTTATGCCGAAGAAAAGAATTTTTCGCAAGCAGAAAAATTTGCGAATGAAGTTTTGAAAAACGCTAAAAATTCTGCGGCTGTTTTAGAACAAGCGAAAGTAATTAAAGCAAGAAGTTTGATGAATCAAGGTAAAGATGCTCAAACAGCTTATGCAGCCTTAGAAAAATCTGCAAATACTGAAGTAGCAGCAGAAGCTTTGTACGCAAAAGCGTTTTATCAAAACAAAGGAAAAGCCTTCAAATCTTCAAACGAAACTATTTTTAAATTAGCTAATAATTATGCTTCAGAAGAATTTTGGGGCGCAAAAGCTTTAGTGTTGATGGCGAGGAATTATTTGGCGCTGAAAGACAATTATCAGGCAAGTTATACTTGTGATCAAATCATAGAAAACTATCAGGATTTCCCAGAAATCGTTTCAGAAGCGAAGGAAGTGAAGAAGTTGATTAAATAATTCTGTTGGATGATTGAAAGATGCTGAAAGTATGAAAATTTTGCTCCGTAGGAGCAAAAGGTTTGTAGAAATAATTTTGTAATAATTTAATAAAAAGCTCCGTAGGAGCGAAACTCTCGTAACACGTATCTCGAACCTCGTAACTCGAAAAAAATGAACAAAAACATAAAAATATTATCTCTCGTTTTAGTAGGAATTGCGCAGTTTTCTTTGGCTCAAATCAAAGAAGAAAGACTGATTCTCGATAGAAAACGTGAACCTGAAGTGAAGAAAATTGAAAAGAAAAAAACTTCGGTAGAAATAGAAAAAAATTATCCTCCTAAAGAAAAAGAACAAGAACCTGTGGAATATAAAATTACCAATGTTCCTGCGGTTTCAGATTTCAAGACTTCTACCATTGAAGGAGAAGATATTTCTCCGAAATTCAATAATGAGAGTCAAAGAAATTATTTTCAGGTTGGTTATGGCAATTATTCTAAATTTTTGGCGGATGGAAATATCTCATACGAAATCAACAAAGACACAGAAGTTGGTGTAGATGTTCACGGACTTTCTACCAACGGTCTCAAAAAAGAATTTCCTTGGAGTTCTAAACAAAGTGATTTCAATGTGGCTGCGTTTATCAATTCTACCACAGAAACTGGAAAATTCAACATTACCGCAGATTTAGGCAACCATAACTACAATTATTACGGAATTTATGCACTTCAACCAGCTTCTGATATTGATTTGAAACAAAGTTATAACGAATTGAAAATCAATGGATATTATGATTTTTTCAAGAATGATTGGATTAATGATGTTCGATTTAAATCTTCGTTATTGACAGATCATTTTGATGCCAAAGAAAATTCTGGGGAAGCTCAAATTAACTTTTCTAAATACGATTTACCTTTTTTAGCAGAAGAAAATACCAAAATCAATGCAGATTTAGGCGTGAAACTCTCTACCCAAAAATCAACTTTTGAACTTTTGAATCAAAACCAATCTCAATATTTATTAACGAGTGTTAAGCCGAAAATTTCTTTCTACAAAGGCAATTCTTATTTGGCAATTGGTTCAGATTTTTCATTTGTCAATTCCAAAATTTCGGATAAAAATACTGCGGAAACTAAAACCAATAATTTTCGATGGTTTCCTTTTGCAGAAGTGTTTTATGAAGCTACTGAACAATATAAATTTTATGCAGGAATTGATGGTGGAGTTCAATTGAATTCTTATGCTAATTTGCTCCAACAAAATCCGTTTTTGATTTCAGATTTGGTTTTGAAACCTACTGAAACCAAGTATCATTTTTATTTTGGTTTGAAAGGAGACATAGATCAAGATTTGAAATATGATGTAAATGCAGGTTTTAGTCAATTAAAAAATGCTCAGTTTTTTAAAGCCAATAATTTGTTTGATTTTAATTATACGCTTAATCGTTCTGCTTATAATTTTGCGAATAACTTCTCGGCTGTTTATGATGACGGAACTTTAAGTGAAGTAAAAGGAAGTTTACAATATTTCCCGATGCAGAATTTGGTTGTAGATGCAGAACTTCATTTTATGAAATTTAATTTGAAAAATCTAAACGAAGTTTATTATAAACCAGTTTTGCAATCTACTTTTGGCGCTAAATATTCTTTATTGGATAGAAAATTAAATCTTGGTTTTAAAGGAATTTTTGTAGCAGAAAGAACTACTAATTCTTACAAAATTGATGTAGATGGAGTAGTTCCTAATCAATTTACTTCTACTGAAAATCCCAAAAAATCTTTACCATCTTATTTAGATGTAAACCTGAATGCTGATTATAAAATCAATAAAAATTTCACTGTTTTTGTAATGGGAAATAATTTACTCAATAAAAAATACGAGCATTATTTAGGTTACAAAGTTCTAGGCGCACAAGTTTTAGGTGGAATTAGAATTGCTTTTTAACGGATAAGAACCTATTTTTGTAATCTCAAAATCAAAAAATTGTAAATCTAAAATCATAAATCTAAAATCATAAATAGAATAGGCTGCATAGTTTAATGGATAGAACTTCGGATTTCGGCTCCGACAGTGAGGGTTCGAGTCCTTCTGCGGTCACACAGAACTTCCTTTTTGGAAGTTTTTTTGTTTTTAAAGATATTTTTTATGGGGTGTAATCAAAATTTTTTAAAAGAAATGCAAAATAACTAGTTTTATTTAAGGGTTGTTTGATAATTTTTATTAATTTTATCAATAATTACCCTTTTTTAAATAGGGTTAAATCACAAATGTATGATTTTTGAAGATTTTAAGACTGATTATAATGGATCAGACAAGGTTTGGGACGAGATGTTTTCTCGTGATGGTGTAAGAGAGCATTATGAACTTTTTCTTAATGGTTTAAAACAAATGGGCAAAGAAGAATTAGCCAATAGAAATGAGTTGGCTAAGAAACTTTTTATGACTCAGGGAATTACTTTTACCGTTTATGATAACGGAGAAGGTATCGAAAAGATTTTTCCTT
>DDFD01000033.1 GCA_002337005.1 Flavobacteriales bacterium UBA1937 | reverse complement strand
AGTATTGAAACCATATTCTTGATTGATCTCTCTGATGATATCTACATTTCTTTTCACCAATTCATAATCAGCGTGAGAAAAGTTTATTCTGAATACATCTGCACCAGCTTTCACTAATTCTAGCATTACCTCTTTAGAAGAAGTAGCTGGACCTAATGTAGCTATAATCTTTGTCTTTTTTGATCTTTTATTCATAATATTGTAATAACTTGTACAGTTCTGTTTTTGGATTTAACGAAAAATATTGAATTTGAAATAAAATATTATTCGGCAGCAAAATTAGTGAAAAATCTGCAAAACTATCCTTTGCATAAATAATAAAGTCAACATCTCTATTTTTAGGCATCAAAAATTTTATTTCTTCCGCCTGAGAAAAGAGTTCGTTACTCGTTTTTTTTCTATTAGGCACAGATTTATTCGCGATAATTTGAAAGCAAGTTTTGTTTTCCGGATGATATGTTTCAAATTTAGGAAAACTGAATTTTTTATATTTTATATCGTCTATTCTATAAAAATTAAATGAATTGACCTTATTGATTTCAAAAAACATTTCATAATCTGGCAATCTTTTCGCTTGCCTTATTAGTCCGATGTTGATAGGCTCGTCTTCTTCTAATTCAAGAAATATTTTTTTGCTCAACGATATTTTCTTTTTTATTAAGTGAGTAAAATGCTCTTTGTGCGGCTTTTTCTTCAGCTTTTTTCTTAGAAGATTCTGTGGCACTGGCTATTTTGTTCGCATTAAGATATACACAGGTTCTAAAAATGAAATTTTTATTAGGGAGAAGCTCTTCTGTTGTATCATATTTTATAGATACTTTTTTCTTT
Organism: Flavobacteriales bacterium UBA1937; assembly: GCA_002337005.1. GTDB lineage: Bacteria > Bacteroidota > Bacteroidia > Flavobacteriales > Weeksellaceae > Cloacibacterium. The sequence goes on along the minus strand of DDFD01000033.1, from coordinate 2,145 downwards.
TGGCTCCATTCCAGAAGTAAGCCTTTATAACTTACAATCTTGTTTTCGAGTTTTTCTATTTCTTTTTCAGAAAAAATTTTATCTAGAACAATCTCTTTGCAAATGTTATAATTAAAATCTAAATATATAGCTCCAATAAAAGCTTCGAAGAGATTACCATTAATATTTTCTCCTAAGCTACCATGGCTACCATTTTGTATAAAATCTGTAAGCCTAAGTTTTTCTCCCAAAAGGTTTAAGTTCTTTCGGTTTACAATTTTAGATTTCATCTGAGTAAGAAAACCTTCATTCTCTTCAGGATAAGTCTTGTAGAGATAGCAAGAAATGATACTTCCTAGAACAGAATCTCCCAAAAATTCTAATCTTTCATAGTTTTTGGCATTAATTGCTTTATTAGGAGTTTTCAGAGAAAAAGCTTCTTTGTAATAATCTATATTTTCTATTTTTCGCCCAATTATTTTGCTAATTTTCGCGGCTAATAGCAGCTCTTTTTCCGTTTTTTTTCTGAAAGTTTTTTTGAGTAGAAATTTTTGTAATGAATTTTTGAGGCCCATTATAATTTCTTGAAAAGTACGCAAGCATTATGACCACCAAAGCCAAAAGTATTACTTATAGCTACTTTCACATCTTTTTTTACTGCGTGATTAAAGGTAAAATCTAATCTACTATCTATATTTTCATCATCAGTAAAATGATTGATTGTTGGCGGAACAATACCGTATATGATAGTTCCTATCGCTGCTATTGCTTCTATTACTCCGGCAGCACCTAGCAAGTGCCCAGTCATAGATTTTGTAGAGTTTATCTGAATATCATAAGCATGCTCACCTAATAATTTTGCAATGGCGTTAGACTCTGCAATGTCACCTAATGGAGTAGATGTACCATGCATATTGATGTGATCTATTTCATCAGGCGTTAATCCTGCATCATCTAAACAGTTTTTCATTACTAGATAAGCTCCTAATCCTTCAGGATGAGGTGCGGTCATATGATAAGCATCTGCACTAAGACCACCTCCAGATAATTCTGCATAGATAGTAGCGCCACGTTTTAAAGCGTGTTCATATTCTTCAAGAATGATACATCCTGCACCTTCACCTAGTACAAATCCATCTCTGTCTTTGTCAAAAGGTCTGGAAGCTGTTTTGTAATCATCATTTCTTGTAGATAATGCCATCAAAGAGTTGAATCCTCCCATTCCAGATGCTGTAACTGCAGCTTCAGAACCACCACATACAATAATATTTGCCTTACCTAGTTGTAAAAGCATTTTAGCATCTATTAAAGCATTAGCAGAAGAAGCACAAGCAGAAACTGTTGCATAATTAGGCCCGTGGAAACCGTACTCTATAGAGATTTGTCCTGGTGTAATGTCTGCAATCATTTTTGGGATAAAGAAAGGATTAAATCTTGGGATATTGTTAGAATTAGCCCAGCCTAGCACTTCTGTTTCGAAAGTTTCTAAACCGCCAATTCCAGAGCCCCAGATTACACCTACTCTGTCTTTATCTACATTATCTTCTATAATTCTAGAATGTGAAACAGCCTCTCTAGCTGCCACAATACCGAGTTGAGTATTTCGGTCCATTTTTTTTGCCTCCTTTTTCTCAAAATGATCCAAAGGATTGAAGTTTTTTACTTCACAGGCAAACTTAGTCTTGAAGTTAGTAGAATCGAAGAGAGTAATAGGAGCAGCGCCACTTACGCCTTTTACTAGGTTTTCCCAATACTCTTGAGCATTATTCCCAATAGGTGTAATAGCACCAAATCCTGTAACTACAACTCTCTTCAATTCCATAGATTTTAATTTTTCTTTTATTAAAAAAAATTATTGTTTGATAACTTCTTCGATATAAGCGATTGCGTGACCTACAGTAGTAATTTTTTCTGCTTGATCATCAGGAATCTGAATATTAAATTCTTTTTCGAATTCCATGATTAGCTCTACAGTATCTAAAGAATCTGCACCTAAATCATTAGTGAAGCTTGCTTCAGGAGTTACTTCTGTTTCTTCCACGTCTAGCTTATCAGCGATGATAGCTTTTACTCTTGATGTAATGTCTGACATAGCAATTTGTTTTAAAATTTTGTTAATTCAAGTGCAAATATATAAAATTTCGTACCAATCACACTTTTTTTTCA
>DDFD01000052.1:2126-3284 GCA_002337005.1 Flavobacteriales bacterium UBA1937 | reverse complement strand
AAGAAGGTCTTACTACTTACAAAGCCTTAGCACATGACACTACTTTAAATAAAGAACAAAAAATGGTAGCTCTTACGAAAGCAATTGAAGAGGCTACGACTCTTGAAATGCCAATGCTAGAAAAGAATATGATGATTCTTTCTACTTTAGGAACTGTGGCTACATTAGTTGCATTATTAGGAACTGTATTAGGTATGATTAAAGCGTTCGCTGCTTTAGGTGGTGGTGGTGGAACTCCAGATGCTGCTGCATTATCTANNTTACTTCTAAAATTGATGGACTTACTTACAAGATTGACGAGATCGGTATGTCTATCCAGCAGTCATTTGCTGAATTCCACTAAAATTAATATTTTGTGCGAGTTTTGCATACAATTTGCATTACGAATTAAAGAATTTAATATAAAAATAATACAATGGCAAGAGTAAAACCAAAAAGACACGGCGTTATAACGGATATGACTGCAATGTGTGATGTTGCTTTCTTGCTTCTAACATTCTTTATCTTAACTACACAATTTAAGAAGCCAGACGTGGAGAGTATTAAACCACCTTCATCAATTTCTCAAATTTTATTAGATGATAAAGATTTAATGACAATTAATGTTACTTCCGCAGGTAAATTTTACTTTACTCCAGTGCAGAATCCTAGCGAAAGAAAAGAATTACTTGAAAAGATGGCTCAGAAGTATGGGATGTCATTTAATGAGCAAGAAAAGATTGCATTTATTAATAATCAGGCTGTAGGTGTTCCTATGAACCAATTGAAAAGTTTTTTAAATCTTCCTGATGAAGAAAGAAAAAGCTTTAAAGCTGGTACTGGTGTGCCAATGGATAGTATTAATAAACAATTAATTGATTGGGTACAAACAAGTCTTGATATTAATCCTAATTATAAATTAGCTATAAAAGGAGACGAAGTTACCAAATATCCAAGAGTTAAAAGTTTATTTGAAGGGCTAAGAGATATTAAGTTTTACAAATTTTGGTTAATTACTAACCAAGAGGCAAACAAATAAGAAAATGGCAGAAGTACAAGTAAAAGACTCCGGTGAAAAGGGCGGGAAAGTTCGCTCCAAGAAACAGAATACGAGAGTTGATATGACTCCGATGGTGGATTTAGGCTTTTTGCTAATTACATTCTTTATGTTTACCACTA
>DDFD01000052.1:1240-2104 GCA_002337005.1 Flavobacteriales bacterium UBA1937 | reverse complement strand
TATCTTTGATTTTAGGTAAAGATCATAGAGTTTTTTATCATCAAGAAGACAAAACAGGTCTTAATGACCAAACTTTGATGGAAACAACTTATGATAGAAAGGGAATTACCAGTGTAATAGAGAAAGCTCACAGAAATGCTGCTGATGGTGAAAAATTCACAGTGATTATTAAGCCAACTGATGATGCAGCTTATAGTGATTTTGTAAATGTTCTAGATGAAATGGAGGTTACAAAAACAGAGCACTATGGTGTAACAGATATTAAAGATTGGGAAGTTCCTGTTTACAAAAATAAAGTTGATAAACCAGCTTCTCCAAGCAGTAATTAATAACATATTATTATGATTCAAGAAGATTTAAATTACAATCCATCTTTAGATGAAATTGTATTTGAAAAAAGAAACAGAGAATATGGTGCCTATGATTTAAGATACTTTTATAGAAAATATCTAACAAAAGCTTTCCTTTTAGGAACTTCAATTTTTGTTCTTGGGATAGTAGCTCCGTTCCTTTACATGAAATTTAAACAGTTAAATGAAAAGAAAACAGAGGTTAAGGTAGATCTTGTAAATATCCTTGATGAAGAGAAGCCAAAAGATGAAATAAAAGAAGAAGCGGCACCGCCGCCACCGCCACCTCCAAAACAAGAGGAAAAAATTGAAATTATACAAAACGTTGTGCCTGAACCCGTAAAAGCGCCTAAAGTGGAAACTCCACCACCGCCAATTAAAGTTCAATTAGAGAGTACAACAGGAACTATAAATCAAGAAGGTGTAAAACAAACTTCTTATGCACCACCGCCAGTACAGGCACCACCAAGAGCAGCTGCTGTAGAATCAAAAGCTCCTAGTACTACTGAAGTTT
>DDFD01000052.1:0-1108 GCA_002337005.1 Flavobacteriales bacterium UBA1937 | reverse complement strand
TAAGACAAAGATATAAGATGCCTATTACAATGAATTTTGAATAAACAAAAAAGTTTAAATAAATTATTAAGAGAAGTGCAAGCTTCTCTTTTTTATATCAGATAAGTATGTTTAATATATTATCCCTTATAGTTGGAGTTTTTTATATAGCCCTAGGTATATTTGTTATCATAAAAAAATTCTTTGTGGTAAAATTAGATGGTGTAATTCCGTTTGTTTTAGGAGGTGTACTTATTGCTTATGGAATTTTTAGAATAGTAAGATCAATTTTTAATTTGAGAAAAAAAGATGAATAGGTTTATTTGTATTTTTTTTATTCTACTCATTTTTAATTCTTGTAAAAAAGAAGAAAGTAGTACATATAACAAAGGCGAAATGATTCTAACAGTAGATGAATCTTTTAAAAATGTTTCAGAAGCCTTAAGTGAAAGATACATGGTTTTTTATCCTGATACAAAAATTAAGATAAAATTTGAGAAGGAAGAATATGCTTTTATGGATCTTATTAATCAAAAAACTACGACTGTAGTAATGTCTAGAGAGCTTACTCAAAAAGAGAAACAGCTTTTTACAAGTAAGTTTGAAATGCCTTTGCAGCCCGCTAAATTTGCTGGAGATGCGGTTGTTTTTATTGTTCCTAAAAGCTCTAATAGAAACACGATTTCTCTTGAAGAAATAAGAAGTGAACTACTTTCTGATAAAAAGAGAATTATTTTTGATGGTGCTAATACTGGAAATTTTAGTTTTGTTGCTCAAAAATTGAATTTAAAGCCACAGGAAATTAAGTTTTCTGTATTAAAGGGAAACGAACAAATTATTGATCAGATTAATAAGTATCCCAATAACATTGGAGTCATTAGTTTCAATACCATTTCTAATCCTTATTCTAAAACAGCAGCAGCTTTAAGAGATAAAATAAAAATTTTATCTGTAATTGATGATAAAGGAAAATCTTTTGAACCAAATAGGGAAAATATTAGATTTATGCAATATCCATTTACAAGAATTTTGTATTTTTTAACCAATGAGGGGTATTTTGGCATAGCAAATGGATTTATAAGATTCTCCTGTACTCAAATTGGTCAAATTGTAGTAAGTAAAGAAGGTC
>DDFD01000056.1 GCA_002337005.1 Flavobacteriales bacterium UBA1937 | reverse complement strand
GTTCTTACCATGAGATTGGTGGACAGAGTTCTTCGTCCGCTTTTTCCAGAAGATTTCCACGCAGAAGTTCAGGTAATGATTTCCCTAATTTCTTATGACAAAGAAGTAATGCCAGAAGCGCTGGCAGGTCTTGCAGCTTCAGCAGCTATAGCTATTACAGATATTCCTTTTAATGGACCTATGTCTGAAGTAAGAGTTGTAAGAATAGATGGTGAACTTTCTATCAACCCAAGTATCGAAAATTTGAAAAAAGCAGATTTAGATATTATGGTAGGTGCTACCAAAGATTCTATCGTAATGGTAGAAGGCGAAATGAAAGAGATTTCTGAAGCAGAAATGCTAGATGCAATTAAATATGCCCACGAAGAAATTAAAGTTCAGATTGAAGCACAAGAAAGATTAGCAGCTAAAGTACCTGCATCACAAACAAAAAGAGAATATTCTCACGAAACGCACAACGAAGAAATTCGTGAAAAAGTGTGGGCAGAATGTTATGATAAAGTATATAATGTAGCAAAAGTACCTTCTGGAAAAGAAGAAAGACACGAAAAATTTGCTGCTGTTTTAGAAGAATTCCTTTCTCAGTATTCAGAAGAAGAAAGAGCAGAGGTAGAGCCATTTGCTAAAATTTACTACCACGATGTAGAAAAAGAAGCAATGCGCCAAATGATTCTTAACGAAAAAATAAGATTAGACGGTAGAGATCCTCAAACCATCAGACCAATATGGAGCGAGATAGATTATTTACCAGGAGCTCACGGTTCTGCAATCTTTACCAGAGGTGAAACTCAATCTCTTACTGCGGTAACTTTAGGTTCTGTAAAAGACGCTAATATGGTAGATTCTGTTGCCATTAATTATGACGAAAAATTCTTCTTACATTATAATTTCCCGCCATTCTCTACAGGTGAAGCTAGACCTCTAAGAGGAACTTCTAGAAGAGAAGTTGGTCACGGAAACTTAGCTCAAAGAGCTTTAGCAGGGATGATTCCTGCGGAAAATCCTTATACCATCAGAGTTGTATCAGATATTTTAGAATCTAACGGTTCTTCTTCTATGGCTACTGTTTGTGCAGGGACTTTGGCATTAATGGATGCTGGTGTACAAATCAAAAAACCAGTTTCTGGGATTGCAATGGGATTAATTACTGATCCTAAATCTGGTAAATTCACCGTACTTTCTGATATTTTAGGAGACGAAGATCACCTTGGTGATATGGATTTCAAAGTAACAGGTTCTGCAGACGGAATTACCGCTTGTCAAATGGATATTAAAATCCAAGGTTTGACCATGGATATTATGGAAACCGCTCTTAACCAAGCGAGAGAAGGTAGATTACATATTTTAGGAGAAATCCTTAAAACCATCGATAAACCAAGAGCAGATGTGAAACCACACGCTCCGAAAATGGAAGTTTTAGAAATTTCTAAAGATTTTATTGGTGCTGTTATCGGGCCTGGTGGTAAAATCATTCAACAAATGCAGAAAGATACTGATACCGTAATTTCTATTGAAGAATTAGGCGAAATTGGTAGAATTGAAATCTCTGGAGTTGATCGTGATAAAATCAATGCTGCGATTGCTAAAATTAAAGAAATTACTTTCGTGCCAGTAGTAGGAGAGGTGTATAAAGGTAAAGTAGTAAAAGTAATGGATTTTGGTGCTTTTGTAGCAATTGCCAAAGGAACAGAAGGTTTACTACACATCTCTGAAATAGAATGGAGAAGACTAGATAAAGTTCCGTATGCAGAAGGAGATGAAGTAGAAGTGAAATTTATGGGATATGATGATCGTAAGAAAATGAGACTTTCTAGAAAAGTACTTTTACCAAGACCACCAAGACCAGAACAAAAGCCTAGAACTGAAGGAGACGCTCCAAAACCAGAAGGAGAACAAACAACAGAACAAGCATAAAATAGAAACTCCCGCTTTTTGTGGGAGTTTTTTTATCCAACTTGATTTATCCAATCTCTTATAAACATTCCTATTCTTTGTATATCTTGTTCTACTAATTCACCACTATGCATTATAACATTTCTTGATCTTTCTAAAATTTTAATTATTTGATCTGCCCATTCTATATTATTAATATGTGGTTCAAAAAAAGGCCAATTTTCAGGAGATCTTATTATGGAAAGTAAGTCTCCAAATTCTGTATAATATATTATTGTTTCTCCTCTTGGAGTATGCCAACGAATTTTACTTTCCTCTTCTTTTCTACTTTCTGCCTTTTTTCTAATTTTTTCATACACACAAATTTTCCACCAGTTTTCACCTTTATTTTCTAAAAGTTTTTTTGATACAAAATCCCTTACAGTATTTTCAAAAGCACAAATTGCAGTATAAACAACTGCCATTTTTTTTGCTTTTAATACCATATCTTCATCTAATTCATTTATGCCTAAAGTTTCATTTAATTTTATAAATTCATCATTACCAAATCTACTTTTTTTTAATCTTGTAGTTTTGTCTAAAGATTCTTCAGTTAGCAAAGCCCTAAAAACAAAAGAGTATAATGGGTCAGTAATCATAATAAATGTTCTTTTAGGCTTTTAAAAATTGCATCATAAACTGTAATGTCTCTCGACTCAGGTAAATGAATTTGAATATTGTAATGCATTTCTGTCGAAATGCTTTTACTAATTACTTGTTGTAATTTTTGATTATCATTTGGTAATTCTTCAGTTTCTATATTTTGATTATTAATTTTTACTAAATCAGTAATTTGTTGTTTTGAAAAATCTGCATATTTACACAATGATGTAAATGTATTTGCCATACACGATAATACAACATCTGATTTTGAACCTTGTGTCAACGTTTTAAGTTTGTTTTTTACTTCAGAAGATGACATCTCATTTGCTTTAGTATTTAAGGCAAATAAATCCGCATAAGTATTTTTTATTGCACTAGCTAGAATAGTTTTTGATTGAGTTTGGTCTAAAAATTTATAATAAATTTCTTGTGGAATGCCATTACTGTCAATAAATCCCAATGCTTTTAAGACCCCAATAAATAATCGATCATTTGTACTTTTAAATTCTAGTTGTTCTAAAAATTTGTAAGTGAATTTTTGAGGTGCTTGTGCGTTTAATAAAGAATTAAAAAATGAATCTACATTTTTTGTAGTTAATAGATATTGTTCAGGTAAGGCCATATTAATTTTTATACTAAATTATGAATTATTTTTTACATAAAAAAACCACCTAAAAAGGTGGCTTAATCATATCTCTTTCACGGCGTAGTGTTCAATTAGTTTGTTAAGAAACTTTATAAAACGTAATTTTATAGCTTTCATAATTTATTTATTTTATGTGTTCTTATACGTTCAAAGGTACATGGTTTAGTTTATAAATTCAATTCCACTTTTGTGTAGTTATATAAAATCATAGATGCCATTCTTCCAACCTAGAATTTTGTTTTCGTCTGCACCAAGCCAATTTTTAAGAACTGTAGCATACACTTTTCTGAAATCTTCGGTGTAGATAAGGTCTCCATCATTTAAGTTTTGTAAATCTGGCAAAGCGTTTATAATTCCTTTTTTCTTAAGACCTCCAGAAATAAAAAACATTTGATTGGCGGTTCCGTGGTCAGTTCCACCACTTGCATTTTGAGCAACTCGGCGTCCAAATTCTGAAAATGTCATCAGCAAAACATCATTAAATTTTCCATTCGCCTTCATATCTTTTACAAAAGATTCTACAGCACCATTTATTTCATCAAAAAGTTTAGATTGTCTATCACTTTGGTTCACGTGCGTATCAAAACTGCCGATAGAAAGATAATAAACTCGGGTATTAATGTCAGACAAAATTAAACTCGAAATTTTCTTGAAATCCTTTCCTAGATTGGTGTCAGGATAGGTGATGTCTGATTTTTTAGTTTTGCTTTTTTCAAAAATATATTCAGCATTACTGATGGTTTCGCCTAAAGTTTGATAGAGATATTCTACCGTTTCGTGGTCGTGGTGGTGATTTTCGTAGAGGTTTTTATAAAATTTTTCGTTGCTTGTTTGGAACAATCTTTTCGGGTCTTTAAAAGCAAAAGCTTTCTTTTCTTTTCCCTTCAAAGCCAGGCTTAGTAAATCATCAATTTCTAAAGCTTGCGTAGGATGAGCGCAGTTGTAGCATACTTCGTCTAGATATCTTCCAATCCAGCCAGTTTCTAAAAATTCATCACTTTTACTGGCACTGTGCCAGATGTCCATACTTCTAAAGTGAGATTTATCTGGATTAGGATAGCCTACATTATTCAAAACGGAAAGTTCACCATTATCAAAAAGTTCCTTGAAATAAGACAAATTCGGGTTAATTCCCGCTTCATCAGTTAAGTTGAGCGCATTTTTTATGGCAATTCCGTGTCTGCCTTTGTAGTAAATATCATTTTGGGTAGGAATAATGGTGTTTAATCCATCGTTTCCGCCACTTAATTGTAGCACCACCAATATTTTTTCGTTTCCAACAATAGATTGAGGAAACTCTAAAGCTTTCATAAAGTTGGGAATCATCAGTGAAGTGGCTGCCAAAGAACCAACTTTCAAAAAATCTCTACGTTTTATAAGCATATTTTTAATTTTTTATGATTTGGGCGCCTATTTCCTCGTTCCGCTCCCAATCTTTTTATAAAAATCCATTGCTTAGCTCTTCAATTTTTATAAAAAGGATTTCCGCTCAACTCGGGGCGCAAATAACACCAAATATCAATTACTCAATTATAATTACCAACTACTAGCATAATTGATATTCTGGTGTACTCATTAGCGCAATCACTCTGGATTTGAATTCGTCTGCTATTTCAAATTCATTAATCACATTTTCTGGAATAGACTTTTTGCTTTGCAATAAAATATCTTCTAGATTTTCATTCTTCAAATTCTTTGAAACGCTTTCCCAATCTATTTTGAAATTACCTTGCAAATTTTTAGGAAGCATTTTTTGCATCATTCCCATATTTTGGTCGTCATCATCTTTTGGAGCGTAATCTAGTGAGATTATTCCGCTCCAGATTTGTGGTGTTTTTAGTCTTAGCATTAGAGTAGAACTGTCTATCCAAGCTTTTCCAGAAGGCCAACCAGCTACATTGGGCGGATTGAGAAGCATTTGTCCTAATAATTTTTGATAAATAATCAAAGTTTTAGGATTTTCAATACTAATTGGCAATATTTTTTGTATTCCAACCATTAATTCTATGGGAGATTTTATTTTTGTGCCCATATTTTTTTCATCAAAAAACCATTTCGAAGTAAAAATTTCGTTCAAAATCGTTTTAATATCATAATTAGATTGATAGAATTTTTCTGCCAATTCATTCACTAGATTTTCATCTGTTTTTTCATTGACAAAGAATTGGTATATTCTTTTGGTGATGTACTTGGCGGTAGCTTTTTGTTCTAAAATAATTTTTAGAATTTCTGTTCCATTGAAATTTCCAGTTTTACCAAGAAAAGTTTTATTCCCAAAATCGTGCAATCTAGGTCTCATTATAAAATTTCCTTCTGGTGTAAAACTCCAACCTGTGAATGCTCTAGCAGCTTCTTTTATGTCTTTTTCGGTGTAATTTCCTCTTCCCATCGTAAAGAGCTCCATCACTTCTCTTGCAAAATTTTCGTTGGGATGGTCTTTTTTATTTTGTTGATTATTAAGAAATTGTAGCATAGATGGAGATTGTGAAACTGCCAACAATAAATCTCCAAAATTACCCAACGCATTTTCTTTGATAATATTTAGAAGCTGAAGATTGAAACGGCTTACCACATTTCTTGTAGCAAAAATTCCTGTCCAGAAAAAAGTCATTTTTTCTCTCAATTGTGCTTCACCAGAAATCATACTTTGATACCAATTCAAGATGATTTCTGCATTTTCTTCTTTATTCTTCTTTTGGAAAAATTTTTTCATTTCGGCATTGGCTTCTTTCGGTTTGTAAGCAGAAAAGTCTTCCAAATTGATGTTAATGGGCGAATATTTTTCAGATTTCTTTAATAATTCTTTCCAAATTTCTTGGGGAGAACTGTTTTTAATTCTAGAAATATCTTTCAGATCAACTCCAAAACCAGCTCTGTGCAGCAAATGTTTGTTTAGAAGAATAGAATTCATAATCAAGATTTTACTTTTGATAGATAAATGATGATAAAGTTAAATCTAAAAAAATTAGAATGGTTATTAAATTTATTTAATATGTTTAAGAATTATATTTTTTATTAGCAATGAAAGTCTTGAGTTGTTTTAAAGTTAATATTTTATTGAAATAGTACTGATTTGGTTGATATTATTTATTTTGATTGATAGGTGATAAAACTCAAGCGAAAAATTTTCATCATATTGTCTATTTCTTGTATTTTTGAGAAGAAACAAATACAAAAATTATGAGTTTTCCTACCGATTTAGAAATTGCATTAAGTGCAGAAATAAAGCACATCCGCGAAATTGCTGACAAAATAGGCATAGATAGAGAAGATTTAGAATATTATGGGAAGTATAAAGCCAAAATTCCTCTGAAATATATAGACGAGGAAAAAATCAAAAATTCTAAATTAATTTTGGTTTCTGCCATCAATCCTACGCCTGCTGGTGAAGGAAAAACAACAGTTTCTGTCGGTTTATGTGATGGTCTCAATAAAATTGGTAAAAAAACCATTGCAGTACTTCGAGAACCAAGTCTTGGTCCTGTTTTTGGGATTAAAGGAGGTGCAGCAGGAGGAGGTTTTGCACAGGTAATTCCTATGGTAGATATTAATCTGCATTTTACAGGTGATTTTTCGGCGGTAGAAAAAGCCAATAACCTGCTTTCTGCTTTAATTGATAATAATCTTCAAGATAAGAAAAGAACGCTAAATATAGATCCTAGAACCATTGTTTGGAAGCGTGTAATGGATATGAATGATAGAAGTCTTCGTCATATTATAGTAGGTTTGGGCGGTTCTAATAACGGAATTACGCGTGAAGAAGGTTTCAATATTACGCCCGCTTCAGAAGTGATGGCAATTCTCTGTCTTTCTAAAGATTTTGAAGATTTGAAAAATCGATTAGGAAATATTTTTATCGGCTATTCTTTTGATAAAAAACCAATTTACGCCAGAGATTTGAACGCTGAAGGTGCAATGGCGATTTTACTAAAAGATGCTATTCGTCCGAATTTGGTACAAACTTTAGAAGGTAATCCTGCTATTCTTCATGGTGGTCCTTTTGCCAATATTGCACAGGGAACCAATACCATTATTGCTACAAAAACGGGGCTTTCTTTGGCAGATTATGTGGTTACTGAAGCTGGTTTTGGGGCAGATTTAGGGGCAGAAAAATTTCTCCATATTAAAGGATATTATTCTGGTCTTAAACCTGCGGCGTATGTTTTGGTGGCTACCATCAGAGCATTACGCTATCACGGTGGTGCTAAGAAAGGAGAATATGAAAATCCCAATCTTTCTTTTGTAGAAAAAGGCATCGAAAATCTAAAAAAACATATAGAAAATGCTTTTAAATTTGGATTAAAACCGATTATTGCGATTAATCATTTTGTGACGGACTCTGATGAAGAAATAAATTTTGTAAAAGAAGAATGCGAAAAGTTGGGTGTAAAAGCTATTCTAGCTGATGAATTTACCAAAGGTGGAGAAGGAATGATAAATTTGGCAGAAGAAGTAGTAAACTGTGCAGCAAATTGCGGAAATAATTTCCAACCGTTGTATAGAGTAGAAGATGCTGTAGAACATAAAATAGAAACCATTGCCAAAGAAGTTTATGGAGCAGATGCAGTGGTTTTTTCTCAGAAAGCACTCAATCAACTGAAGTCTATTTATAATTTAGGTCTAGATAAATTGCCAATTTGTATGGCAAAAACTCAAAAATCGCTGAGTGATGACGAGAAGAAAATAGGCAGACCAAAAGGTTTTAAAGTGACTGTTCGGGAATTTGAATTTGCAGCAGGTGCAGGTTTTATCATTCCAATTTTGGGAGATATGATGAGAATGCCAGGTTTACCAAGTGTACCAGCAGCCGAAGGAATGGACATAGATAAATTTGGAAAAATAACAGGTTTAAGCTAAATTTTAAAACATTATTACAGAAGCCGATTGTTTTGCAATTGGCTTTTTTGTTGAAATTATGTAACAACTTATAAGAATTTTGTAAAGTGATTTTTACTATTTTTTTCAAAATTTGTAAATAAATAAAATAGTCTTACTCTAATACAATTTTGTTATGAAAAAAAGTATTGTAAATAGAATTTTAACAGTTGCAGTTACTTATTCAGTTCCTCTGCTTGTAAACTATATTGTCAATAAGTTTTTAGACAAAAAACAAAAAGCAGAGGCCAAACAGATCTCGGCACAACCATAATCCTATTATTCAATTATCAATCATAGGCATATATTGTTGCTTGTTTTGATGAATTAAAATATCAGTTTTCTCAATTATTTAGTTTTTTTAGCTCCTGATTATTTTTTTATAAATCAGGAGTTTTTTTGCATTTTTGATATATCTCATATTGGTATATTGGGATAAAAAAGTATTAATTTCATAATTTTGGTGCTGTAAATATATGAGCAAATAATGAGTACAGAAATTAATTTTTCTCTGTTTCTGCCAGGTAGAAATTCAGAGAAGAACAACAAAATTTCAGTTTTAGCGGCTGATATTGGAGGTACAAAGACCAATGTTGGTTGGTTTGAATCTGAAAACGGAATGATGGTACTAAAAGAAGAAGCAACATACTCTTCTAAAACCCATCAATCATTTTCTCACATCATCCAAAAATTTATTAGAGAATATAATTTAGAAAAACCTGATAGAATTTCGATTGGTGTTGCAGGCCCTGTTCTTAATGGGAAATGCATTACAACTAATTTACCTTGGTCTCTAGATATAGGTCAAATTAAAAACGAAACTTTAGTAGATAAGGTGTATCTGATTAATGATTTAGAATCTACTGCTTATGGTTTGGCAGAAGTAAATGATGGATATCTGGCTACCATACACGAAGGTAATTCTTCTATAGGAGGAAATGTTGCAATTCTAGCTCCAGGTACTGGTTTAGGAGAAGCAGGATTATTCTGGGATGGTCAATATTTAAGACCTTTTGCTACAGAAGGTGGGCATTCTGAGTTTTCCCCTAGAAATAATATGGAAGTAGATTTTTATCAATATTTAAAACAAATCTATGGTATTGTAAGTTGGGAAACGGTAATTTCAGGCCCTGGTCTTTTCAATATTTATAGATTTCTAAGAGATGTAAAAAAGCACGAAGAGCCAGCTTGGCTTACTCAGCAGTTCGAGAACGAAGATCCTTCTGCTGTAATCAGTCATACTGCTATGCGAGAGCTTAATATGACTTGTGTAATGGCAATGGAAATGTTTGTAGAATTTATTGCCAGAGAAGCTACCAGTTTGGTGCTAAAACTAAAAGCAACTGGTGGTTTATTGTTAGGAGGCGGAATTCCTCCTAAAATTTATAACTTCTTGAATAAATCTAAGTTTTATCAAAACTTTATTGTAAGTGATAAAATGGAACATCTTTTAAAAGAAATCCCTATTCATTTGATTTTAAATAGTAAGACTGCTCTTCTGGGAGCTGCCTATTATGGCGCTTTCTCAGAAGACTAAATTCTTTTCATAATTTTTAAGTTTTTATAGCTTCGTTCAGATTATTTTGAACGAAGTTTTTTTATACATAGACAAAATCATAATTCGAAATTGAAATTTCTTACCATACATCAATGAAAATTGTAAGCTAAGAATACTACTTTTGTCCTATTAAAAATGTTTAATACTTAAAAATTATAAAAATGACAAAAAACGTAGCGTTATTATTCGTATTGGTAGTTGGTTTAGCATTCGGGCAAACCAAAAAAGTAGCAACTTCAGACGTTCACTGGTGGGGTTATAAAATTGCTAAAACAGCAGCTTCATCTCACGATGGTACTGTAAATGTAAAATCTGGTGCTGTAGTTCTTAAAGGTAACCAATTAGTAGGAGGTACTTTCGTATTAGATATGACTTCTATTAATTCTACAGATTTACAAGGTGAGTACCAACAAAAATTAAATGGTCACCTTAAAAACGGTGATTTCTTCGAGGTTGATAAATTCCCTACTGCAACTTTCAAAATTACTTCTGTTAAAAAAGGTACTGATGGTAAAAGCATAGTTTCTGGAACTCTTACTGCTAAAGGAAAAACCAATGCAGTTTCTTTTCCTGCTGTAGTTTCTGTAAACAAAGGTGCTGTAGAATTTACTTCTGATAAATTTACTATTGACAGACAAAAATGGGATATTGCCTATAAATCTACTATGCAAGATGTAGTGGTAAAAGATGATATTGATTTGGTTGTTAAGTTTACAGCTAAATAATGATTTGTGTTTTTTTATGCATTTAATCCCAAAGAGTAATCTTTGGGATTATTTTTGTTTTTATGCTTTGTATTTTTACCATTGTACTTCTATTTTTCCTTCGTATCTTAGCGGTATATAAAGCAATTTAGATGAAACTTTATGTAATAAGTGGTTTAGGCGCAGATAAGACAGTTTTTGAAAACATCGTCTTTCCTGAGAAATTTTCAGAGATTATTTTTATAGATTGGCTCATTCCTGAAACAGAGGAAACCTTCGAACATTTTGTGAAAAGAATGGCAAAACCTATAGACGAAAAAGAAAAATTTTGTCTTTTGGGTTATTCTTTTGGAGGAATTATGGTGCAAGAAATCAATAAATTAAAACCTGCCGAAAAAATAGTCATCCTAGGAAGCATAAAATCTCAAAAAGAAATGTCTGTAACCTTTCACCTTGCCAAAAAATCTAAAATTTTCGCCAAAATTCCTGAGACCTATTTTGGTGAAAAAACCCTGAAATCTTATGCCTTTTTTAGGAAATTATTTGATCCGAAAAATCCAAAATTTTGGAGGTATTTTGTAGTTCAAAATCCACATTATTTAAAATGGAGCATCAATAAAATCCTAGATTGGAAATGCGAAGAAAATCCAGAGGTAATTCAGATTTTAGCAGACAAAGACATTGTGTTTCCGCCCAAAAATTCTAAACCTAATTATGTTATCAAAGGCGGAACCCATCTTTTCCCAGTAACCAAACACAAAGAAGTTTCTAGAATTTTGAACGAAGTTTTTTCTTAATCGTTTAAAAAATTATATTTGTAATCAACCAGATTCGAAAGATTGAAGTTAAGAATAAGATGTTTTTTAACCTTAAATTTTAAATCGTAAATCTCAAATCGTAAATTAAAATGGAGTCTATCTCAGTTTTTGAAATTATAAAAGTCGGAATTGGACCTTCTTCTTCTCATACCATGGGACCTTGGAACGCTGCCGAAATGTTTTTAGACGAAATAAAAAGAACCAATACACTACAAAATGTGAAAGAAATTTTTGTGGAATTTTTTGGCTCTTTGGCAAAAACTGGAGTTGGTCACGGTACAGACATTGCAGCAATGCTAGGATTATCTGGTGAAAATTTTAAAGAGATTGATACCAATACAATTGATAAAAAAATTGCTGAGATTAAAAACTCATCACAATTAAATCTTGGTGCAGAAAAGGTTTTACCCTTTGTTTATGGAGAAAATTTAATTCTAAATATGGAGAAATCTTTGGATTTTCATCCAAACGGAATGATTTTTAAAGCAATTTTTGAAAATGGAGAAATTCTAGAAAGAGATTACTATTCGGTAGGTGGTGGTTTTGTGGCGACCAAAGAAGATAATTCTATTAAAGATAATTGCATAAGAACGGTATATCCTTGTCATAAAGGGGAAGATGTGATAAAATATTGCGAAAAATTAGGCATCGAAAAATTTTCTGATTTAGTTTACATCAATGAAGAAGCGTGGCGAACTAAAGATGAAACCAGAGCAGAAGCACTTTATATTTGGCAACAAATCAAAGAATGCATTTATAAAGGTGTTTCCAAAGAAGGAATTTTACCAGGAGGTCTTAATGTAAGCCGAAGAGCCGCAGATTTTAACAAAAAATTGTTAGGAGATAAAACTTACCAAAATTTAGAAGAATGGCTAGAAAAAGTAAAAAATTCAGATAAAAATTTCAATCAAATTACGCGTTGGATTTCTTGTTTTGCATTAGCTGTAAACGAAGAAAATGCAAGTTTCGGAAGAATAATTACCGCACCAACCAATGGTGCAAGTGGAGTAATTCCTGCAGTTTTGATGTATTCTCAGGCTTTTACAGAATTTAATTCAGAAGAAGATATTGTAAAATTTATTTTGGTAGCTGGTGAAATTGGCACACTTTTCAAGAAAAATGCTACCATTTCTGCGGCGATGGGCGGTTGCCAAGCTGAAATAGGCGTTTCTTCTGCAATGGCAGCAGCAGGATTAACAGAAATTTCTGGTGGAACACCAGCACAAGTTTTGATGGCGGCAGAGATTGCGATGGAGCATCATCTTGGTTTAACCTGTGATCCTATTGGTGGTTTGGTGCAAATTCCGTGTATTGAGAGAAATTCTATGGGCGCTATGAAAGCGATTACCGCAGCTCATATTGCGCTAGAAAGTGATCCATCTAAAGCTAGAGTTTCCTTAGACCAAGTGATAAAATCAATGTGGGAAACAGCGCTAGATATGAATCATAAATACAAAGAAACTTCTGAAGGTGGATTGGCTGTCGCAGTGAATGTGGCTGAATGTTAGGTTTTTATGATTTTTAGCATTGATAGTTCATTTTTAAGCTGAAATTTCATAATTTAGGAGTTTAAATCTAAAACTATGAAAAAACAATTTTCTATGATGCTGTTATTTTTTGCAGCATTTATTTTTGCACAAGTGAATATTCCTAAAAAATCTGAAAAAGGGATGATTTTGACAAAAACTAATGAGAAGATTTATTATCAAAATCTTACATATTCTGAAGGTAAGTTAAAATTTGTAAACGCTCAAAATCAAATGCAAGAATTTTTATATGATGCTTCAGTTGTAGAGGTTAAAGAAAATGAATTTTTATCTAATCAGACTAATGTTGTAAAATCTAATGTCAATATGCAAAGAACTAAATTGACAACAGATAATGATATAAAAAATTATTTATTTAATCATAATGATCCTCTTTATATAAAAGGAAAAAAATTAAATAATCTAGGTACAGGATTTTTGATTGGTGGAGCAACATGTTTTGCTGTTGGTGGGTTGTTAAATCTTTCGAAAGCAAAAACAAGCGATGAAGTAACAAATGGTGAAAGTAAGGGAAGTTCATTACCTTTGATTATTGGCTTAGGAGGTATGGGAGCAGGTTTAATTATGAAATTAAGTGGTAGCTCACAAATGAAACAAGCTGTAAATAATTATAAAACTTCTTCAATTTTTTCTAAAGAATATTTACAAGAAAATCTTTCTTTAGTTGCTAATAATAAAGGATTAGGACTTCAGTTGAAATTTTAAAATAAAAAATCGATGAAATTATTCATCGATTTTTGCTTTTTAATGAGGTATTTCTTCTACTAGAACTTCATTTTCTGCTTTGTCATAATAGATGCAAGTCATTTTTTCTAAACAAACTACCCATTTTTCTACGCCGTTTTCTGCGCAATCTTTACAAAAAGTATAGTAGTCTGTTTCGCCTCTTTGGTGTGCTTTTAATTGTTGAGTAAATTTTTCTAGGTTCAGCGTTTCAGAAATTTCTAAATCTTCGTAAACGCTTTCAGATGAGGTTTTGAAATCATTCTCTCCCAAATAATCAGTATGGCTATCTTTAACCCAAGTGGTAAATCCTAATACACCAAAACTTTTAATTTCTTGAATGTATTTAGGGAAATCTGCTCCTGATTTTACTTTGCTGTGTGCTTCTTTAATTTGTGATACAGTAAACATTTTATATTTTTTTAATTGATTAATGATGCAAAATTGTACCAAATGAGATTCTTATAATTGTAAAAAATCGTTTTTATAAAAATCTTTTGAATTTTCCTGGAGTCTCGCCTGTAAACTGTTTAAAATCTTTGATAAAATGTGCTTGGTCAAAAAAATGATTTTCATAGCAAATTTCAGAAAGTGATTTTGTAGCACTCATCTCTTCTAATACAGAATTAAACCGAATAATAGATGCAAATTTTTTAGGTGAGGTTCCTACCACTTTTCGGAAACGCTTTTCTAATGGACTTTGGCTGATGAATAGCCTGTTGTTCAATTCTTTGATGCGAATATTTCCTTTGTTTTTGTAGATTAATCTTACCGCTTCAGTAATTAGTTTATCGGTTTCTCTATCTTTCAATTGAGACAGCAAGAAATGTTCTACTGCTTTTATTCTTTGTTGGTCAGAATGGCTATTTGATAGTTTTTCTTCTACTTTTTCCAGTTCAGTTTTTTCAAAAATGTCTTCCAGAGAAATACTTAGATTAAATAATTCGTGTGCAGGATTGGTGGCAAAATGGGTAAAACCAATTTCGGTGAAATAGACTAAAATAGTGCCAATATTTGCAGAATTTTTAAAAGTTTTAAAACCATCAGAAATCCCCGAAATTCCAGATGAATGAAGTTCTGTAGTTGCATTGTCGTGGAGTGAAGCCAATTTTCCTTTGTATTGAAAACCAATCACCAAACTAGATGAAGGAAAAACTTTGTACTCACTTTCTTGCTCATTTTCAGAAACCACATAATGTTTTATGTAAGGTTTTAGTTGAGGTGCAGGAAAGTGTTTTTCAAATTTCATTTTCAAATTTGTTTTGGTATTATGAAATTAATAAAAAACTTTGAAATGATGAAAAACAGAATTCTTTTTTAAAAAATTTACTTCAAAATTCCTCTTATTTTGTTGGCATTTCTAATGAGTTCTTCCAGAAGTTCGTAGTTTTCTTTTTCTAGTGCAGATTTGAATTTTCTTAATTGCGTAATGTGTTCATTAAGAACATCTAACACGTTTTCTTTGTTTTGTTTGAAGATAGGAACCCACATTTCTGGATGAGATTTCGCTAAACGAACCGTACTAGAAAAACCCGAACTCGCCAATTGAAAAATGGTGTCTTCTTCTCTTTCTTTTTCTAAAACGGTATTCGCTAAAGCATAAGACGTAATATGTGAAATGTGCGAAATATAAGCTGTGTGTATGTCATGCGCTTCTGAAGCCATAAAAATGGTATTCATCTCTAAGGTTTTTGCTACTTTTTCTACCAAAGAAAATGCATCTTCCGCAGAATCTTCTTTATCACAAATTACAGCAGCTCTACCAGAGAAACTTTCTTTTTGAGCAGATTTTGGACCACTGTTTTCAGTTCCCCACATTGGGTGAAAAGCTACATATCTGTTTCTTTTTGGGTGATTTTTAATTGCTGCTACAATTCCAGATTTGGTAGAACCAACATCCATAACGGTTTGATTTTCAGAAATTAAATCTAAAACATGTGGTAGGGTTTTCACCGTTGAATCTACGGGAATGGCTACAATGATGAGGTCTGCATTTTTAACTCCATTTTCTAGATTTTCTGCAATATCAATAATGCCTAAATCTAGAGCTTCCTGAAGGTGACTTTCAGATTTATCAATTCCTATAAATTCATTGGCAAAATTCTTCTCACGCAATTTCAATGCGAGTGAACCACCTATTAAACCTACACCTATTACTGCAACTTTCATTTATTTTAATTTCTTCAAAGTTAAAAATTTAGCTTCGTTTTTACATTTTTCAAAAGTAATTTCGTACTGAGCATTTTTGTCAGGAGAAACCAGTAAATATTGCGGACAAGGTTCTTGCTGAGCTTTGCTTTTATCAAAATTAATTTCTCCATTTTTTAAAATATTATCTTTCAAAAAACTTTCGTCTATTTTAAAAACTTGCATCTGAGTTTTAAATTCTTCAGAATAGGTAAATTCTTTAGAAAGCGTTTCGGCAATTACTCTTGAGTTTGGCAGATAACCACTACAGCTTGCTCCTTTTTTATTCAAAATAAAAAATACAATAAGCAATCCGGGAAGCAATCCTATGAAATAAAATTTTAGTTTTCTCATTATTTGAAAAACCTTGTCAAAGAAGGTTACTCTAACAAGGTTGAATTATATTAAAAATTATCTTTATTTAAAAAATCAACAAATTAATGTCGTGATAAGTTAAGTCAAACTTGTCGCAAATTACCTTTTTGGTATGTCTTCCTTTATACATGTAGAGCGATTGTTTCATCTCGTTTCTGCGAAGCAACATATTCTCGAAACCACCTTCTTCGTCATAATTTAAAAGATAACTTAAGAAGAAATTAGAAATCGCTTTGGTAGTAGTTCTAGGCATTTTAGATGTTAGATTGGGCAAACCGCAGTGCAAAACATCGTGCTTTATGATTACAGGATCTTCGTGAGAGGTAACTTCTGTAGTTTCTATACAACCGCCGTAATCTATGGTTAAATCTATAATTACACTCCCTTTTTTCATTACTTTTACCATTTCTTCGGTTACTACAGGCGGCATATTGAGCCTAGGCAAAGCACCTATAACCACATCTGCTCTTCTCAAGCTTTTTTTCAATTCTTTTGGGTCTATAATAGAGGTAGGAACTCTACTGTCTATAATGGTGTGTAATCTTCTTAATTTAGAAAGAGAATTGTCAAAAACCTTCACGCTAGCACCAAGACCAATGGCGGCTTTTGTAGCAAATTCTCCTACAATACCTGCGCCTAAAATTACTACTTCTGTAGGGCGAACTCCTGTAATTCCGCCAAGCATTAATCCATTTGATTTTGCTAGCAATTCTGCGGCATATAAAATAGACATTCCGCCTGCAATTTCGCCAATTAATCTAATTAACGAAAGTTGACGGTACTCATCCATTATAAATTCAAAAGCAATGGCGTTTACTTTTTTTTCGGCTAATTTTTTAAAATATTCTTTATCTCTCAGATTAATTTGAAGTGCAGAAACCAAATAAGCATTTGGTTTCAGATATTCCATTTCTTCTTCGGTAGGAGGATTGATTTTAAGAACTAAATCTTGTCCGTACACTTCTTTTGGGTCAGAAGTAATTTGGGCGCCTGCTTCAGAAAATTGTAAATCTGTGAAAAAAGTAGGAGTTCCGGCATCTGCTTCTATAATGATATTGTGGCCGTGTTCTACTAAAACCTGCACAGCATCAGGAGTGATGCATAGCCTTTTTTCGTTAAGACAAGTTTCCTTAGGAATTCCAATACTAAATTTTTTCCCTTTTTTCAGTACTTCCAGTTTTTCTTCCTTAGGAATTAATTGTTCATCCGTAAATGGAGTGAATATTGTAGAACCCATGTTAGCTTATTTTGAAAGTGCAAAGATACTAATTATTTAAGATTCAGCATTTAAAATGTTTATCATCTAAAATCCACTTCTCTGTAATCTCCGTGATTGGTAATTTTCATTTCGTGGTGAGGTAAATCTGCCAATTCTTCTTCATAAATTTCTGGCCATTCTATAATGCACAGAAAAGCATTGTCTAGATATTCTTCGATGCCAAAATCATAGGCTTCTTCTATTTTTTTGAGACGATAAAGGTCAAAATGAAAAACCTTTCCTTTCGGTGAATTATATTCATTTACGATGGCATAAGTAGGAGAGGACACTTCATCTGAACTGCCTAAATTTTTTAATAAAAACTGAGAAAAAGTAGTTTTTCCTGCTCCTAAATTACCTTTTAGCAAAAGGATATTGTGTTGTAAGTTGGGCAAAATTTCATCTACTACTTTTTGCCAATCTTCTATTTTTTCTATGTGGAATGTTTGAGACATATTTCTTAAAATATTTTTCAAAAATAAGGAATTGTGGAGAAATAGAAATACGAAATATGCTTTTCGTTCTCTTAAAATTAGCAAAGCTTTATTATTTTTATTTGATATTATCTTTGGTGAAAAAAAATGGATTGTTTAAACTTAACTCAAATTGAATTTCTGGCGTATGAAAAAATCGGATTATTTATTTCTGACGATAATATGTTATTTGAATTAACTAAGATTAAGGATGGATATGATTTGAAAAATAAATCTGAACATTTTCAAGTAAAGAAGTTTAATGAAAAATGGTGGTTAATTGTATTTTTTAAAGAAAATGAATTTCATTTTGATGGAAAAAATACAGAAAAGCCATTTAGATTAGAAAGAAATTATCATGGTTGGATGCATAGATTTGAAAAATTGCTGAACTTTAATTATTAAAAAAGCGGAAAAAATCTACAGATTTTTTCCGCTCAATACCTAAGCAAAATAAACTATGAAAAAACTACTTAGGTTCTAATATACTTATTGGGATAATCACTTCTTCTAGTGAAATTCCACCGTGTTGATAGGTGTCTTTATAATAATTTACAAAGTGATTGTAATTTTTCGGGTATGCCAAAAAGATGTTGTTTTTAGCAAAAATATATTTGCTGCTCAAGTTGCCTTTTGGTAAAAATAATTTCTCTGGATTAGCGATTGCCCAAACATCTTTTTCGTCATACGTGAGAGATTTCCCTGTTTTATAACGAATGTTGGTGCTGGTTTCTCTATCGCCAACTACCTGAGATGGTTTTTTCACGTAAACCATTCCGTGGTCTGTGGTAATTGCCAATTTAAAACCATGTTCGGCAGCTAGTTTTATAATTTTTAAAATTGATGAATTTTCAAACCAATTGTAAGTAAGGCTTCGGAAGGTTTTGTCATCTCTAATTAATTGATCTACAATGTGGTTGTCTGTTTTGGCATGAGATAAAATATCGATAAAATTATAGACAATTACCAGCAAATCATTGTTTTTGTGTTGATTAAAATCTTCTAAAATTTTACGCTCAAAGTCTGCGTTTAGAATTTTTAGATATTTCATAGACTTGCTTTGCAGTCCTATTCTTTTCATTTGGTCTTCTAAAAACTCGCGTTCGTGTTCGTTTTTATTGCCTTCTTCGTTATCATTAAACCATTTGTCTGGGAAACGTTTTTCTATTTCGGAAGGCATCAAACCTGCAAAAAAAGAATTTCTGGCGTATTGTGTAGCTGTAGGTAAAATACTGAAATAATAATCCTCTGAAACTTTATTGTAAAATTTCGCGAAAAGCGGTTCTACTACTTTCCATTGGTCATATCTCAGGTTATCTACCATTAGAAGAAGCACTTTGTCTTTTTCTAAAACAGGTTTCACTTTTTCTTTGAAAGCGGTATGAGACATTATTGGTTTTTCTGAAGAATTGAGCCAATGTTCGTAATTTTTTTCAATAAATTTAGAGAATTGAATGTTGGCTTCTTCTTTTTGAGATTGCAATAAGTCTGCAAATTCATTGTCAAAAACTTTATCAAATTTGATTTCCCAAGCCAGAATTTTCTTGTAATATTCTGCCCAATCTTGGTAAGAATTCAGATAACTGAGTTCCATCGAAAGATTTCGAAAACCTTGTTGATATTCTAGTTTGGTTTTTTGTTCTACCAAATCATCTTCTTGGAGATTTTTTTTGAGCGAAAGCAAAACTTGATTAGGATTTACAGGTTTTAAGATGTAATCCGAAATTTCAGAACCAATGGCTTGTTCCATAATGTGTTCTTCCTCGTTTTTGGTCACCATTACGATTTTAATAGAAGAATCTAAATTTTTGAGCATAGGAATCGCTTCCAAACCAGAAATTCCGGGCATATTTTCGTCTAGTAAAGCCAACTGAAATTTCTCTGCTTCTATCATTTCTAGTGCTTCGTTTACGTTATTAACAGGAGTTACAGCATAACCTTTACTTTCTAAGAAAACAATATGTGGTTTTAGTAAATCTACTTCATCATCTATCCAAATTATTTTTGACATAAAATTTTGTTTAAAGTTTAAATTTTTTAAAATTTTTTGATAAGGTTTGAAATTGTTTGATAAAGTTTGAATAAATAATCCATCTTCCATCTTCCATCTTCTAACTTCCAACTTCCATCTTCCATCTTCCAAATTATCTCTTCCAAAATTACGCCAAAACAGTCTTAAATATTGTATAAAATAATTTAAAAATGGTTAAAAATCTGTTAAACTAAATTTCCTTAATTTTGTAAAATCATTTATTAATCATCATTTATCAATTATAATGAGCACCAACAAGCTTAAAATCATCAACGACCCTGTACACGGATTCATAAAAATTCCCCACGAAATTCTTTTTGATGTTATAGAGCATCGTTTTTTTCAGAGATTGCGTAGAATTTCGCAGACAGGTCTATTGAGTTTAGTCTTTCCTGGAGCTACGCATACCAGATTTCATCACGCTATTGGTGCTATGTATCTGATGTTTACGGCATTAGAAACTTTGAAACTAAAAGGAATAAAAATTTCTAAAGAAGAAGAAAAATCTGCCATGTTAGCCATTCTGTTGCATGATGTAGGTCATGGGCCATTTTCTCACGCTTTAGAAAGCCTTTTGATGGAAGATTGGCATCACGAGAAACTTTCGATATTGCTCATGAATAAGATTAATGAAGAGTTTGATGGAGAATTATCAATGGCTTTAGAAATGTTTCAGGGGAAATATCATAGAAAGTTTTTTAATCAATTGATTTCATCGCAGTTAGATGTAGATAGATTAGATTATCTAAAGCGAGACAGTTTTTTTACGGGTGTTTCTGAAGGTAGTGTAAATACACAGAGAATTATCTCGATGATGAATGTTTATGAAGATGAATTGGTAATTGATGAAAAAGGGGTGTATTCTATAGAAAATTTCCTAACGGCGAGAATGTTTATGTACTGGCAAGTATATTATCATAAAACTTCAGCTTTGGCAGAGCATCTTTTGGTGAAAATTCTAACCAGAGCAAAACAATTGATTTCCGAAGGAAAAAACATAGAAGCTTATGGTAATTTGAAATATTTTCTCTACAAAACAGATTTTGAGAAAGCAACGGAAGAAGACATTAATAGATTTACTCAACTAGATGATACAGATGTGCTGTCTGCGATTAAAACTTGGCAAAATGCAGATGATTTTGTGTTGAGCTATTTCTGTAGAGCAGTAGTACAAAGGAAATTTCCAAAAACAGTATTCTCATCTCATCCTTTTGACCAGCAAATTATTATAGAAAAAACGACAAAAGCAAACGATTTTTTTGGAATTAACAACGGAGAATTATTGGTAGAGCAAATTAGCAGAACGCTACTTCCGTATGATACAGAGAAGCAGACCATCTATCTTTTAAAGAAAAATGGTGAAAAAATAAAATTAGAAGATGCTGAAACACAGATTCTTTCGGCGCATATCAATCAGCCTACTACCAAAAATATATTATATTTCCCGAGGGAACTTTAAAATATTATGCTAAGCACCAAAAAGCATTAAAATTTATCTACTATTTGAAGAAATTTGTATCTTTGCAAGATATGGAATTTACTGCAGCTCAAATTGCAAGTTTTATCAATGGAAAAATCATTGGAGACGAGAATGCTTCTATAAACGGTGTTTCACCTATCGAAAACGCTGAAAAAGGACAGCTTTCTTTTGTTTCTCAGGAGAAATTTGCAGATTATATTTCTTCATCAGACGCATCTGTTATTATTGTTTCTGAGAAGTTTGTGAAAGAAGGTGATTATAAATCTACCCTCATTTTGGTGGAAGATGCTTATTTGTCTTTTCAGGTACTGATGAATCTTTATCAGCAAATGAGAGAAGAAAAAAAATCTGGAATTGAGCAGCCTTCTACCATATCAGATTCAGCTATTTTAGGAGAAGAAGTTTATATAGGAGCTCATACTTATATTTCAGAAAAAGTAAAAATCGGGAAATCTACCCAGATTTATCCCCAAGTATATATCGGAAAAAATGTAAAAATTGGCGAAAATTGTATCATATACAGTGGTGCTAGAGTTTATGATTTTTGTATAATAGGTGACAATTGTATTATCCATTCTAATACCGTAATTGGTAGTGATGGTTTTGGTTTTCAACCAACCAAAGATGGTTACCAAAAAATTCCGCAACTGGGGAATGTAGTCTTAGAAAATAATGTAGAAATTGGCTCTAATTGCAGTATAGACAGAGGAACTATAGGTTCTACCATTATAGGTGAAGGAACCAAAATTGATAATCTAATCCAAATAGCTCACAATGTAAAAATCGGTAAAAATAATGTAATTGCTGCACAAGCTGGGATTGCTGGTTCTACCGTAATTGGAGATTGGAATATGATTGGCGGGCAAACAGGAATTGTAGGACATATAAAAATAGGTAGCCAGGTAAGAATACAAGCGCAAAGCGGTGTAAACGCTAGTGTAAATGATGGTGAAACATTGTATGGTTCACCAGCTATAGCAGCCGGAGACTACAGAAGAAACTATGTACACTTCCGAAACTTGACCGAAATAGTAAAAAGAATTTCAGAATTAGAAAGAAAATCAAAAGACAGTACTGATGACTGATAAGCAGAAAACTCTCGGAGGTGAAGTTTCACTTTCGGGGATTGGACTTCATACAGGCAGAGAAGTTCATCTTACCATGAAACCTGCCAAAGAAAATACAGGTTTCGTTTTTGTTAGAACAGATTTAGAAGGTAAACCTCAGGTAGAAGCAGATGTAAACTACGTAACTACCACAGAAAGAGGAACTACTTTAGAAAAATTAGGAGTAAAAATTCATACTTGTGAGCATCTTTTGGCAGCATTAGTAGGGATGGATGTAGATAATGCCATTTTAGAAATGGACAGTGCAGAACCACCAATTTTAGATGGATCTTCTAAGTTTTTTGTTGAAGCTATAGAAACCGTAGGTGTAGTAGAGCAGGAGTTGCACAGAGAATATTTGGTAATAAAAGAAGTAATGAATTATGTAGATCCTAATACGGGTTCAGAAATTACCATAATCCCATCAGAAAACTACGAAATTACCACAATGGTGGATTTCGGAACTAAAATTTTGGGAACTCAAAACGCATCTCTTAAAAATATTTCAGATTTTAAAGAAGAAATTTCTTCTGCCAGAACTTTTAGTTTCTTGCACGAACTAGAAATGCTCTTAGATAATGGTTTGATAAAAGGTGGAGACATCTCAAACGCTATTGTCTATGTAGATAAAGAACTTACTCCAGAAACGGCTGATAAACTAAAAAAAGCTTTTGGTAAAGATGAAGTTTCTATGAGACCCAATGGTATCTTAGATAATCTTACTCTTAATTTCCCAAATGAAGCAGCACGTCACAAATTACTAGATGTGATAGGAGATTTAGCACTTACTGGTGTTAAAATAAAGGGGAAAGTGATTGCCAATAAACCAGGGCATTTTGTAAATACTCAGTTTGCAAAAAAACTAAACAGACAATGGAAATTACAGAAAAAGAAAAATGTGCCAGATTTTGATCTAAAAGCAGAACCAGTTTTTGATATCAATGGTATTATGAAACTTCTTCCGCACAGACCACCATTTTTATTGATTGATAAAATTTTAGAATTATCAGATTCTCATGTGGTGGGTCTTAAAAATGTTTCTATGAATGAACCATTTTTCGTGGGTCATTTTCCTAAAGAACCTGTAATGCCAGGTGTTTTGCAGATAGAAGCAATGGCACAGACTGGTGGTATTTTAGTTTTGGCTAACGTACCAGACCCAGAAAATTATTCTACCTATTTTGTGAAAATGGATAAAGTAAAATTCAAGAAAAAAGTAATTCCAGGGGATACTTTAATTTTCAAAATAGAGTTAATAGAACCTATAAGAAGAGGCATAGTTCATATGCAAGGCTACGGTTATGTAGGAGATAGCGTAGTGGTAGAAGCAGAACTGATGGCTCAAGTTGCAAAAACAAAAATTTAAACATGATTCATCAATTAGCTGCAGTTGACAGACGTGCCAAAATTGGCAAAGATGTTACCATAGAACCATTTACTACCATCGCTGGAGATGTAGAAATAGGAGACGGAACTTGGATTGGACCTAACGTAACCATTATGGATGGTGCTAGAATTGGTAAAAATTGTAGAATTTTCCCAGGAACGGTAGTTTCGGCAATTCCTCAAGATTTAAAATTTGATGGTGAAGATACTCAAACTATTATTGGTGATAGAACTACTATAAGAGAATGTGTAACCATCAATAGAGGAACTAAAGCGCTAGGATTTACCAAAATTGGAAGTGATTGCCTTATAATGGCCACCAGCCACATTGCTCACGATTGCGTTTTAGGAAATAATGTAATTATCGTAAATGGTTGTGGTATTGCTGGTCACGTAGAAATTGGTGATTATACAGTAATGGGAGGTCTGTCTGCGGTGCATCAGTTCGGTAAGATAGGTAAACATGTAATGATTTCTGGTGGTACATTGGTAAGAAAAGATATTCCACCTTTTGTAAAAGTAGCTAGAGAGCCTATGTCTTATGCAGGAATTAACTCAGTAGGATTAAGAAGAAGAGGTTTTACTAACGATAGAATTTTTGAAATTCAAAAAATTTACAGAGCGGTTTTCCAAATGAAAATGAATGTATCACAAGCGTTGAGCTTCATAGAAAAAGAATTACCGCCTACAGAAGACAGAGATGAAATTCTAGAATTTATCAAGAACTCACCTAGAGGTATTGTAAAAGGGTACGGTTCAGGAAAAGAATAATGTACGAGAATTGAAGAATTGAGTAGTGATTTTAAAGATAAATTATCCGAAAATATAAACCACTTTATCAAACAATTCAAATAAAATTAAACATATTCCGAACCCTTTCAAACAAAATAATAAATTTTCAAAACAATATATTTTTAATGGCAACAAGCAACGATATTAAAAAAGGACTTTGTATAGAGTATAGCAATGATATTTACAAAGTAATTGAATTTCTACACGTAAAACCAGGTAAAGGACCTGCTTTCGTTAGAACGAAATTAAAGTCTGTAACCAATGGAAAAGTAATTGATAATACTTTCTCTGCTGGTCATAAAATAGACGAAGTAAAAGTAATTACTCGTAAATTTCAATATTTATATGATGACGAAAATGGTTTCCATTTTATGAATAATGAAGATTTCTCACAAATGTATCTTAATAAAGAAATGATAGAAAATGCTCAGTTTATGAAAGCTGGTGAAGAAGTAACTATCATTATGAAAGAAGCAGACGAAACTCCACTTTCTGCCGAAATTCCTCCTACAGTTTATCTAGAAGTAATAGAAGCAGACCCAGGTGTAAAAGGTAATACCGCCACCAATGCGCTTAAAAATGCTATTGTAGAAACAGGAGCTAGAGTTTTAGTACCTCTTTTTATTGAAGCTGGTGATAAAATTAAAGTAAATACCGAAGACGGTTCTTACTTAGAAAGAGTAAAATAATTTAGCTGGATGCTGGAAGCTGGATGTTAGGTGTTATTCTTCCAGCATCCATCATCTTACATCCTACATAATATGACTTTCAAATCTCCACAATCTCTTAAAACCATTGCAGAGCTTATCAATGCTAAGTTTATAGGAGACGAAAATTTTCAAGTTTATGGCACCAATGAAATTCATCGTGTAAAAGCTGGTGAAATTGTTTTTGTGAACCACCCAAAATATTACGACAAAGCTCTCAATTCAGACGCAACCATTATTTTGATAGACAAAGAAGTAGATTGCCCAGAAGGAAAAGCGCTTTTAGTTTCAGACGATCCTTTCAGAGATTTTAATAAAATTAATGAACATTATCAAGGAATTCAAACCTTTGAAACCACCAATCAAAATCTAAAAATTGGTAAAAATTGTAAAATTCATCCATCGGTAATTATCGGAAATGATGTAACGATAGGTAGTAATTGTATGATTTTCCCTAATGTTGTAATAGGAGACAGAACAGTAATTGGTAATAATTGTATTATACAATCTGGTACTGTTTTAGGCGGAGATGCCTTCTACTACAACAAAAATGCGGAAGGTTATAGAAAAATGCTTTCCGTAGGAAATGTAATTCTAGAAGACAATGTAGAAATTGGTAATCTTTGTACCATCGATAGAGGTGTTACAGATTCTACCATCATAGGTGCAGGTAGTATTTTGGATAATCAAATCCAAATAGGACACGATACCATTATTGGTAAAAAAGTTCTTATTGCTTCTCAAGCT
The DNA here is from genome assembly GCA_002337005.1 of Flavobacteriales bacterium UBA1937. Classification (GTDB taxonomy): domain Bacteria; phylum Bacteroidota; class Bacteroidia; order Flavobacteriales; family Weeksellaceae; genus Cloacibacterium. Next base: position 44,025 of record DDFD01000056.1, on the reverse strand, counting down.
GGTATTGCAGGTTGCTGTATTATAGAAGATGATGTACAAATTTGGGGACAAGTAGGCATGGCTTCTGGTAAAAGAGTAGGAAAAGGTGCTGTACTTCTTGGTAAAACTGGGGTAAACAGAGATTTAGAAGGAGGAAAAACTTATTTTGGTAGTTTAGCGGAGGAATTTAGAGAGTATTTAAAGAAAGAAGTAAAGCTCAAAAATTTATAATTAATTTACTTTGCACAAAAACTTAAAAAATACTATTTTTACAAAAATTAAAAAATAAAATGTCAGTATTAGTAAACAAAGATTCAAAAGTAATCGTACAAGGATTTACAGGTAACGAAGGAACTTTCCATGCAAGCCAAATGATAGAATACGGTACTAACGTAGTAGGTGGTGTAACCCCAGGAAAAGGAGGTACAGAGCATCTTGGTAAGCCAGTTTTTAATACAGTAGCAGATGCTGTAGCAAAAGCAGGAGCTAATGTAAGTATTATTTTTGTACCACCTGCATTTGCTGCAGATGCCGTAATGGAAGCTGCAGAAGCTGGAATTAAAGTAATTGTATGTATTACAGAAGGTATTCCTGTTGCTGATATGGTAAAAGTAAAAGAATATATCAAAGATAAAGGTGCTAGATTAATCGGGCCTAATTGCCCAGGAATCATCACCTCAGACGAAGCCAAAATTGGTATTATGCCAGGTTTCGTTTTCAAAAAAGGTAAAGTTGGTATCGTTTCTAAATCTGGTACACTTACCTATGAAGCAGCAGATCAAGTAGTAAGAGCTGGTTATGGTGTTTCTACGGCTATTGGTATTGGTGGTGACCCTATCATTGGAACTACTACCAAGGAAGCTTTAGAATTATTCATCAATGATCCAGAAACAGAAGCAGTAGTAATGATTGGTGAAATTGGTGGTTCTCTAGAAGCTGAGGCTGCTAGATGGTACAAAGCAAGCGGTTCTACAAAACCAGTAGTTGGTTTTATAGCAGGTCAAACTGCACCTAAAGGTAGAACTATGGGTCATGCTGGTGCTATTGTAGGCGGTGCAGAAGATACCGCACAAGCCAAAATGGCCATTATGAGAGAAAACGGAATAAATGTAGTAGATTCTCCTGCGGATATTGGTAAAACTGTTGCTAAAGTATTAGGATAATTTTCTATCTTTGAACATAATTTATAAAACTTCATAATACATTCTATTATGAAGTTTTATTTTTAAATAAAAACACAATGAAGAATTCTTTTAAAAAAATTGCACTTAGCTTATCTGTTTTTGCTTCTATTTATAATTTTGCACAGATAGATTTTAGCTCTACAAGATTTGGTCTTACAGCTGGGCCTACTTATTCTAGAGTACAAAATGCTCATAATCCTTCATCTGCCAGAGTTAATTTCTTTGCAGGTGCATTTGCAATTATCCCTGTTGGTGGAGATGATATGTTCTATCTACAGCCAGGAGTAGAATACTTAGGAGCTGGTGAGAACGGAGATAATGGCACTAAATATGGAAGTAGCTACCTGAGCGTTCCTGTTTATTTTAAAGCTTATTTTTCTGAAGCAGAATCAGAGTTTTTTGGTCAGTTAGGACCTAGATTTGGTTTTGCAATGAGCCAAAATATTAAAAATCCTAGCAAGGCAATTTATACTGCAGATCAATTTGGAAAGACAGCAACTTTTGATTTTGCACTTTCTGGTGGTTTAGGTTTCAGTTATAAAAGAAAATGGGAAATTTTTGCAAGATTTGATTACGGATTTACAGATACTTTGCCAGATTTAAAAGGAAAAGAACCACAAGATCCTAACAGTTTCAAAAACAAAAAACAACACGTAGTTTCTGGGGGAATTTCTTATATCTTTGATTAAATATAGGAAATTGATACTGAAATTTTAAAATGTTATATTAAATTAAATATTTACTAATAAACAAAAACTCAAGAATTTTTTCTTGAGTTTTTTATTGTAATAATACGGCTATCAATGCCAAAATTGCGGGTAAAGCCTGTACAAAAAATATCTTTTTAGAAGCCGAAACTGCGCCGTAAACTCCAGCTGCAATTACACATCCCAAAAAGAAAATCTGAACATTGGTTTTCCATTCTGGGTTTTCTATCAAAAAGCTCCAGATTAATCCTGCAGATAAAAAACCATTGTAAAGACCTTGGTTGGCTGCTAGTTTTTTGGTTGGTTTAAAGAGTTCATCTGGCAAAGAACCTTTAAATGTTTTCTTGCCCAAAGTTTCCCAAGCAAACATTTCCATATACAAAATATAAAGATGTTCTAGAGCAACCAATGAAACGAGGACGGTGGTTAAGGTTTGCATAAGTTTTATAATTTATTCTTCAATTGGTATATATTTTTCTTTGCAATACTTTTCAAATTCTGTATCATTTGAAAAATATTTGTCACAAAATTCTTCTAATTCTTTTTCTGCTCCAGATAAATATTTTTCGCTAGCAGTCATTAATTTTTCTGTTTGCTCAATGAATTTTTCAAATTCTTTATTCATTTTACATAGTTTATCTATTGTTTTGAAATCTAAATCTCTATAAGTAGACGGAAATAAAATTTGACTTTGATAAGGATTGGCATTAAGCTCAATAATTCCAATTCCAAATGATTGGTTTAATCTTGCCATTTCTTCATTTAAGCTATCACTAAATTCAAATGCGACTAGATATCCATAGTTTGCCCAACTAGAATTTGAAACAGCTTGAAAAAATGCTTTCTTTAACTCGCTGTCACTATTAATTTCACGTTTTATTTCATAAGAACTTATTTTGAAAGTATCTACTCTATTAATTGATTTTAAAAAATTTTGACTTATTTTTGACTGAAGACTTAAAAATTTAATTCCAACCATGTCTGGGTGTGTCCATATCTGATTACTATCTTTTCCATTAGATTGTTCGTGAAATATAGTTTTGGAATAAGTTTCAGTGTTTTTGAGATAGCTGCTTAATAGTTTATGTAAATCTCTTTCCTCAAATGTTTTTAATTTAATGTTTTTACTTGGTATTTCAATTAGAGTTTTTGAATCTCCAGTTAAAATTTCTAAACCAATATTTTTTTCATTTTTAGTTAAATAATAAGAATATGTTTTTCCGTCAATTTTTATTCTTTTAATTCTTGAATCGTTTTTTTGAATAAAATCTGTTAATATTCCTGAAACAGATAAATATGGAGTTTTAGAATTTCCAAAATCGAAATATTTTTTTTTAATAATATGGTTGTATATATCTAAATAAGTAGAAGGCTTATTTATTTCTTCTAAGCTTAATAAAATTGATTCTTTTAAAGTCATTTTATTCTTGCATTTTTAATTTCCCACTAATTTAACAAAAAAATCGCTACATCACTGCAACGATTTTAATTTATTAATTCTTGAATATTTTATTTCCTAGCTCGTTCTGATCCATTTCCAAAGTTCCTTAAAAGTAGCTTTGTTTCCATACATCAAAATTCCTACTCTGTAGATTTTAGCTGCAATATAAACCATTCCTAAAGTAAAAACCACCAACAAAAATATCGAAAGTACAATCTGCCAAACTGGTACACCAAACGGTATTCTGGCTACCATAGCAACTGGCGATGTAAGAGGTATAATAGACAACCAAAACGCCATAGGTCCTTCAGGATTATTCATAATACTAAAGCTTCCGTACATTCCTAAAATAAGTGGTAAAATACCAAAAATGGTAAATTGTTGAGTCTCTGTTTCGTTATCTACGGCAGAACCAATAGCAGCATACATAGAACTGTAAAAAATATAACCTAAGAAAAAGAACGCAATAAATACAAAAATAATCATACCGTAATTTAGGCTTAATAAATTATGGAAAACCAAAGTTAGCATTTCTTTTATTCCACCAATTTTTGCCATTGGATTATCTGCATTTTGGGCAATAGTAGGCGTATAATTATTGTTAAAAATACTGGCAGCAACCACAGACATTGTAATCCAAATTGCAAATTGCGTAAGTGCAACCAAAGTTACTCCTAAAATTTTGCCCATCATTAATTCAAATGGTTTTACCGAAGAAATTAGGATTTCTACCACACGGTTGTTTTTTTCTTCTAACACGCTGCGCATTACACGTACACCATATATCATAATAAACATAAAGATAATGTACATCAGAGACATACTCATCACAGATTTTACTCCAAATGCAAAATTATCGTCTTGTTTGGCTTTATCTACCACATTTTCTGTGGCTATCATAAATTTTTGGTCTAATGCTGAGAGTTGCCCCTCTGTAAGACCTAATTTCTTGATTTTTTCCTTTTTGATGACCTCAGAAAGTTGAGAAGAAATTTTCATCTGTGCATCAAAACCTATTTTTTTATTGATATAGAGTTTGCTGTTTTTTTCTAAAATATCCAGATTATTATCTGTATTTGCAGGAATTACGAGAACGCCATCCATATCTTCTACATTTTTGAGAGCTACTAATAGAGATTTCTCAGTGTCGGCAGAAACGAAGGTATATTTTATGTCTTTGTCAGATTTTAGTTGAGTACTGAAAATTCCAGATTTATCTATTACGCTCAGTTTGGTTTGCGTTTCATTGGCTTTAAACATAAAAGTAATTAATGCAATAAAACCTGCCAATAGAAGTGGAGCAAGCATGGTGAGAATTAGGAAAGATTTTTTCTTAACTTGGGTAAGGTATTCTCTTTTGGTTATAATAGAGATGTTTTTCATTTTTTTGCTTTCGGCTTTCTGCAATTAGCATTCTGCCTTTTTTTAAAAATTGATAATTATTAACTTCCGATTGCTGATTGCGGAGAACTGACTGCCGTGATGAAAACTTCGTTCATACTCGGGATTTTTTCATCGAAACTTCTAATCTTTCCGATTTTCATCAGGTCATTTAAGAGAACATTTTGATCTTCGTTGTAACTCAAATCAAAAGAGATAAGACCGTGTTTGTCTGTTACATCTCGGAAATTGTATTTGTTTTTTAAAGCATCAAGCTGTTCAGAATTCACTTCAGACAAAACAATATTATAAAGATTTTGTTTGAATTTTTCTCTTACTTCAAAGATTTTTCCGTCCAGAATTTTTTTAGAATTATTAATGAGAGCTACACTATCACACATTTCTTCTACACTTTCCATGCGGTGTGTAGAGAGAATAATGGTAGTTCCTTGCTCTTTTAATTTTAAAATTTGGTCTTTTACCAAGTTGGCATTTACAGGGTCAAAACCAGAGAAAGGTTCGTCTAAAATTAATAATTTGGGTTCATGAAGTACCGTTACCACAAACTGTATTTTCTGTGCCATTCCTTTAGAAAGTTCAGACAGTTTTTTCTTCCACCAATGGTCTATTTCTAATTGGTCAAACCAATATTTTGCTTGTTCTAGTGCATGGTTTTTAGACATTCCTTTCAGTTCTCCGAAGTAGAGGAGTTGGTCGCCAACGGTCATATTTTTATAAAGACCTCTTTCTTCGGGCATATAACCAATATCTTTGATGTGATTAGGATTAAGTCTTTCTCCATTGATAAAAACTTCGCCAGTATCTGCCTGTGTAATCTGATTGATGATGCGAATAAAACTGGTTTTACCAGCTCCATTAGGGCCTAAAAGTCCATATACTGAACCAGCCGGAACATCTATACTGAAATCTTGTAGCGCTATTTTTTTTCCAGCGTTATACGTTTTAGAAACATTTTTAGCTTGTAGCATTTTTCTTTATTTTTCTCTAAAGTTAGTTGCTAAATTACGGAAATGTTACTTAAAAAATGATTAAAATTTTTAATTGAAAAATATTTATTCGTTATAAACTATTTTCATATTTATAAATGTCTAATTTTTGAAGTTCGACATTAATTTTATCTAACCATTCTTTTTGTTTTGGGTTTTTTCTAAAAAGAATTTCTTTGCCCAGAACTAAAAAATAATCTTCATTTTCTGCATCAAATTGGTCATTTGCCTTTTGTTTTTTCTTTTCCCAATGTTCTACAATATCTCTATAGGTTTGCAGATTGGTTACGTTTTTTCTGGCAAGGCTGTCTGCAGATTTTCTTATTTTTCTGGCATATAATTCAGAAATATTGAAATGAATTTGCTCGTGTTGTAATACATATGCATTTTTTACCATCATCCAAGATTGGTCTCTGTGGAAGCAATTTTTTACCACCATTTTCGGAGTGGTAAATTTATTTTTTTGTGTGGTAAGAACTTCGATGGAGATAGAGCTAATAGCACCTAAAAATTTTTTTCCACCAGTTTTTACGGTATCTTTTTGAATAGCTTTAAAGTCATTGATTTGTAAGGAATTGTTGTTTTTCCAAAGCATTAAATCTTCGGTCTTAATCATAAAATTTAAGAATAAACCCAATGCGAAAAAGGAGACTATTTTGAAAAGAAACTTCATATTCTAAAAACTAAATATTTTCAGAAATATTATGAAAAAACCATTCCAGATTTTTTTGGAATGGTTTTAAATATCATTAAATTAAGCGTAAATTGCTAATAGCAATAGTTACCTGTTAATTAAACATATCTCTTACTTTATCAAAAAAAGATTTTTCTTTACCAGATGGTTCAGCTTGCATTTCTCCTTTTGCAATGGCATTTTCGAAGAATTCTTTTTGTTCTTTGGTTAATTTTTGAGGAGTCCAAACATTTACGTGAATAAACATATCACCTCTACCATAAGAATCTATGCTTGGTAAACCTTTGCCAGCTAATCTTAGAATTTTGCCAGATTGTGTACCAGCATCTATTTTAATTTTTACTTTTCCGCCAACAGTATTTATTTCTTTAGTAGTACCTAAGGCAGCTTCTGCAAAGGAAATGTATAGTTCTTGGTGCAGGTTATCGCCTTCACGTTTTATAGATTGGTCTTGTTCTTCTTCTATAACGACCAATAAATCTCCCGGAATTCCGCCAAAAGGGGCATCATTTCCTTTTCCTCTTACATTGAGCTGAATACCATCTCTAGCACCAGCAGGAATATTGATGCTTACTTCTTCGTCTGTTTTTACAAGACCTTCTGCATTAGCACCAGCAGGTATTTTATCTGCTACTTTTCCTAGTCCGCCACAAGTTCCACAAGTAGTTTGGGTTTGCATTTGCCCAAACATTGTATTCATTACTTTAATCTGAGCGCCGCTTCCGTGACAAGTAGGGCAGGTCTTAGAAGTAACACCTGGAGCTAGTTTTAGGCGTTTTACTTTAATGGTTTTGGTAGTGCCATTTACCATTTCTTCTAAGTTCAGTTTAATTCTTACTCTCAGGTTAGAACCTTTAATTTGTTGTTGTCTTCCGCCACCGCCGAAACTACCAAATCCGCCACCAAAATGACCACCAAAAATATCTCCGAATTGCGAGAAAATATCTTCCATACTCATTCCGCCACCGAAGCCACCACCGAAACCGCCACCACTGGCAGCTCCACCTACACCAGCGTGCCCGAATTGGTCATACCTAGCGCGTTTGTCATTATCGCTTAATATTTCATAAGCTTCTGCAGCTTCTTTAAATTTTTCTTCTGCAGATTTATCTCCCGGATTTTTGTCTGGGTGAAATTTGATGGCTAACTTACGGTAAGCCTTCTTTATTTCGTCTGCGCTGGCTGATTTTGAAACGCCTAGTATTTCGTAATAATCTCTTTTTGACATTTTTTATTATTGTTAGATGATGGGTGATGGATGGTTGAAGTTTTTTTTTGAAATTTTATTTCATTCAACTTCTGACTTCCTGCATCCAGCAAAAAATTAATTTCCTGTAACTACTTTTGCAAATCTTATCACTCTATCGTGAAGTTGATAACCTGTTTCTACTACATCTACAATTTTACCTTTTAATTCTTCTGTAGGGGCAGGAATTTGGGTAATTGCTTCGTGGAAATCTACATTAAAATCATCTCCTGCATTTACTTCTAAAGTTTTTAAGCCTTTTTCTGCTAATTTATTTTTAAATTTTTGGTAAATTAATTCTATACCTTTAAGGTCTGCTTCGTTGCCATTTTTAGCAATTTCTTTGATGGCTCTTTCGAAATCATCTAGTACAGCAAGCATAGAAATCATCATTTCAGTATTGGCATACTGAGCAAACTCCATTTTTTCTTTTAAGGTTCTTTTTTTATAGTTTTCGAACTCTGCGTATAGACGAATGTAACGGTCTTTTTCTTCTGCCAAAAGTTCCTCTGTGGTAGGTTCTTTTGTCACATTTTCTGTAACATTTTCTTCAGTTTGCTGAGTTTCTTGTTCTGTAGTATTTAGATTTTCTTCGTGTAATTCTTTGTTTTCTTCCATTTTGCTGAATTTTTCTATTGTTTTAAGGCAAAGTATTTGCCAAAAATGATTTTAGGAAATATTGGCAGAAAAAGTTTTAAATTTAATGTCTAAAGTTCTTAGTTTTTTACAGAGAGGTGTCTGAGCGAAGCGAAGTTTGGGTGTCAAAACAATTAATTTTTATATGAACTAAATTTTCTATTTTACGGTAAGTTTTCTTAAAATATCTGATTGTAACTAGCCCTGATTACAGCGGTTACCCCGCAGTAAGCGTTGGCTTTTATGAAAGCGATGGAACGAGGAGTAATAGCGGAAAGCAGGTTCTCGGCTTCTAATAATTTTATGGAATAAGTTTAATGCGATAAGATATTCCGAGAGAGATGAAATATTTTGCAGATTTCTCCGAAAGCCCGATTCCGGCGGAGGTATCTAGCATAAAATCTTTATTCACAAGATAGGTAAAACCGCCATTGATTCTGTGGTCGGCAGGTAAATTTGGGCTAATGAATCCGTACATTTCTATGAAATAATTAAGTTGAGGAGTGATGGTTTTTCCTAAAGCAAAGGTGTAAAGATAAGTTTCTTGCAAATCTTCGTTCCAAAAAATTCCGAGGTTGTATCCAAGCGAGGTTTTGTCATTGATGTTATTTTGAAAAGTAAATCTAAAAGCAGGAATGACGGTTTTTCTCTGTAAGATTTCACTTTTTCTGATTTCGGCTTTTCCTATGAAAGAAATTTTTGGGATGATGCCTTTTTCTTCTATTAATGCAGTTTTGAAACCTAAACTTACAGGTTGCAATTGATAGGTGTTCTCTGAATTGGTAATGGTTTTGGAGAATTCTGTAATTATTCTTAGTTCTACTTTGTCATTCAAACCAAATTTCCAAAGGATGGTTGGAAGGTGAAAGTGCTTATCTGTTTCGTTGGTTTTCTCGTACATAAAGCCAGATTCTAGTTGTAGATAATTCCTAGGAACTACAAAAACCGTTTCTGTTTGGTCTGGTCTATCTAATTGAATTGCTTCTTGGGAAAACAAAAGGTTGGCAAAAAGTAGGGTAAGAAGTGCTTTTTTCATTTATTTTGCTGTAAAAGTTTGAAAAAGCAAGTAAAGATTAAGTACAATAATTATGGCAGAAATAATCCAAGCAATGATTTTTAGTGTGGTTTTGTTTACAAATTCTCCCATTTTAAGTTTGTCACTCGTGAACATTACCAAAGGAATGACAGCAAAACTCAATTGCATAGATAGAATTACTTGACTAAGAACCAATAATTCGGCAGTTCCTTTTTCACCGTACCAGAGTGCTACAAAAAATGCAGGAATTACTGCAAAGAGTCTTGTAATTAATCTTCTAAACCAAGGTTTTAATTTGATATTTAAGAAGCCTTCCATTACGATTTGACCTGCCAAAGTTCCTGTTAAAGTAGAGTTTTGACCAGATGCTAATAATGCAACGGCAAAAACAATACTAGCCAAGCTTGTTCCTAGAATTGGGGCAAGCATTTTATGTGCATCGTGAATATCTGCTATTTCGTGATGCCCCAAAGTGTGAAAAGTAGCTGCTGCTACAATTAAAATAGCGGCATTGATAAAAAATGCCAAAAATAGAGAAAATGTACTGTCTATAGTCGCAAATTTAATGGCTTCTTTTTTTCCTTCGCTGGTTCTGGCGTAATTTCTTGTCTGAACTATGCTGCTGTGCAAATACAAATTATGAGGCATAACTGTTGCGCCTAAAATTCCGATGGCTATGTACAACATAGAAGGATTGGTTACTACTTCTTTTTGAGGAATAAGACCTTTAAGAATAGGGAAAATGTCTGGTTTAGAAATAATAATTTCGTAAGCGAAACATGCTAAAATAATAAATATAAGACCAGCTACGATGCTTTCTATCCATCTGAAACCTTTTGCCTGAAGCATTAAAATTAGCAGAACATCTGCTACGGTAATAGCAATTCCCCAAGTTAAAGGAATTCCGAAAAGTAAATTTAAAGCGATGGCAGAACCTATAACTTCTGCCAAATCCATGGCTGCAATGGCAATTTCGCAGAAAATCCATAGGAAAAAATTAACAACAGGAGGAAAATGGTCTCTACATGCTTGTGCCAAATCTCTTTCTGCAACTACGCCCAATTTTACAGCTAAATGTTGCAATATCATAGCAAAAATATTTGAAATTAAAACTACTGAGAGTAGAGTATAACCAAATTTAGCTCCACCAGCAATATCAGTAGCCCAATTCCCAGGATCCATATATCCTACTGCAACCATTAATCCGGGGCCAGTAAAAGCCAAAAGTTTTTTCCAAAAACTACCATTAATAGGCACATTGATAGATGAGAATACTTCTGGAAGTGAATTATGCTGACGGTCTTTTTGCCAAGGTTTTTTCATTTGTTTTTTCTGAAATGTTAGTTTAGTCTAACAAATATAGTTAAATAATTCTTATTTCAAAAATTTTCACAAAAAAACCGCTTCGTTTATAAGCGGTTAGGTGTATTTTTTAAATAAACTATTTTTGTTTTTCTATTTTTATTTTCTCTGTTTGGTTTTGTTTTTCGAAGACTTTCCAAAAGTACCAAGATAATATGCCGAGTAAAATTAAAGGCAAAAGCCAATTCCAAAAGCTTTTTTCTTCTTTCTTTGATGGCGAATTTATTTCTGAGACCTCTTTTTCATTTTCTATTTTGATTACTTCTTGCGGCAGATGAAAATCAGATAATGTATTTTCGTTCTTATCATTATCACTAATTAAATCATTCAAATCAATATCGCTAAGAGATATGTTGGCAGGTAATATAGAAGGGATTAGTGCTTTTTGGTCGTCTAAAATTTTTGAAAAAGCTTCATTATTTTCGATATTTTGATTTTTTGATATAATTTTTAGACTGTTTAAAGTTGATTCTATAACTAAAATCAGAATTGATCGAGCACTATGTGTAGAAACTCCTGAACGTTCTGAAACTAAATTTAAAATTTTATTGCATTGCAGAGAGGGAAATATTGAATTTATAGAATTAGCAAAGGAATTTTCTGAAGAAGGATTTTCTAGATTCAAGGAAAAACCATTTTCACCATTATTCGAAATAGCATCTAGAATGACTTTGTTTTTTGAGTTTTTAGCCAAATGTCCTAGCACTAAAGGGATAATAATTGCTACCGCTTTAGAAACATTGCATTCGCTTTCGCCAAGGTCTGTTGCTATTATAGAAATAGTTTCTGTGGAAAATTTACTTTTTAGAATATCTATTAATGACATAATAATTAGTTTATTATTTCGAGAAAATAAAGGTAGTAAATAATTCTGATTCAAAAAGTTTACAACAAAAAAATCTCAATTCTAAAAGATTTATCTTTACTTAAAATCTTCTAGAATTGAGAAAATGAAAAATTATTTATTTTCTAATAAGCTTTAGCAAAAAGAACTCTTTTGCTAGAAGGCTTTCCAGAAACTAAAGATATACCTTGTTCTTCTTTTGCATCAAGAGGAATACATCTAATGGTAGCTTTGGTTTCATTTTTTATTTGTTCTTCTTCTTCGGCAGTTCCGTCCCAATGTGCAGAAATAAAACCTCCTTTTTCTTCTAACACTTTTTTGAATTCTTCGTAAGAATCTACTTTAGTAATATGTTCTTCTCTGTAATTTTCTGCTTTTTTGTAGATGTCATTCTGAACAGTTATCAATAATTCTTCGATGTAATTTTCAAGATTTTCTAAAGAACGAACTTCTTTGGTAAGATTGTCTCTTCTTGCAATTTCTACCGTTTTATTTTCTAAATCTCTAGCTCCCATTGCAATTCTTAAAGGAACACCTTTTAATTCATATTCTGCGAATTTCCAACCTGGTTTGTATTCTGTTCTATCATCGTATTTTACAGAAATACCTTTCGCTTTTAATTTGTCAAAAATATCATTGGCAACAACAGAGATTTCAGCCAATTGTTCTTCTCCTTTAAAAATAGGAACAATTACCACCTGAATTGGTGCTAATTTCGGAGGAAGTACTAATCCAAAATCATCTGAATGTGTCATAATTAAAGCTCCCATTAATCTGGTAGAAACACCCCAAGAAGTAGCCCAAGCAAATTCTTGTTTTCCTTCTCTGTTGGTGAATTTCACATCGAAAGCTTTAGCGAAATTTTGCCCTAAAAAGTGAGAAGTTCCTGCTTGTAAAGCTTTACCATCTTGCATCATGGCTTCTATACAATAAGTTTCGTCTGCACCAGCAAATCTTTCGGTAGGTGTTTTAAATCCTTTAATTACAGGAATTGCCATGAAATTTTCTACCACATCAGCATACACTTCTAGCATTTTTTCGGTTTCTTCTATCGCTTCTTCTTTGGTTGCATGTGCTGTATGTCCTTCTTGCCATAGAAACTCTGCAGTTCTAAGGAAAAGTCTGGTTCTCATTTCCCAACGAACAACATTAGCCCATTGATTAATAAGAATTGGTAAATCTCTGTAAGATTGAATCCAAGATTTATAAGTATTCCAGATAATAGCTTCAGACGTAGGTCTTACGATAAGTTCTTCTTCTAACTTAGCTTCTGGATCTACAATTAATTTATGAGGATTATTAGGGTCTGTTTTTAATCTGTAATGTGTAACAACTGCACATTCTTTGGCAAAACCTTCAGCATTTTTTTCTTCTGCTTCAAATAAACTTTTCGGGACGAAGAGCGGAAAATAAGCATTTTGGTGACCAGTTTCTTTGAATTTTTTGTCTAATTCTGCCTGAATTTTTTCCCAAATTGCATAACCGTAGGGTTTAATCACCATACTACCTCTAACCCCTGAGTTTTCTGCTAAATCTGCTTTTACTACAAGTTCGTTATACCATTTACTGTAATCTTCATTCCTTGTTGTTAATTTTGCCATCTTTTAATTAAATTTTAACTTTTTATTTGCTAGTCAATCTAATGATAAATCGTATTTTTGATTAAATTTTTAATATACCGTGCAATTGGTATAATTTTGGTATTAATATTTGCAAAGATATAAATAAACTTAATCACATCTATCATGAAAAATTCTACTTATAAAAACTTACTAGAGATTTTTAAATCAAAAGGTGTTTTGGCTGTATCTGGCGGCTTACTTTTGATTTCCTGTGGAGCACAGATGGGAGGATATACAGAAACCGATGGTGTTTACTATGATCCAAACAAAGATGTAATACCTGTAGGTGTTACTATGCAAGATACAAATGCAGTAGGTGAAGACTATTCATATACTGATAATTCTGAAAGCATTATAGAACAAAACCAGCAAAATATTCAAGCTCAGAAAAACAAATACCAAGATTGGAGCGATGGCTCACAATCGGATTGGGGTAATTATGCAGGCTCAGAAACTAATTATTATTCTAATAATTGGGGATGGGGCTATCCTTATGGTTGGGGCGGATATTACGGCTGGGGCAGCGGTTGGAATGTAGGTTTAGGTTTTGGCTGGAATTCTTGGTATCCAGGTTGGAGTATGGGATGGAGCGGAGGTTACGGTTGGGGCTGGAATGCAGGCTGGAACTGGGGAAATCCTTGGTATGGATATAGTCCTTATTGGGGTTCTTACTATGGAGGTGGTTATTATTACCCAGGTTACTGGGGTTGGGGAGGTGGATACCCAGGATATTGGGGAAGACCTGCTAATTATAAAAGAAGTGGTGTAGATTCTATTGTAAGAGGACATAATACAGGATTTAATACGATCAATAGAAGTGGATTTAATAGAGTTTCTCCAAATCAAAATCAATCCAACCAAAGTAATATAAATAACAATGGTTTCAGAAGAAGTGGTTTTGGAAATCAAAATAGTGTAGGCAATAATCCATCAAACCAAAATTATAATAATAATGGTTTCAGAAGAAGTGGTGTTGGTTCTCCTAATTCTAATAACTCTTCTAATAATCAAGGTCAACAACCTAATAGAGGTTTTAGAAGAACAGAAAGTACACCATCTCAACAACCATCTTATTCACCTCCTAGAAATGATGGATTCAGAAACTCTGGTGGTTTCGGTGGAGGAAGCAGCTCATCTGGTGGCGGAATGAGAAGTTCTGGCGGCGGAGGCGGTTTCAGATCTGGCGGTTTTAGATAAAATTTAAAAATTAATTTGATAACAATATATTCATTAAATATGATTAAAAGAATTTCATTAGTTGCATTTTTATCTTTAGGAGCTATGTATTATGCTCAAGATGCATCTGTAATAAAAAATACTGCTGAAGTTTACTCAGGCTCTAATTTCGGAGGAACAGCTAAATTTAATTCTATGGCAGGTTCTATGGGAGCTTTAGGAGGAGATTTATCTGCAATTACAGTAAATCCTGCTGGAACTGGTGTTTTTATTACAGGAGACGTTTCTGCTACATTGGCAGTACAAGGAAACAAAAATAATTCAAATCTTTTCGGGAAAAGTTTTGAATCTTCATATAATAATACAAATCTAGGGCAAGTAGGTGGAGTGGTTTCTTTTGAAACAAATACTAATTCACCTTGGCGATTTGTAAATTTAGCATTCAATTATAGTACAAAAAATCTGGAAGATTATGTGCAGACTCCTGGTAATAATAGTATTAAAGAAGCTGTACAATATGATTCTGGTGGTAGCACTGTAAATGATTTTTTGGTTTATAATGGTCATGCTTATGATAGAACAGGCACAGCTTCTAACCTTAATGTGTCATTAGGTGGTAATTATGATAATAAAATTTACATAGGAGCAGGGCTTAATTTTAAAACTGCAGAACTAGAGCAATCAGATTTTTTTCAGTTGCAATTGCAAAATCTAGGAGAATATGCCAATTATCATAAGCAATATACACCTTATAGAGAATCATCTAATGGTTTCTCGGCTTCAGTAGGTATTATTGGTAAAATTAATAATAATATAAGATTAGGAGCAGCTATTGAATCGCCTACTTTTTGGAATTTAACTAGAACATACACAGAGTACGGACAAAATAGTAGTGATGCTTGGGTTTCTGATATTTTTGATGAGACCAGAAGATTAACCACGCCTATGAAACTTACCTTGAGTGGAGCTTTGGTTGCTAGCAAAAATTTTGCTGTAAATATTGATTATACTTTAGGTGTTACAAAGCCAAAGTATAAAGTAGAAGGTCCAGCAGAACAACAATTAAACGATTATTTCTCTTCTGATTATAAAAATACTTCAGATCTTAGAATTGGTGCAGAATATAGAGTTTTAGGTTTTAGATTAAGAGGTGGTTATGGTATAGAATCTAACCCTTTTGATACAAGTTCTCTTAAATCTTTTAATTCGGCAGGAACTTCGGGTACTAATTCTTACAGTTCACTCTTTTTAGGAAAAAGAAAAACTCTGGCAGGTGGTTTAGGATATGATTTTAAATCATTTTATGTAGATGCAGGTGTACAAAATATTACCGCAACTTATGATAATCCTTTCTTCGGTGGCGAGTACGCAGTTACTGCCGATAATGGTTTTTCTGTAATTAATGGTGATGGTGTAGATAATTCTACAAGTATTGTTTCTGAAGTGAAAAACACCAAAACAAATTTCTTTGTAACAGTTGGTTGGAAATTCTAATTATTTAAAGACTAATTAATAAAAAAAAACTCTTGAAAAATATAATTTCAAGAGTTTTTTTTTATTAAATATTTTTTTTTAATGTCCGTGAAAAAGATGATTGATTAAGGCTAGACCAACTCCAGCTATTACAAGCAGTATCTTTAACCAATCCATTTTATGATTTTTATTGCTTTCAAAAATAATTACCGAAGATATGTGAAGGAAAATACCACCTACCAATGCCAAAAAGTAATTCTGTAAATTAGGATTAAAATAATCACCAAAAAACATTCCGAGTGGTGATGCCAAAGCAAAAATAGATACAATAATCCAAGAAGTTTTCGGAGCATTTTTTTGCCCCAATAAAAAAGCTCCTAGAATAAATGAAATGGGTAAATTATGAAAAACAATACCTAATAAATAAGGAGAACTAATTTCTGTAATATTAGCCAATGGTATGCCTTCTAAAAATGCATGGATAAACATCCCAAACATTAGTGCTATAGGTAGAATGTTTTTCTCTTCGTGGTGATGGTGGAAGTGTCCGTGTTCAAAACCTTTGGTCAAGCTTTCTAAAATCATCTGAAGCAAAACGCCAGCAATTATCCAAATCCCAATGTTATGATCCGAAGAAGAATAAACTTCAGGAAATACCTCTATCACACACACTGTAATCAGAAATCCAGCACTTAGAACCAATAAATTTTTCGCAAATTTCTCGTTTCCTCCGAAAAATTTCCCTAAAAAAACACCGATAATTACACTTAATATAAGTAATGTTATAATCATTTTTAGATTTACTATTTCAAATTTGAGATTTAATTCATTTAATTTTGAATTTTAAACTTAAAAATACATCTAGGTGATGTTTCTCTATCAAAATTGTCAAGATTATAATTTCCCCAAATTTTGATTACTTCAAAACCACAACTTTCTGCCAACGCTTTAATTTGCTCTAAAGTACTTAGTTTTACCTTCTCAAAATAGTGGTGATTTTTGCCATTATCTTCGAAATAAATATCTTTTATCACGTAGTTTTTTTCTATTTTTTTATTGATTTTAAAATCAATACCACCTTTGTTGATTTCAGTTTCTGAAACTAATGTGTTTTTTACAAATTTTTCATTCAAAAAGTCTAAAATAAAAATTCCATCTTTTTTTAAAGCATTTTTTACCGATTGGAAAACCCTTCGATCATCTTCCTCTTCATCAAAATATCCAAAACTGGTAAAAAGATTAAATACGGCATCTACTTTTTCTAAAGTAATTTCAGGATAGAGCTCATTCCTCATATCATGAACTTTAAAAGTCAAATGATGTGGAGTAGAAGTTTCAAATTTTTTATTATGCAAAATACTTTCTTCGGATAAATCTACGCCTAGAACCTCGTATCCTAATTGATGCAGAAAAACCGAATGTCGCCCTTTACCACAGGCCAAATCTATAATTTTGGATTCTGTGGGAAGTTGTAATTCTTTTGTAAGATTTGTAATGAAATTTTCTGCTTCTACAAAGTCTCTATCTTTGTATAAAATATGATAATATGGTGTATTAAACCAATCTTCGAACCAACTCATTCTGCAAAATTAGTTAAAATAGATGTATTATCAATAATAAGAAATAAAAAATCCCAATTGTATAAATTGGGATGTAGGATTGTTATTTTTCTTTAATTTCAACTAAAAATTTTAGTTTCTCTAGTTTTGATTCTATTTTTTTGATGTCTGCCTCCAAATCAATAATTTTATCATTGCTTTTTGCTAAATCTTTATTTGCACTTTGGGTTTCTTTTAGAAGTTTAGCTGTTTTTTTTGCATCCTTGGCAGTAGATTCTGGGCTGTCTGAGGAAGAAAAATTATCTGTTTTTCTATCAGACTTATTATTAAGACCTTCTACTTTTTCTTTGATTTTAGAATTATCTTGTTGTTCTTTTAACAAGTCAATTTTTTTTTCGATTAAATCGGTGTTTAATTTTAGACTTTCTTTTTGTTGTTTAAGTGTTTCTAAGTCTTGAGCAAAGAATTGAGAGCTAAATAGGAATAGACCAAATGCAATCGAAAATTTTAATAAATTTTTTTTCATAAATTGTTTTAATGAAAAACGCATCATAAATTATGCCAATAATTGTATTTTTTATTTATGGAAATGTTTCGGGAAAGCATTCTCCGGTTTCATTTTGAGAATGTTTAGCTTAATCCAAGATTCTAGAAATCCATACCCATAAGAAAACATTTGGATATAAGTGGTAATAATGGCTTGTGCTGCAATAGCTAAATTTTTAGTTAAAAGCAACGCATGGAAAAAAACTACAAAAGTATAAAATCCATAACAGGCCAATACAAAACCTTTGTGAAGAAGGAAATATTCTAAAAATCCTGCAACATAACCCAACAAAAATAAAGTTGGAAACCAAAAAGTAGGTTTTACATAATTAGGATGTCTTTGGTTGAGAATAGGTCTTGCGCAACCAAATTGATATACTTGCTTAGAGAATTTCCCTAAATCTGTTCTGCGTTTGTGATACACACCAATATTGTCAAAAAAAGCAGTTTGGTAGCCATTTTCCCAAATTGTCATTGATAAATCTGGATCTTCACCAATTCTCATTTCAGAAAAACCACCAATTTTTAGGAAAATATCTTTGCTAACGCCCATATTAAAACTTCTTGGCTGGAATCTAGTCACCGCTTTTTTACTGCCTCTAATTCCGCCGGTCGTAAAAACCGAAGTCATAGAGTAGGAGATAGCTTTTTGTAAAATATTAAAACCTTTGTGCGCTTTATCTGCACCGCCAAAAGCTGCACAATCTGTTTTTTCTAGATTTTGTTTGATGTTTTCTATGTAGTCTTTCTCTACAATCACGTCTGAATCTACAAAAACCAACCAATCATTTTTGGCACTTTTTGCACCATAATTTCTAGAAAGTCCTGGTCCAGAATTTGTTTTTTTGAAATACTGAATTTCTAGTATTTCTTTAAACGTTTCCACCGTTGGCAATAAATCTACAGACGAACCATCATCTACAATAATCACTTCAAAATTTTTATCAGTTTGAGCAATAAGAGAATTCAAAAGCTCGAACAATTCGTCTTTTCTGTTGAATATTGCGATGATAATGGATATGGTTTTTTGCATAACACAAAAATAGTGGTTTCAAACTGATTTGAATCAATTTAAACCTAGAAATTCTATAAATTTGCAAAATGAAACTTCCTGCTTCTAGCTTCCAGCTTCCTAGCTTTTCTATTAATTGCAGAGGAAATCTTATCGATTTATCTTCCCCAAAAATCATGGGAATTCTTAATCTCACGCCAGATTCTTTTTCGGATGGAGGGAAATTTAATGATGAAAAATCGGCACTTTTACAAGCCGAAAAAATGATAAAAGAAGGCGCAAATTTTATTGATATTGGTGCACAATCTACTCGTCCGAATGCCCAATTTCTTTCTGCCAAAGAAGAAATCTTAAGAATAGGAAATGTAATTTCTTTAATGAAGAAAGAATTTCCAGAAACGTTAATTTCTTTGGATACTTTTTATGCTGATGTGGTGAAATTTGGGTTTGATGAAGGAATTGATTTGGTGAATGATATTTCTGGAGGTGATTTTGATAAAAATTTACTGAAAACGGTGGCGGAAACCAAACTGCCTTATATTTTAATGCATAGCAATTCTTCTTATCAAAAAATGCACGAAAAAATTAAATATGAAGATATAATTTTAAGTCTGAATTTTGATTTTTCAAAGAAAATTAATGAGTTACAACAATTAGGAATTGATGATGTAATTTTAGATCCTGGTTTTGGATTCGGGAAAACCATTGAAGATCAGTACAAAATGATTGATGAATTAGAATACATCGGTTTTGGAAAATATCCTTTATTAATCGGGATTTCTAGAAAATCTTTCATCTATAAACCTCTAGGAAAACTCCCAACTGAAATTAACGAAGAAACCCAAAATCTACACCGAAAAATTTTAGAAAAAGGTGCGAAAATTTTAAGAGTTCACGATGTTGCTGAAACGAGAAATTTAGTGGGAGAGTTATAGAATCGGAGAATGGGAGAGTTCTAGAAATTTTATTTTTTTGAGCTGAAATTTGTCCATTTTTCTACATTATTAATCATGTAAATGAGCAATGCAATGATTTCATTATACTTTTCGTTAAAATATTTAAATTTTTCTTCTTCTACATAATTGCACTTATAAGAAAATTCTAACCAAGTTTGGGTTTCTCTTGCTTCTCCTTCTGCATCTGTCAATTTTGAGACAAATGATTTAGGGTATCTTCTTTTTCCCCAAGCTTCAGAAATATTTGCGGAAACAGAACGAGAAGAGCGCCTAATTTGATCAGTTAATGAATATTTTTCTTCGTTCGGAAATTGGAAAGAGATTTTATAAATTTCCATAGCAACCTCAAAAGACTTTTGATACACTTTAAGTTCTGTATGATATTTAATAATTGCCATTGAAATTATTTTCTTTTGAAACTTTACAATTCTCCCATTCTACAATTCTCCCACTCAACATCTCTCCCATTTAGGAATTATCTCTCTAATTTAAAATCTTTAATCAACTTCGGTCTTTCTGCTTCATTGGCTACTTTCCAAGAAGTTCTGTACATCCATTCCGTCATTTTGTATAATTTTTTGAAATTGATATTTTCCGACTCATCTTGTGGTGTATGATACTGGAAATGCAAAACACTTGTAAAAAATAAAGCAGGAATTCCAGTTTTTGCATACGGAAGATGATCACTTCTGAAATAGAAATATTCTGGGTGTTCAGGTAAATCCCAAGCTTTCAAAAATTTGAATTTTGTACTTTCATTATTAGCATCAAGAGCCATTTTTACCAATTCTTCAGAATTTTTATGAGGAGCGTCGCTTCCTAAAAGAGCGGCTTCATTATTATCATTTCTTCCAATCATATCTCCGTTTAGTACTGCTACAATGCTTTCTTTTGGAACTACAGGGTGAGCAGCGTGCCAGCGAGAACCTAGCAAACCTCTTTCTTCCGCACCGTGAATTACGAATAAAATACTGCGTTTAGAAGGTTGTTTTTTGTAGGCTCTTGCCATTGCCAAAATTGCGACACAAGTACTGGCATTGTCGTCTGCTCCGTTATAAATGGTATCATTTTTTACAGGATGACGAATGCCATCGTGATCTTGATGCCCGCTCAATAGTACATATTCGTTTTTAAGTTTAGGGTTAGTTCCTTCTATTTTTCCAATGATGTTTACTGATGGATATTTATAGGTTTCGGTTTGGATATTTAAGGTAATTTCAGGATTATTTTTTACCCAATTTTCGTTTTCTTGTTTAATCCAAAAAACGGGAATTCCTACATCTACTTTTTCTCTCAAACCTTCTACACCGTACGTTCCTCTAGTCATTTGTGGCAAAACTTCTACCCAGCTTTTATCCGAAATATCGTCAGTAATAAAAATAATGCCTTTTGCTCCTAATTGAGAAATGGTTTTATAATATTTGGTTCTTATAAAACCGGGATATCTTCTTTCAAAAAGGGTCATTTCTTTTGCTACATTAAGGTCTGAAGCTTTAAGTGCAACTACTTTTCCTGCAATGTTTTTAGAAGCTAAATCTTGTGGTTCTATTTTTCCTAAATATAAGATTGGAGCGGTAAAATTATTATCGGTAACGTCTTGCACCAATATATCTTTCCAAATTTTTAGATTTTTATCCCCAATTTTTACAGAACTTTGCGGCGAAACTTGATGGCGATACATATCAAAAAACTGAAAAAAAGTTCCGTTATCACCAGCTGGTTTCATTCCTGCTTCTTTCATTTTGTCGGCAAACCACATTGATACTTTTAGTTCGTCTAAAGTTCCTGCTTCTCTTCCCCAAAATTGATCTGCAGCCATTTGGTACATATCTGTCTTAAGGTCAGCTTCTTTAATGGCAGAAACTAATGGTTTTTTGTAAGATTGTGCGTTTAGGATATTAAGAGTTAGAATGCTTAATACTAGAAGGGATTTCTTTAAATTCATATCAAAAAGTTTTTACGAATTTAAAGAATTATTATTGAAATGCTTTTGAAGATTTTCAAAAATAATAGATGTTTCAAATTCGGAAAAATTATGTTCTAAATCAAATAATTGATTTTTGTTTTCAAAATGAATATTCAGGTAGTGTTTCTTAGAACTTCTTTTTTCAGGATGTGCAGCAAACCAATAAGTGTAATTTGCAATTTTTGTAAAAAGAGAAATAGAAACTATTTTATTTCTGTTGATTATCTTATTTGCTATCTGAAGTTTTTCTGAGTCTAGTTTTATAAAAGTTTTGTTTCTGTATTTGATAAGACCTTTTACAAGAGAAATAATTACTAATGTAATATAAGCTAAACTAATATACTGACAAACGATAACTGTATTTTTGAATTTATGGGTGGTTTCAACTAAACTTATAATGTAAAAAGGGAAAAAATATAAAAATACTTCTATATAATGATTTAGTATTTTATTTAATGAATATTTTACTTGATATATTTTTATTAATTCAAATCAGATATTTTATCAGCATATTCTTTGGCAAAAATTTTTCGGTCTTCTTCTAATTTTTCTAAATTTTTTGGAAGAATGTAAATGAAAAGTACTTTTTCTTCTTCGTCTAAAAAGATGATTTCTTTTTCTGCGCCATCTATCATTTGTGAGAAAATTTCCCACATTGAGGTGTCTTTTATTTTTATAAATTCAAAAAAGTCGTTGGCTTTTATTTGGATGGTTTTCATTTTACAAAAATAAAAAGAACGCACTAAAAAGCACGTTCTTTAATATAATATTTTCTAAAATTTTAAGATTTTTTCTCTAAAACTTCATCTACCATTCCGAATTCTTTAGCTTCGGTAGAAGTCATCCAATAATCTCTGTCAGACGCTTTTTCTACCCATTCATAAGTTTGTCCAGAATGGTTAGAAATAATGTCATATAATTCCTTTTTGAGTTTTAGCATCTCTCTTAAATTAATTTCCATATCACTTGCAACACCTTGAGCTCCGCCACTTGGTTGATGAATCATCACCCTAGAATGTTTAAGTGCAGAACGTTTTCCTTTTTCGCCAGCAACTAACAAAACGGCTCCCATACTTGCTGCCATTCCTGTACAAATGGTGGCAACATCTGGTTTGATGATTTGCATCGTGTCATAAATTCCTAAACCTGCATAAACACTTCCACCAGGAGAATTAATGTAAATCTGAATATCTTTAGAAGGATCTGAACTTTCTAAAAATAATAATTGAGCGGTTACAATATTGGCAACTTGGTCATCAATCCCAGTTCCTAGGAAAATGATTCTATCCATCATCAATCGAGAAAAAACATCCATTTGAGCTACGTTCATTCTTCGTTCTTCCATAATGTAAGGCGTGAGATTAGTTGGGTTGAATGTTCCCATATATTGATCTGTTGCTAATCCGCTGTTCCCTAAATGTTTTACAGAGAAATCTCTGAAATCTTTTTTAATATCCATAATAATATTTTATTCTTATTTATATTGAAACAGACAAAGTCTGTACCTTTTTACAAATTTAGCCAAAGTGTCACAAAATACGATATAATTTTTGGTCTATTTTATTTTTTAATTGAGTGAGACTTATGATTTTTCGGTAAGCATCTTCGCTGTTTTCTTCACTGATTTGTTGTTTTAAATCATTGATAATCTTAATGATGTATTCTCTTTTGTATCTTATCACGACATCTTTTACAATTCTATCTACCAATTCTTCTTCTTTACTGAAATAAATGTTGTGTTTTTCCCAATTGCTTGTTTCATAAGGATTTACTAAAGCATCTGCTGTTTTGGAAACGATATTTTCGTCCATCAAAGTCATAAAAAAGTTACCAGAACGAAGTTCGCTTTGTGCAATTCCTAGTTTTATTTCTTCAATAATTTTTTGGTTAATTGGTGAGATAATTTCGCATTGATCTTCTTCTAAATGATTGATAATTTCTTCAATTACCGTGATTTGATAGGCCTCATTTTCTGGAGTTTGTCTATCAAGAACGTAATCTCCATATTTTAGCATCAGCTCAACTAATTTTTCTTCTAAAACCAAAAGCGGATTTACATTTACTAAAACTTCTTGAACTTTTTCGAGTTTTACAACTTGCGTTTCCTTTTTCTCTTTTGGTTGATGTTGCTGAACAATCTGTTTCTGAACGCCTAATTCATTAAAAAGCGACTGTTCTGAAAGCTCAAATTTGGTTGAAATTTCTTTGATGAAAATCTCTTGCTTCAAAGCATTGCTCACAAAGCCGATAGATTTTACAATATCTCTTATTGCTTCAGCTTTTTTTATCGGATCGTTTTGCGCTTCTTTTAATAAAATTTCTGCCTTAAAATCTATGAAATCTTTAGCTTCGGTTTTTATAAAATTTTCTACAAATTCTCTAGGATGTTTTCTTGCAAAAGAATCGGGATCATCACCATCAGGAAACAGTGCCACTCTTATGTTTGTGCCTTCTGCAAGCAGCATATCAATACTTCTGAAACTGGCTTTAATTCCTGCTGCATCGCCATCAAAAAGGATGGTTACGTTTTCGGTGAGACGTTTGATGAGTTTTATTTGTTCTGTGGTAAGTGCTGTTCCAGAACTTGCCACCACGTTTTCAATTCCGCTTTGATGGAGCGAAATTACGTCCATATAACCTTCTACCAAAAGACAAAGATTTTGTTTAGAAATCGCTTGTTTACTTTGGTTAAGACCATAGAGAACGTTAGATTTATGGTAAATTTCGGTTTCTGGAGAATTGAGATATTTCGCAGTTTTTACATTGGATTTTAAAATTCTTGCTCCAAAACCTAAAACTCTACCCGAAAAACTATGAATTGGGAAAATGACACGTTCACGAAATCTATCGACACCAGTTGGTGTATTTTCTGGGAAAATAGAAATTCCAGATTTTTCTAAAATTTCTTTTTCGTAGCCTTTTTCTAAGGCATATTTGGTAAACGCATCTTTTTGTTCGGGGGAATATCCGAGTTGAAATTTTTTGATGATGTCATCGTGCAACTCACGTTCTTTGAAATAGGAGAGTCCGATTGCTTTTCCTTCTTCGTTTTCCCAAAGAATTTCTTGAAAAAAAGTATTGGCAACTTCGTGAATTTTGTAAAGCAATTCTCTTTCGGTTTGCGCCTTTTTTTGCTCTTCAGAATATTCTACTTTGTCTTCTTCAATTTCAATTCCGTACTTTTTGGCAGCGTGTCTTAGCGCTTCTGGATAAGTAAAATTTTCTATTTCCATCAAAAAAGTGATGGCACTTCCACCTTTTCCTGATGAAAAGTCTTTCCAGATTTGTTTACTCGGAGAAACCACAAAACTTGGCGTTTTTTCATCGTGAAAAGGACTCAAACCTTTGAAGTTAGAGCCAGCTCGTTTCAGTTGAACATATTCGCCAATAATTTCTTCAACTCTTATAGTTGAAAATATTTTGTCTATGGTTTTCTGAGAAATCATTCGGTAAAATTACAAAAATTACTTGAAGGTTTTTATTGGTTAATTATAGGATTTTAGAATATTTTAACAATAGAATTTATTTTTAAATATTATCTTTGTCAAATATAGATGAATAGATGGATTTAATACATTATTTCCTTGAATTTTTAGGGAATCCTTTACTTGTACTCACGGAGATTATTAGAGATTACGGAGTATATATTTACTTATTTTTATTTTTGGTGATTTTTGTGGAAACGGGTGTTGTTGTAGTGCCTTTGTTACCAGGAGATTCGTTACTTTTTGCGGTAGGTTTAATTGCTTCAACTACAGGACAAATCGATATTTACACCGTTATTCCATTGCTTATTTTTGCTGCACTTTTAGGAGATAATGTCAATTATTTTATTGGTAAAAAGTTTGGAGACTACATTCAGTCTAAAGAAAAAATTCTATTCCTAAAAAAATCTCACATCGAAGAAACCGAAAGATATTTTGCGGAAAATGGCGGTAAAACGGTCATTTTGGCGAGATTTATCCCGATTGTGAGAACCATTGCACCTTTTGTAGCGGGAGCTGGTGAAATGAAGTATAGAACTTATCTATTGTACTGTATTTCAGGAGCTATACTTTGGGTTTCATCAATCACATTATTAGGCTATTTTCTAGGAAATATAGAATGGGTGAAATTAAATTTTGAAAAATTTGTTTTAGGAATTGTTTTTGTTTCAATTTTACCTATTATCTTTAAGGCGATTAAAAGAAAGAAATAAAAATGTTAGAAAGCATTTGGAATTTTATCATTGATTTTGTTTCAAAACCTGATCAAGTATTACTTTCTATTATAGAAAAATACAACAATTGGGTTTATGTCTTTCTTTTTGCGATTATTTTTGCAGAGACAGGTCTTATTGTAGCTTCTTTTTTAATGCCTTTCCTTCCTGGTGATGCATTGATTTTTACTATAGGACTTTTGGCTCAAGAAGAATCTCTTAATATTTGGATTGTAATTCCATTGCTTATGTTTGCGGCGATTTTAGGTGATAATGTCAATTATTACGTAGGAAAACGTTTCGGAGATTATATTATGAATAGTGACAAAGATCGTTTTATCAAGAAAAGTCACATCCAAAAAGCGAAAGATTTTTTTGATAAAAATGGTAAAAATTCTATTATTATCGCTCGTTTTGTGCCTGTTGTAAGAACCATTGTTCCTTTTTTATGTGGTTCTACCAAGGTAAAATATTCTACTTTTCTTACTTTTAGTGTAATTGGTGCTTTTCTTTGGGTTGGTGTAATCGGTTTGCTCGGTTATAATCTAGGGAAAATTCAATGGGTAAAAGAAAATTTAGATTTAATGATTTGGGGAATTATTATTTTGGCAAATATTCCGCTCATCAAACAAATATTTTTTTCAAAGAAAAAGGAAGTTTAAATTTCTAAACTTCCTTTTTTATTTTACAGAGGTCACAAGATAACTTCATATCCCTAAATTCTAAATTTAAAAGGTTTTTTCATCTGTTTTTTTACTCTCGCGGATTGAGCTGATTCAGCAGATGAATAGATGCTGAATTTTATATCTGCAAAATCTGATTAATCAGCGAGAGATTAAAGTTTTCAGATATGTAATTAAGTGGTGACCTCTATTATTTTATTTCAATTGATAATGAACATCTTTCGTTATCGTTTTCCAATCATCTGTTCTGAATGGCGAAACAGGCAATCCTTCTTTACTGAAAAGATTAATTTCGGAATCATCACCTTTCCAACCGTATCTTACTGCTTTTGGATTTTTAATTTTATCTGAAAAAACAATGATTTTATTTCCTTGAGTTAAAGCAATTGCGCGAACAAAATTCTGATTTTCATCTGCAATTTCGAAACCTGCAATTTCTTTTCCTTTTACTAAAAATCCAGTATTGGAATTTTTAAAAGTGATCTCAATTTTATTACCCAAAACTTTCATCGATTGATAAACCGGACTTTCTATATTCGGCAATTTTTTGGCATAAACTTTTTTCAAAGCAATATTTGCCAATCTGTTTCCAACCGTTATTTTATTTCTTGGATGTATATCTTTTGCATTTCCAACATCGGTGGTAACTACCATTGCTGTGTTTTTTAGATTTAAAGTTAAAGTTTGAGCTTCTCTCAGTTCTGCCCAATCGCTTCCAGAATTGCTGTCTCCATTCGTACCAAAAGTTGCCAATTGCACAAAATAAAACGGAAAATCATAACCCCAATTTTTTCTCCAACTTTCAATCAAAAGCGGAAAAGATTTTCTGTATTCATAAGCTCTGCTTGCATTAGATTCGCCTTGATACCAAAGAACTCCTGCAATAGAATACGGAATTACAGGTTTTAGCATTGCATTATACACCAAACTTGGATATTCGTTTTCTGAAATTACATTTCTAATTTCGTCTGCGTAGATTTTCCAAGTTCCAGATAAATCGATGGTTCTGTTTGATAATTGAAGGTTTACTTTGTCTTTTTCGCCCCAAATTCCGCCACCGCCACCAGTGTCAGTAATTTTGATAACGATGATGTTTTCGCCTTCTTTTAATACATTTTTAGAAATTTTATAGGTTCTAAATTTGTCAAAAACGTTGGTATTTCCTACTTCTACACCATTTACGTAAGTTACATCTGCATCATCTATCATTGATAAATTTAAAGTTGCATCAACAGCCAAATCTTCTTTGGTTAAATTTATTTTCTTGCGATACCAAACTACACCGTCAAAAACTTGCAAAACTTGCTCTTCCCAGATTTTTGGAGCATAAACTTCTGGAAGCTTTTCGTCATTGAAATTCGGAGAAATAAAATCTTCAAACTTGATTGATTTTGGACCAAAACCTTGCACTTTTTCTAAAAATGACTGTTGTTTTTGGTAGCTTGTTTTTTCGAATTCAGACATTTCTACCTTTTCCATCTTAGAAATCATATTTTTGAAATCATCACTTCCTTCAAAAGCATCTCTTCCAATCCACGTTTCAATATTAGTTCCGCCCCAAGAAATGTTCAAAATTCCGATAGGAACTTTCAGTTCTTGATATAATTTTTTGGCAAAGAAATAACCAACTGCTGTAAAATCTTGTACGTTTTCGCTGTTATTTACCAACCATTCTCCACCATTAATGTCATTTTGAGGCAAAGAATTGATGGCTTTTGTTACTTTTATTTGTCTGATGAAAGGATATTTCGCTGCATCTGCAATTTCTTTTTCGGCGTCATTAGAATTTTTTACATTCCATTCCATATTAGATTGTCCGCTACAAAGCCAAACTTCACCAATTAATATATTTTTAATAGAAATGGTATTTTCACCAGAAATTTTCATTTCAAAAGGTCCGCCTTCTTTCTCTGGAGAAAGTGTGATTTTCCAATGGCCTTTTTCATTGGCAATGGTATTTTTAACTTGATTTTTAAATTTTAATTGAATTTTTTCTCCAGCATTCGCAAATCCCCAAATTGGAATTGGTTTATTGCGTTGTAACACCATATTGTCTGAGAAAAATTTTGGAAGTGTAACTTTTGCAAATGCAAATTGTAAGCAAAAGAATAGAAGAAAAATAGAATACTTTTTCATTGTAATTTGAGATTTTTATAAATAAAAAATAAGAAACAACTTTTGGTTATTTCTTATTCAAAATTACGGTAAAATATTGTAAAAATCCTATAATTTATAAGTCAAAATCATCTTGAGAAACCGCAGTTCCTTCATTCATTAAAAATGCTTTCAAAAATGGAGTAAGATTTCCGTTCATTACGCCATCTACATCAGAAGTTTCGTGTCCAGAACGTACATCTTTTACCAATTTATAAGGGTGCATTACATAATTTCGGATTTGGCTTCCCCATTCAATTTTCATTTTATTGGCTTCAATTTCGTTTCTGGCTTTCATTCTTTCTTCTAATTCCATTTCGTAGAGACGAGATTTTAAGAGCTGCATCGCTTTTTCTTTGTTTTGAAGCTGAGAACGAGATTCAGAATTTTCAATAATAATTCCTGTAGGAGCGTGACGAAGACGAACTGCCGTTTCTACCTTGTTCACGTTTTGTCCACCTGCACCAGAACTTCGCATCGTTTCGAAAGAAATATCTGCAGGATTGATGTTAATTTCTATAGAATCATCTACCAAAGGATAAACGTACACCGAAACAAAACTGGTGTGTCGCTTTGCATTACTATCAAACGGTGAAATTCTCACCAATCTGTGAACTCCGTTTTCGCCTTTCAAATAACCAAAAGCATATTCTCCGTCAATTTCGAGAGTTACGGTTTTTACACCAGCTACATCACCTTCTTGGTAATTCAGTTCACGGATTTTGTAACCTTGTTTTTCGCTCCACATTTGGTACATTCTCATCAGCATAGAAGCCCAATCGCAAGATTCTGTTCCACCAGCTCCCGCTGTAATTTGAAGAACGGCAGAAAGTTCATCACCTTCGTTAGAAAGCATATTTTTGAATTCTAAATTTTCTATTTTTTCTACCAATTCTGGGAATTGTTCGTCTAGTTCTTTTTCAGAGTCTGCGTCTTCTTTGGCAAATTCTACCAAAACTTGCAAATCTTCAAACTGAGTATTGATTTCTTCGTATTCCTCAACCCATTTTTTCTTGGAACGCAATTGTTTCAAGAAACTTTCGGCTTCTTTTGGGTTGTCCCAAAATTCTGGAGCAGCCGTTTTTTCGTCATCGTTGGTTATTTCTAGTTTCTTCTTTTCGATTTGAAGAAATTTATATAAATCTTCGATGCGTTTTTGTGTATCTTTAAGTTGGTCTGTTGTAATCAAAACTAAAATCTTTAGAATTGCAAAAATAGGGTTTTATTTGTATTTAGTTCTAGTGTTTTTCTTGTTAAAATTTTTAGTTTTGCCAAATGAAATCAAAATTAATTCTACTTTTCACTTTTACCTTTATCTTTTTTAATGCTCAACTCAAAGAAAACATTTTTTACCCAGTTTCTAAAATTTCTGATGGGGATACTTTTTATGTAAAAACAGAAAATTCTGAAAAATTCAAAATCAGATTAATAGGTATAGATGCGCCAGAAAGTTATAACGTTGGCAAGAAATTTAGAAAAGAATATTTCGGGAAAGAAGCGAAAGTTTTTGTAACCAATCTTCTTAAAAGCAAAAAAGTAAAATTAACATTTGATGTTCAAAAAACGGATAGATACGGAAGAATTTTGGCTTATGTTTATTTAGAAAATGGCGTTTTTCTCAATCAATATTTAGTAGAAAATGGTTTTGCGGTGGTTGCTACGTTCCCGCCAAATGTGAAATTTGTAGAAATTTTTACGCAAGCAGAAAAATCTGCCAGAAATAAAAAATTAGGATTGTGGAAGTAAAGAAATATCATTCCGAAGGAAATTTTCCTCCGAAATGATGTGGTTTTTAAGTTTAAAATCCGCCCAATCTGATTTGTAAACCGAAATTATCTTTAAACTGTGAGGTTTGATAATAACCTAATCTATAAGAAAAGCCTACATCAAATCTTCTTCCCAAAAATCTGTTCCAAATTAAGCCAACTTCTTGATAATTATGATCTAACACTCGGAAATTGAACTGATGGTCTGCACTGTTTTTGAAATTTCCTATTGCAGATTTGTACTCTAATTCTATGTTAGAATAGCTTTTTCCCAATGTTTTGAACCTGAAAGGTAAATATTGAGAAACTTGTAAACTCACAAATTTATCTGCATAGAAAGTTCCTGAAGGCATGGTCACAAAACCTAGAGTAGAAGGTGTATTGATTTTTGAAGTCCATTTTTCTGATGAACCATCAGTTTGCCCAGTAATTTCAAAATTTTTTCAAATAGGAGCGGTTCCAGAAGAAATTCCACCGAAAACTTTAAGATTGGTAATACCTAATTTGCTTCTGAATTGATGAACTGCCAAAACATCTAATCTATGATAGTTGAGTTCGCCATCAAACATTTTGCTTCCTATTTCGTAATTCAAGAAAAACTGGGGAAATTTCTTTTCATACGTTAATTTTCCGCCTGGTGTCATCATATTCTTGTCGTTTGGAGAATATTTCAAAGATAGAGTAGTGCTCACATTTTTGAATTGGTTTCCTGAATTTTGGTATTGATAATCAAAAAGTGCTTTTTGATTTTCGTGGTTTAAAGCGATTTTTGCAGTCAAACTATTAGAAACATCATATAAAAACGAAGCTCCGAATTTTTTACTTTGATAAAAATTGGCATTGTACAAATCAATTCCTAAGTCTTTCAATTTCATAGGATTATCCCAAAGTGAAGTGTTTATTCTACCAGCAGCATACACATCATCAGAATAATCTACTCTAAAAATGGAAGTTCTTTTTTCTGAAAGTTTCATGTCTAAACCTGCGCCATATTTCCAAGTGTGGTCTCTAAAACCATACCCGAAATAGGCATCAGGCGAAAAAGTTTTACTAAATTTTTCGTTGAGTTTTGCACCAACTCCTAATCTTACACCTTGATATTTATCGTAATTAAAAATTTTAGTAAGGTCAAAATCAATCATTTTATAACGGAGGTTTCCTTTCATTAAATTGGTAAAAAAGCTCACTTTTTTGTCAAAATTATATTTTTTGACTAGGCTGTCTATTTTAACATAAGTTCCTTTTTCTCTGGTGGTTAAACTATCTGTCCTGTATTTTTGTAGTTGACTTCCATCAGAATTTTTTACTTCTAGCGCATAGCCTTTAAAATCGGCTGATTTTTGTTCTTTGTTAATTTCAAAATCAAAATATTGATTTTTTACAAAAAGGTAATTGCCAAAGGATTTTTTGTTCATTTTGGGGTTTTGTCCTGCTTTTACGGTATCGTTAGATTTTCCTGTAGTAAAAGTTTGGTTGCCCATTCTTGTTTTAAGAATTTCATAATCTAAAAACCATTTGTTGTTGATAGGTTTCCAGACCGAAATACCATTTCCTTCGCTTGCTTTTTTGCTGCTGCTTTCTATTTTTTTGAGAGCAAAATTTTCGGCATCTACATAGATTTTACCATTGAATTTTCTAGGATTTTGCTTGCCTTTGTTGTTAATTTCTTTGAATTTAATCACAAAAGTTTTTCTATTGTCCAGAGAAATTGTATCAGAAAGATAATAGTTATAAATTTTCCTGTTTTCGGGTCTTATTTGCCTCGGAATTCGGTTTAAATTTGATATATTAAGTGCCAATGCTTCATAAATAGGATTAGGAAAACCAGACATTCTGTTGTCTATAATATTGGTTTTTTCTCCGAATTTCTGAGAATATTTATACTCCGAAACTTTTTCCCAAAGGAAATATTGGTTGTTTTGCACCATAGTGGTCAAATCATCATCTGCCAGAGAATCTTTCTTTTTTTTCTCGGTTTGTTTTTTCAGATTTCTATTTTCTATTTTTTTGATAGAATCATTTCTTTTGGAAATAAAATCTTGATAAGTTGCCACAGAATCTTTATCAAAATCAATAGAAATTTTGCTATACGATTTAAAATTATAAGATTCTAGCGCTTTCGGACTGTTTTCTTTGTATCTTTTCAAAAGCTCGTCTAGCATTTTTAGCGCTTTCGGATCACTTTTGTCGCTCAAAACAATTCTTTCGATGTTTCCTGTTTTTTCTGAGGAAGGTTTCAGAGATATTTGCATTAATTTTTTAACATCAGCTTCTTCACTTTCGAAATTATTGGCTAGAATGTCCACTTTTTTACATTTTGTTTTGAAAGACAAATTTCCGTTGGTATCAGTTTTGCCAAGAAGATTATCATCACAATAAACGGATGCGTTGTAAATAGGTTTTTGGTTTTTAGAGTTGATAATTTTCAGTTGAGTCTGACTGAAAGAAAACACGAAAATCAATAAAAATAAAGAGGATAGAGTTTGTCTCATTAGGTTTTTTTTAATTAGACAAAACTATCTATAAGAATGTTACAAAAAACATAAGGGAAATGTAATGTTTTGTTAAAAAAAATCCCTTTCAATAAACTTGAAAGGGACAAGAAATATTTTATTTTTTTAGATTAAACCTCCATCGCTTTCTCTAAAGCATTTTCAATTCCTGCTAAATTTTTTCCACCAGCGGTTGCAAAACCTGGGTTTCCGCCACCACCGCCTTGTATTTCTTTGGCGAGTTCTTTTACGATATTTCCAGCGTGATATTTTGCTTCTAAATCCGCAGAAACACCAACGGTAATCATTGGTTTTTCGCCTGCATCAGAAATAATAATGGTTACAGAATTCGAGATTTCTTTTTTCAATTGAAATACCAAATCTTTCACCGAACCAGCATCTAAAGAAGTGCGTTTTACCAAGAGTTGTTTGTCGCCTTTTTGTACGAAAGCGTTTTTCCAATCGTTGATTTCTCCTTTTGCTTTTTCTTTTTTCAAAGCTTCAACTTCGGATTTTAAAGCAGCATTTTCTTCCAACAATTTCTCGATGGATTTTACTACATCTTTAGATTTTAATAAAGCAGAAACTTCCTTCAATTGATTTTCTAAATTTTTGAAATATTCTGCGGCTTTATCCCCAGAAATCGCTTCAATCCTTCTAATTCCAGCAGCGGTAGAACTTTCTGCCAT
This sequence comes from Flavobacteriales bacterium UBA1937, assembly GCA_002337005.1. Lineage (GTDB taxonomy): Bacteria > Bacteroidota > Bacteroidia > Flavobacteriales > Weeksellaceae > Cloacibacterium. The sequence goes on along the minus strand of DDFD01000056.1, from coordinate 10,217 downwards.
TATTTTGAAATGCCCAATTTCGCCAGTAGATTTTACGTGTGTTCCGCCACACAATTCTTTAGAACTACCAAACTGAATCATACGAACTTTGTCACCATATTTCTCTCCGAAAAGCATCATCGCTCCTTTTTCTGTGGCTTCAGCAATTGGTAAATCTCGATATTCTTGCAATGGCAAATTTTCCTTGATTTTAGCATTTACTTTTTCCTCTACCAAAGCCAATTCTTCTTCGTTCATTTTAGAAAAATGCGAGAAGTCGAAACGCAAATAATCTGGACCAACAAAAGAACCTTTTTGTTCAACGTGAGTTCCTAAAACCTCTCTCAAAGCTTCGTGTAATAAGTGCGTTACAGAGTGGTTTGCTTGTGTGTTTTTTCTTTCAGAAATATTTACTTTTGCAGTGAAAGTTCCCGAAATATTTTGTGGTAAATCTTTAATTAAAGAAATCACTAAACCATTTTCTTTTTTGGTTTCCAGAACTTCAAACGTTCCTTCGTTATTTTCAAGAGTTCCCTTATCGCCAACTTGTCCACCACCTTCTGGATAAAACGGTGTTTCGTCTAAAACAATTTGATAAAATTCTCCGTCTTTATTCTCAACTTTTCGGTAACGCGTGATTTTAACGTTATTTTCGGTTTTATCATAACCCACAAAATTTTCTGGTAATTCTGCCACAAATTCCCAATCGTAAACCTTTTGAGCAGACGATTTTTTAGAACGTTGTTTTTGCTTTTCCATTTCTTCGTCAAAACCTTTTTCATCAACGGTCAATTGCTTTTCTTCGGCAATTATTCTCGATAAATCTGCAGGAAAACCATAGGTGTCATACAATTCAAAAACTTCAGCACCAGGAAGCACTTTTTCGTTTTTAGAAATCGTATCTTTTATAATATGGTCAAGTCTAACTAAACCATGTTCAATCGTTTTTAAAAAAGAATTTTCTTCTTCTTTGATGACTTCGGTTACCAATTTTTCTTGCTTCACAATTTCAGGGAAAAATGCGCCCATTTGATTTTTCAAAACCGAAACCAATTCAAATAAGAACGGTTCTTTCATATCTAAAAATCGGTAAGAATATGAAATCGCACGTCTCAAAATTCTACGAATTACATAACCAGCGCCACCGTTAGAAGGCAATTGTCCGTCTGCAATCGCATAAGAAACCGCACGAATGTGGTCTACGACAACCCTAATTGCAATATCTTTTTCGTCTTCTAAAATTCCTGTATATTTCTTGCCAGAAAGTTCTTCCACTTTAGCAATCAGCGGAGTGAAAACATCGGTATCGTAATTAGAAGATTTTTGTTGAAGCGCCATACAAAGGCGCTCAAATCCCATTCCTGTGTCAATATGTTTTGCAGGTAGATTTTCTAACGAACCATCGGCTTTACGGTTGTATTGCATAAAAACCAAATTCCAAATTTCTACCACTTGAGGATGGTCATTATTCACCAATTCTAAGCCAGAAATTTTTGCTTTTTCTTCGGGTGTTCTTAAATCTACATGAATTTCAGAGCACGGTCCACAAGGTCCAGCTTCGCCCATTTCCCAGAAATTATCTTTCTTATTTCCGTTAATGATTCGGTCTTCTGCAATGTGCGCTTTCCAAAAATCGTAAGCTTCGGTATCTCTTTCAAGATTTTCTTTTTCGTCGCCTTCAAAAATAGTGACGTACAAATTTTCCTTCGGAATTCCGTACACTTCTGTTAATAATTCCCAAGCCCAATCAATCGCTTCTTTTTTGAAATAATTACCAAAACTCCAGTTTCCGAGCATTTCGAACATGGTGTGGTGATAAGTATCTCTACCAACATCGTCCAAATCATTGTGTTTACCAGAAACTCTTAAACATTTTTGAGTATCGGCAATTCTAGGTGCTTTTGGTTCTTTATACCCAAGGAAATAATCCTTAAATTGTGTCATTCCAGAGTTGGAAAACATTAAAGTTGGGTCATCTTTCAGAACGATTGGAGCAGAAGGAACGATAAGGTGTTCTTTGCTTTTGAAAAAATCTAAAAACTGTTGGCGTATTTCTTGTGAAGTCATATCTTTTTGCTTTCGGCTTTCAGCAATTGGCTGTCAGCATTTTGTAAGATTGCAAATTTAATGATTTTTATAGTATTTTACCACTGCTGCACAAAGTTTTACACCGAGAATACATTAACTCTATGAAATCGCTGTTTCTCTGTGTTTAAACAGATTTTTTCACCAAACTTAACACAGAAATATTTAAAAGAATAAGCCTTTTATTTTAAAACTAAAGTTAATAAAAAAACGTTCAAATTCAATTGAACGTTTCTGAAATTTATTTTTCCAAAAGCAAACTGCACCATTCTTCGCGCTGTTGTTTGTTTTTGAGTTTCAAGCCTTGTTCTGTGCAAACTTGCATAATATCATCTACATCAAAAAAGCACAAACCAGAAAGTAATAATTCGCTGCCTTCATTCATATCTTTTACATAAGTTGGGATGTCAGAAATGAGGATATTTCTATTGATATTGGCTAAAATAATGTCAAATTTTTCTTTGCCTAAATTTTCTGCTGTTCCTAATTCTATGCGAAGTTCTACGTTGTTTCTTTCTGCATTTTCTTTAGAATTTTCTACCGACCATTCATCAATATCAATCGCTAAAACGTCTTTTGCGCCTTTCATTTTGGCATAAATAGCAAGAACGGAAGTTCCGCAACCCATATCCAAAACTTTTTTTCCCTGGAAATCCATTTCTAACATTTGTTGAATCATTAAATGCGTTGTAGGGTGATGTCCAGTTCCGAAAGACATTTTCGGTTGAATGATGATTTCTTCCATTTTAGGATTCGGTTCATGGAATTCTGCTCTAATCAAAATTTTGTCTTCTACATTAATAGGAGAGAAGTTTTTTTCCCATTCTTCGTTCCAGTTGATGTTTGGCATTTCTTGGAAGGTGTAAGAAATTTTCACGTTTTCATTATTGAAAATTTCTAGATTTTTGAAGTTTTCTTCGTTCACCAAATCTGTTGGAATGTAAGCTAAAATACCTTCTAGCTCTTCGGTGAAACTATCAAAGCCGATTTCGATGAGTTCTGCCATTAAAATTTCGTTCCAAGGTTCTAGTGGTTGTATTTTGAAGTTGAATTCGGTGTAATTGTTCATTTGTTAGTTGTTTCGAGTTACGAGATTCGGGTTACGAGTTTGCAAATTTACGGAATTTGTTTTACGAAATGGAGCTAATTTTTGTAATACAAAACTCACAAAAATTTTTCAAAAACTTAAAAATTTTCGAGATGAAATGCTTTTGGGAGTTTTGCTTCGTAGGAGCAAAAGGTTTGTAGGAAATTTTGACGTATTTTAGGTGAGCTCCGTAGGAGCGATAGAAGTTGGTTTTGGCGCGAGCGAAGCGAGCGTCGATTGTTTTCAAAGGAGAGAACGTTTTCAAGATTCCCTTTCTGAAAAAAGAGGAATTAAAAAAAGCCGAAAATTACTTTCGGCTCAGACTTTTATCTTGATTCTAGGTTCTTGAATCTTATTTCTAGTTAAATCCTTCAATAATTTTAGAAAAATCTTCGATTTTTAAGGCAGCACCGCCAATTAAACCACCGTCAATATCGGGTTGAGAGAAAATTTCTTTGGCATTGTCTGGTTTTACAGAACCGCCGTAAAGAATAGAAATTTCGTCTGCAACTTCTTGTCCGTATTTAGCAGCGATAAGACTTCTGATGTGTGCATGGATTTCTTGCGCTTGTTCTGGAGTGGCAGTTTCGCCAGTTCCGATTGCCCAAACTGGTTCGTAAGCGATAACCACTTTTTTAATTTCTTCGGCAGAAAGCGTGAAAAGTGCAGTTTCAGTTTGGTTTTTTACGACTTCTAAATGTTGACCAGATTTTCTTTGTTCTAATGTTTCTCCGTTGCAATAAATTGGAGTTAAGCCTTTATCAAGAGCCAATTTTACTTTTCTGTTGCAATGAGAGTCTGTTTCACCGTGGTATTGTCTTCTTTCGCTGTGACCAATGATAGAACCGTCAGCTTCGATAGATTGCAACATATCAGCAGAAATTTCGCCAGTGAAAGCGCCACTTTCGTGTTCGCTCATATCTTGTGAAAAAACGCCTACTTCATTGTTTTCAAAAACGTCTCTTGCCATCATTAAATATAATGAAGGTGGAGCAATCCACACTTCGCAGTTGGTGGTATTTGCTTTTTTATATTCTAATAATTGAGCCATTAATTGTTGAGCATCAATTACATTTTTGTTCATTTTCCAGTTTCCTGCTACGATGTTTTTTCTCATTTTTATAAAGTGTTGAGGTTAAATTTTAAATTTTTGCAAATTTCTAAAATTCCGAAGTATTACAGAAATATTGCGGTATGAATTGCATCAGTTTTAATGATTTTAAATCAGTGATTTGGCGGATTTAGCAGATTGGCTCATTACATATAATCTAAACACTAAACACCAAATACTGCTTACATTTTCCAAATGGACTTCATCAAAGAATAGAAATCGTGTTCTTCTTCCGAAACTACGTTGTTTGCTTTGATAAGTTTTTTTGCAAATTTCTTGAATTCTTCTCTTTCTTTTTCGATAGAATCATCATAAAAGCATTGTGCTTGAAACTCAAAATGTTCTTTCCATTGTTCTGGTTTTAGAGAGGCAATTTGGTCTATTTCGTTATCAAAATTTATTGGTAAAGGAAATTCTTCTTCCAGATATTCTCTGATTACTTTTTCTTCTTCAGAATGAAATTTATAATCTACTGCCGAAAGTATCATCAGCAAATGATATCCAGCGATTGATTTGTTGGTTTTTCTCATATTATTTATTGTTTTTTCACGCAAAGTCGCGAAGTTTTTCGCAATGAGCGCAAAGTTTTTTAATCTATAATTTTAATGTTTTAAAAAATCTTCCAGGCTTTTCTTTTCTTTAATTTTTCCATTTTCTAAAACTAAAACAAAAGGATTGCTTCTTGCAATGGTTTTGATAGCGGTTCCGTCCATTGTTAAGTTTTCTACATATGGAAAGACATTTGGTTTTGTGGAAATTCCAAATATTTTGCTGCCATCTAATGTTAATGCCTCTAAATGTTCAATTGTGTCTCTATCATATGTGTCCATTTTTTCAGGCTTATAACTGAAAACTAAATACACTTTCGGTAAATGTAGAATTTGGTTGGTAACGTCATTTCCGTTTGCATTTTCTAATTTAAAGTGGTCTATAGCAGAATTGTAGCCCTGTTTCACCAAAATAGAAACTTCTTTACCTGACTGAATTTGCCAAGGTGTTCCTTCTTCCCAATATTGTTTTTGGTTTACGTAATCGTCTTGTCCTACTACTTTTTCTTCGCCTGTTTTAGAGTTTTTTAAGGTGTAAGAAGTTTTGAATTCTGAAGGATTGGCTGCAATTTTTTGTTTTTCTACATTCATATCAACGCCAATTTTATAATCTCTAAAATCAATCAAAGGTTCGTGAGCAAATCCGTGATAAATAATGTAAGCAGAAGCAAAAATTCCTAACCAAAGAAACGGCATTTTGAGACAACCTTTTTCGTTGTTGAGTGTATCTGATTTTTTATTCAAAAACCATAAAATCACCAAACCAAAAAGCAACGCCATATCTTTCCAGAAACTTTGCCAAGGCGTGAATTTAATAGCATCACCAAAACAACCGCAATCCGTAACTTTATTAAAATACGCCGAATAAAATGTAAGAAATGCAAAGAAGATACACAATGCAATCAAAGAAAGTAGTGTAGTTTTTAACTTAATTTTCATCAACAACATTAACCCTAAAATCAGTTCTAAAGCCACTACAAAAACTGCAATTTCTAAAGCATAATTTTCTAAAAAATTGATATTAAAAACATCGGGCGAAAAATATTCTTCGAGTTTAAACGAAAAACCTTTCACATCTACAGCTTTTACGAAGCCTGATATAATGAAGATGATGGCGATAATGTAACGTAAAATTCTTTTCATCTTTTAGGAATTAGGGATTGGGATTTAGGAATTAGTTTCCGAAAATTTAATCAAACAAAACGCCGCATAATTCAACATATCGTAATAATTAGCGTCAATTCCTTCGGAAGCAACTGTTTTTCCTTTGTTGTCTTCTATTTGTTTCGTGCGAAGAACTTTTTGATAAATTAAATCGGTGATAGATGAAATCCTCATTTCACGCCAAGCTTCACCGTAATCGTGGTTTTTACGAAGCATTAAATCCTTTGCTTTTTGAGCATAATCATCGTATAATTTCAGAATTTCGGTTCTGTCTTCGTCTAAATTTTCAGAAAAACCTTTCTCTAATTGTATTAAGCCAATGATAGAGTAGTTCACAATCGCAATAAATTCATCTTCTTCGTGTTCATCTACCATTTTTACATCGGTCATCTGTAAAGTGCGGATTCTATTGACTTTAATGTAAATTTGGTCGGTAATAGAACTAGGTCTTAAAACACGCCAAGCTGCACCGTAATCTTGTAATTTTTTAGAAAACAAATCACGGCATTGATGGATAACTTCGCTAAATTGTTGAGCTGTATTTTGCATTGAATTTTTTGAAAAATTTAATTTTCAAAGATAGTGAAATGCTCTATAATTGATAAATTATTTAGAATTATTTATTGTTTTTTTTAAAATAAATAGATAGTCATAATTAGCAAAGCTTAAAGTTTATAAATAGCGATGTATCTTTGAAAGAAAAACTATGCATAAAGAAATTGTATCTTATGATTGTGATAAGAAAGAATTTAAATATACATTAAATGGAGTTATTGTTAATTCTCAGTTTTTAATTCCAAAAAACTTATATAAATTTTATTCTCTTAATAATTATAGTTTAAAGGCATTATCTGAAAACTATTTGTATGCTTCTAATAATTTAGAGTTAAATGATTTATTAGATTGTTCATATAAAATTTTGGGTTATGATAGTTTTGAAAATATTGAAAAAGCAAAATTGTTTTATCTAAAACTTGCTTCACTAAAAGTTAACGACTCAAATAAGAAGTCTATAATAAATCTAGAAAGTGAAAATAATTTTAAAAATTTAAATAAATTCATTTATTATTACTATTCTGGTCAGTTTAGGAATATATCATTAACAGAAAAATTCGATAATGTTCTATTATGGGCACATTATGCTATGAATAACGGATTTTGTATAGAGTTTGATTCAGAATCATTAATTGAAAATAATACATTAAATGAAGATGTTTTAAAAGTTTATTCTAGACCAGTTCAATACATCGACAATATTGAAATTTTAGACATTGCTAAAAAAGGCTTTGAAATTAATGATATTTTAATTCCTATTTTATATTTAACTAATTTGAAATCAATAGATTGGAAATATGAAAAAGAATATAGGATTACTATATTTAAAAATGATATGGATGTGCCATTTAATAAGTTAAATTCAGCATATCAATATTATAAAGGACATAATAATAGTAATTTTAATTATAGTGAAAAAAGTATTAAAAGAATATTTATTGGAAGAAATTTTTTGAATAGTGAATTTATAAAATTAGAAAAAAATAAAGATTTGTTATTTTATAATTTAATAAAATCTAATGATTTAGTATATAGAACATACAATGACGAATTTGAAAGAATTAAAGTCAAAAATGAATATGAAATTTTTAAACAATTTATGTCAATTTTATTTGAAAAATATAGTGAAAAAATTTACATGATGGAGGATGTGGTAGAAGATGGTAAATTGAAAATAAAACCACATAAATTAAAACTTATGAAAATAGAAGGAGAAGATAGGTATCAATTTATAGATGAATCAAAAAAAGAGTAAGGCGGAGTTTATCCGCCTAATTTGTTCAATCAGCGAGATTTTACCTCTCTAATTTATGAATCTTCTTCGTTCCTTCATACATTTCGTATTGCAAGAAACGGCATTCTAATTTTCCGTTAAACAATTTTATTTTTCTGGAAGGTCTTAAGCCTACATTTTTTACGCCTTCTAAATCTGATGAAATCATCCAAGCTAAAGTATTGGGATATTTTTGTTTAAAAGTATCGCCTATTTTTTTGTAAAAATCAGGGTCGTTAATCGTAATTCTCTCATCATAAGGCGGATTGAAAACCATCAACAACGGGAACATATCTTTTTCAGATTCAAAGAAATTTTGTTTTTTTACTTCGATTACGTCTTCCATTTCTGCGGCTTCTATATTAATTCTCGCAGCGTTGAGCATTCTTGCATCAATATCATAACCTACAATTTTCCCAGTAAATTCTTTAACTCTGTTGATTCTAAATTCTTTGATTTTCGTAAATAATTCGGAATCATAATTTTTCCAATTTTGGAATGCAAATTTCTTTCTAAAAATCTGCGCCGGTAAATCCATTGCGAGCATTGCTGCTTCTATTAAAAGTGTTCCACTTCCGCACATTGGATCTAGAAAATTGCCTTTTCCGTCCCAACCTGCCAATTGCAACATTCCCGAAGCCAAGACTTCATTAATTGGCGCTTCTCCTTGTTCTTTTCGGTAACCACGCTTAAATAAAGGATCTCCCGAAGAATCCAAAGAAATCGTAACCAATTCTCTATCAATGTGAAGATGGAATTTAATATCAGGATTTTTCGGGTCAACGTCTGGTCTGCGTCTTTCTTTCATCACAAAATAATCACAAATCGCATCTTTCATTTTCAAAGCCACAAATTGTGAATGCGTGAATGTTTCAGAATAAACTGTAGAATCTATCGCAAAAGTTTGGTTTACGTTCATAACCGTTTCCCAAGGAAAATCGAAAATTTTATCGTACAATTTATTTTCGTTCCACGCTTTAAAAGTGGCAATTGGAACTAAAATTTTAACAGCTGTTCTCGCAGAATAGTTGATTTTGTAAAGAAAACCAAGGTCGCCTTCGCAGTTTACGGCACGGTTTTTAATTTCTACTTTTCTTCCGCCAAGTTTTTTAATTTCTTCCGCCAGAATTTCTTCTAAACCGAAAAATGTTTTTATCTGAATTTGTAAATTTTCTGTATCCATAGGTTTTCTTGAAGGCTTTTTTGCCTCATTTGAAATGAAAGTGTAAAAATACGGAAATTTTGTGGGATTATTTTTTGTTCTTTTCTTCAATCCATTTGCTGAGGTATTTTGTACTTTGTAAAGAATGATGTTGAAGAATTTGTCCTAGAAAATTAGCATTTCTGTGTTCACTCAAATGTTCAGAAATCCAATTTGTCTTTTCATTAAAATCCTTCTCAAAAAGTTCTTTTTTGAATAAATTTTCAGCAATTTGATAACCGTTTTTTTGAGATTTTTGCCAAATATTTTCGTCTTGATAGAGTAGTGTTGCTTTTTCTACAAATTCGGTTTCGTTATCGGTAATGAAGCCATTCCAATCAAAATTTCCTTGCATAGCTTCAGCTCCAATGGTGGAAGTAACATTCGGCAAACCAAATTGCATGCTTTCTAGCAATTTCCCTTTAATTCCTGCTCCGAAAGGAATTGGAGCTAATAGAACTTTGGCTTGATTGAAAATAGTTTCTACATTTTCGGCTCTTCCTTTGATGATGAAACCTTCTTTTTGGTTATGTAATTGGAAAACTTTTTCTGTAGCATAAGCTCCATAAATATTAATTTCGGCTTCGGGAAGATGATTTTTGATATTTTTCCAAATTTTCTTGAGTTGAAGAACGGTTTGCCAATTTGGTTCGTGCAGAAAATTCCCGATGCTTACAAAATTTTTTCTTTCCGAAAAAGGAATTTTAGAGTTTTTAATTTCTGTAAAAAGAGGAAGGTAATGCAGAATTTTTTCATCAATTCTGAATTGATTTTTAAGTAAATTCATTTCAAATTCAGAAATAATCAAAGATAAATCACATCTTAAAATAGACGCTAGTTCTCTTTTGAAAACATCATTAATTAAATCTGAATCTTGTAGATTTTTATTTTGTTTAAAGGCTCTTTCTCTAGCACTTCTTAAAAAATGTAAATCTTCTGTGTCAAGAATTTTAAAAGCATCAGGAACTTGTTCTGAAACTCTCCACCCAAATTGTTCTTCTGTTGTAAATCTGTCAAAAATGACAATTTCAGGATTGATTTTTTTGATGATTTCGTCAAAACTGCTATCATTCAGAACAATGTTTTGGAATTGAATGTTTTTTGAACTTAAATCAAAACTATTTTCAGAAATAGAAGCGGTAGAAAGAAAGGTGGTTTGATAATTTTGTGAGAGAAATAACTCCATCAATTGAAGCATTCTAGAACCAGCAGCT
>DDFD01000092.1 GCA_002337005.1 Flavobacteriales bacterium UBA1937 | reverse complement strand
TGAAACAGCTTGCTATGGCGCACACAAGTGCCCACGCAGAAGATGCGAGTGTTGCATTTTTCAATCCAGCAGGGATATCGTTTATACCCAACAAACTGAGTGTTGCAGTAGGCGCATTTGGTGCAAAATCCGAAGTAGAATATCAAAATTTATCTACCCTTCAATCTTTCAAAACAGACAATCCATTGGGCACACCTCTTTATGCAGCTATTGCATATAAGGTAAACAATACGGTTTCTGTAGGTCTTAGTGTAACTACCCCTTTTGGTAGTACTGTAAAATGGGCAGATAATTGGGCAGGTAATGAAATGGTACAAAAAATGGAATTGAAAAGTTTTTATTTTCAGCCAATGGTATCATTTAAGTTTAATGAGTGGGCTGCAATAGGAGGTAGTTTTATCTATGCCAAAGGATTGGTAGATTGGGATAAGGCTGTTAACCAACTAGGTGGTACATTAAACATTAAAGATGATAAAGCTTCAGGAACTGGTTTTGGTTTTGGTTTCTATTTAAAACCAAGTGATAAACTAGATGTGAGTATTGCTTATCGTTCGCCAGTAGAAATGAAGGCTAAGAAGGGTACAGCGACTTTTAATATTTCTTCTGCTCTTTATTCTAGTTTAGGATTAAATGCACAAGGGCAAGATGGTTTTACAGCTACACTACCTTTAGTAGATGAATATACTATTGGTCTTACCTATAAAGTTACTCCAAAATGGTTGGTTTCTGCTGATTTCAACTATCATGGTTGGGAGAGATATAATAAATTGACTCTGGATTTTGCTAATGCACCGATTGCAACCAATAATCCTTCAGATCCAACGGTATTAAGTACTCCTAAAAACTTCCACAATGCTAAAACTTTCAGATTTGGTACACAGTATATGTTCTCTGATAAATTTGCGGGAAGATTAGGGTATTATTATGACGAGTCTCCTTATGAAGATAAATATTTTATTCCAGAAACACCTTCTTTTGATGCAAGCGTAATAACGGGAGGTATTGGATATAAATTCGGAAAACTTGGTGTAGATTTAGCAGCTGCTATTTCTTTCCCAGAATCAAGACAAGTAAAGAACGCATATTACAATTTTTATGGACAGGCTAAAGCTAAAGCAATGTACTTTGGTCTAGGTTTATCATATAATGCATTTTAATTTTAAAAAACTATGAAAAAGATATTAATTTCTTCTTTAGCTGTTGCCGGATTGCTTTTTACCGTAAGTTGTAATACAGAATTCGATACAGATGTAAAAGATGTAAAAGTTACAAATGGTACAGCAGACTTTACAAAGTATGTAGCATTAGGAAACTCTCTTACCTCTGGGTATAGAGATGGGGCACTCTATCTGGATGGTCAGAATGAATCTTATCCGTCTATGATTGCTCAACAAATGAAACTAGCTGGCGGAGCTTCTGTCTTTAACCAACCATTAATGGCAGATAATTTAGGAGGTATTCCAGCAGTTGGAGTTTCTAATAAATTAATTTTAGCAGTTTCTGCATCTGGGGCTTTAGCTCCTGTTACAGCATCTGGAACAGCTACTAATACGATTGCTAATATATATAAACCAGAATCTCCAATATATAATTTAGGAGTTCCTGGTGCTAAGTCTTATCATTTGGTAGCACCAGGATATGGCAGTGCAGCAGGTTTAGCAAACGGAACCGCAAATCCATATTTTGTTAGATTTGCTTCATCATCTACAACTACTGTTTTGGCTGATGCCATGAAAATTAATCCTACATTTTTTTCACTTTGGATTGGGAATAATGATGTTTTAGGTTACGCAACTTCTGGTGGAGATGGCACTAATCCTATTACTAGCGAAGCATTATTTACACAAGCTTATACGGCTTTAGTTACTACACTTACCTCTGCTGGAGCTAAAGGTGTGGTAGCAAATATTCCAGATGTTACAGGAATTCCTTTTTTTACAACCGTTCCTTATAATCCAGTTCCACTAGATCAAGCATCTGTAACGGCTTTAAATGCACAAGTTTTTGGGCCTTTAAAACAAATTCTTACTGCATACGGGCAAGGTTCTAGGTTGCAATTATTAGGCTTAGCAAATAATCCACTTCTTATAAAAGACGAAAACCTTACCAATTTATCCACTCAGATAACGGCAGCTCTTGTTAGTGCTGGTGTAAATGCTCAACAAGCAGGATTAATGGGTCAAGTTTTTGGCCAGGCAAGACATGCAACTAGTGCAGATTTAATACCACTAACCACTTCTTCTGTAATTGGCAGTGCTCCTACCTCTCCCTTAGCGGTTTCACCTTTTAATAAGTACGGAGTTACCTTTCCATTAGAGGATAAGCATGTACTAAATGCTACTGAAGTTGCTGAGGTTACAACAGCTACATCTAAATTTAATACAATAATCGCTGGACTAGCTTCTTCTAAAGGATTAGCTTTTGTAGATGCAAATGCTAAAATGAAAGAGCTTTCTCAAGCTTCTGGAATTCAGTTTGATGGAGTAAGATATACAGCAAAATTTGTAACTGGTGGTACTTTCTCTCTAGATGGTGTACATCTTACAGGTAGAGGATATGCAGTAATTGCTAATGAATTTATGAAAGCAATTAATAATAAATATGGTTCTACGTTACCAATGTTAAATCCAAATGGATATTCTGGGGTTAAATTCCCATAAAAAATAAAATTATTTTTTAAAAACCACCTGATGTTTTTCAGGTGGTTTTATTTTTTTAAATTTGCACTAGTAAAAAAAGTAAAAATGTCAGATCAAGCTACCTATTTGTTTAGTACCAGAACCAGTAAAGTTTTAGCAGAAAAAATTGCAGCACATTACGGTCAAGAATTAGGAAAGATTAATTTCCAAGAATTCAGCGATGGTGAATTCGAGCCAGTTTTAGACCAATCTGTAAGAGGAGGAAGAGTTTTTCTTATAGGCTCTACATTTCCTCCAGCAGATAATCTTTTAGAACTTCTGCTTATGATAGACGCAGCCAAAAGAGCATCAGCTAAAAATATTACGGTAGTGGTTCCTTATTATGGTCTTGCCAGACAAGATAGAAAAGATAAACCTAGAGCACCTATAGGTGCTAAGTTGGTAGCCAATCTACTAACAGCTGCTGGCGCAACTAGAGTAATGACAATGGATTTACACGCAGACCAAATCCAAGGTTTCTTCGAAATTCCTGTAGATCATCTTTATGCTTCGACTATTTTTGTTGACCATATAAAATCATTAGGCCTAGACAACCTTACCATTGCATCACCAGATATGGGAGGAGCAAAAAGAGCCAAAAATTATGCAGGCTACCTAGGAGCTGAGGTGGTAATTGCTTATAAAGAAAGAAAAAAAGCCAATGTAGTGGAAGAAATGTTTCTGATAGGTGATGTAAAAGAGAGAAACGTTATCTTGATAGATGATATGATAGACACCGCAGGTACACTATGTAAAGCAGCGGAAATCCTAATTAAAAATGGTGCAAAATCTGTAAGAGCAATGGCTACTCACGCTGTTCTTTCTGGTAAAGCCTATGAAAACATACAAAATTCACAAATAAGTGAAGTAATTGTAACAGACACAATACCAGTAAAAACCGAATTATCTTCTAAAATTAAAGTATTAAGTTGTGCAGCACTCTTTGCAGATGTAATGAAAATGGTACACGAACATAAATCTATCAGTGATAAGTTTATCATTTAAAAAAAATTCATATATTTGCACCCTAAAATTTTGAAACAATTTTTTTAAATATTTATAAATGAAATCTATTACAATTCAAGGACAGAAAAGAGAAAACGTGGGCAAAAAGTCTACAAAAGCTCTACGTGATGCTGAATTAGTTCCTTGTGTTGTTTATGGAGGTGATCAACCAATCAATTTCTCTACTGCTGAGAAATCGTTCAAAAACTTGGTTTACACTCCTGATGCACACACGGTAGTAATTGAGCTAGAAGGGAAAAAATTTGATGCTGTTTTACAAGACATCCAATTTCACCCAATTACAGACAAAATTTTACACGCAGACTTCTATCAATTAAGCGCTGATAAACCAGTAGTTATGGAAGTTCCTGTAAGAATTATCGGTCGTGCAAAAGGTGTAGTAGCCGGTGGTGTTCTAAGACAATCTTTCAGAAAATTAAGATTAAAAGCACTTCCTGCTAATTTACCAGACGAAATCGTGATTGATGTAACTCCTCTTAGAATAGGAAACAAATTGTATGTAGGAAGCATCAAAAACGAAGCTTACACTTTCTTACACCCAGACAATGCAGTAGTAGCTGCTGTTAAGATGTCTAGAAATGCTATGAAAGGTGGTGCTGCCGTTATGGATGACGATGATGACGAAGAAACAGAAGGCGCTGCTCCAGAAGCAGAAGCTGCATCAGCAGAATAATTTGAATTTTTTTTCAAAATATATGAAACCATCGAATTTTTTCGATGGTTTTTTTTATGTCTAAATTTTTTTTAATTTTAGATTTAACTTTTTAAAGAATTTATCATCAAAGATAAGAATGCCAGTAAATGAAGCTCACAGATAACGAAATTATTATGCTGATGTCTCAGTCTCAAACCTCAGAAAAAGGTTTGCGCGGAATGATGGATACCTATCAAAGTAGGCTTTATTGGCACATTAGAAGGCTTATTGTGCAGCATGATATAGCGCAAGATGTTTTGCAAGATACTTTTATTAAGGCATTTCAAAATTTTGCTCAGTTTAAAAAAGATAGTCAATTGTACACTTGGCTATACAGAATTGCCACTAACGAAGCCTTGCAACAATTGGCAAAAATGAAAAAAATGCAGAAAGCAGATGAAGACGCAGAGCATCATATGCAGAGATTAGTGGCAGATAATGCAGAGCACGATGCAGAAGAAATTCAGATACTGTTACAAAAGGCGATACAAACTTTGCCAGAAAAACAAAAACTGGTTTTTAATATAAGGTATTATGATGAGTTGCCTTTTGAAGAAATAAGTAAAATTCTAGATATGAGTGTAAGTACTTGTAAGACAAACTACCACTACGCCAAAGAAAAAATAGAAAATTACATTAGAGAAAACCACGAAATTTAGTAAAAAACCATCAAAAATAGAAGTGATGAAAGAATTTGATTTAGATAAACTAGAACGTAAAACTCCATATAAAGTCCCAGAAAATTTTTTCGAGGAAATGCAAGCCAATGTGCTAAAGCAAACCACAAATAAAGAAAAAAAAGAAACCAAGGTTTTTAGACTTCACTTTTCTGCGGTAACTTCTATAGCAGCAGCATTAGCTCTTGTTTTTGGATTTACTTTTTTATGGAAAACCAATCAGACAGATATTACAACTTCTGCAGATACAGACAGTTTGGTGAGTGTAAAAGCGCCATCCAAAGAAAACAATATTCTTAAAAATCAAGATAATGCTACCATATCAGATGTGCACCAAGTTGCCAAAGAATTACAAAAAGAAGCAGATGTAGTAAGCAATACAGTAGCCACTTCTGGTACTGCATCTAGCATAAAGACGCCTGCCAAAACATCAGACTTAAATTATGATCAACTTCTTAATTCTCTTACAGACGAAGAAATAAAAGAATTAAGCAAAAATACAGACCAAGATATATATTTAGAACTTTTTAATTAAAAAATGATGAAAAAAATACTATACATCTTCTTCCTCTTTATTTCAGTTTTTATGATTAAAGCGCAAGAATCACCAAGACCAGATTTCAAAAATATGTCTCCGCAAGAGCGAAGAGAATACATTAAAAATATGTCTCCTGAACAGAGAAAAAAACTAATGGAAGAAGCGGCAGCAATGATGGCGATAAGAAATCTGCAAATTCCTGTAGAGAAACAAGATGCTTTTAAAAAACTGTTGAGCGAGTATAGCCAGAGCCAAAGAGCAATTAAAGAAAAATTTAAACCAAACAAAGTAAGAAATCAAGAACTTTCTGATACAGAAGCTAAACAAATGATTGACCAAAGTTTTGAGGTAGGATTACAATTGCTAAACAACAGAAAATTATACACCGAAAAATTCTTAAAAATATTAAGTCCGCAGCAAGTTTTAAAACTTTTTGACCACGAAGGTCAGATTAGAGAAAAACTGATGGAAAGAAGAGAAAAAATGGGGCCTCCGCCTGGTAGAGGACCTGCAACAGATGTTCAATAATGGTTAATAAACAAAACTTCGGATGTACCCCGAAGTTTTTTTATTTTCTGTAAATTCCACTAAAATCAATATCTTTGCAAATCATTGAAAAATAAGAATGAAGAACATTAGAAATTTTTGCATTATTGCACATATCGACCACGGAAAATCTACTCTTGCAGACAGACTTTTAGAATATACCAATACGGTGTCTCAGAGAGAATTGCAAGCACAAACGCTAGACGATATGGATTTGGAAAAAGAGCGTGGTATTACCATAAAATCTCACGCCATCCAAATGGATTATGAATACAAAGGAGAAAAATATATTCTCAACCTTATTGATACTCCAGGACACGTAGATTTTTCTTACGAAGTGTCTCGTTCCATTGCAGCTTGCGAAGGTGCATTACTTATTGTAGATGCTGCGCAAAGCATTCAGGCTCAGACTATTTCTAATTTATATTTAGCGTTAGAAAACGATTTAGAAATTATTCCTATTCTTAATAAAATAGATTTACCATCTGCTAATCCAGAAGAAGTTACTGATGAAATCATGAACCTTATCGGTTGTAAATATGAAGACGTTTTGCGTGTTTCTGGTAAAACTGGGGAAGGAGTACACGAACTTTTAGAACAAATTGTAGAAAGAATTCCAGCGCCTGTTGGTGATGAAAATGCGCCACTTCAAGCCTTGATTTTTGATTCTGTTTACAATCCTTTCAGAGGGATTGAAGCTTATTTCAAGGTGGTAAACGGTAAAATTTCTAAAGGTGAGAAAGTAAAATTTATGGCGACTGATAAAGTCTATGAAGCTGATGAAGTAGGAACACTAAAATTAAAACAAGCCCCGAAATCTGAAATTAAATGCGGAGACGTAGGCTATATTATTTCTGGGATTAAAGACGCTAGAGAAGTAAAAGTGGGCGATACCATTACTTCGATGGTAAATCCAGCTGCCGAAGCAATTGATGGTTTCGAAGATGTAAAACCTATGGTTTTTGCAGGAATTTATCCTATAGAATCAGAAGATTTTGAAGAATTAAGATTTTCTCTAGAAAAATTAAGGCTAAATGATGCTTCTTTGGTGTTCGAGCCAGAAAGTTCTGCAGCATTAGGTTTCGGTTTCCGTTGTGGTTTCTTAGGAATGCTCCATATGGAAATTGTACAAGAACGTCTTGACAGAGAATTTAATATGAACGTAATTACTACCGTACCCAATGTTTCATATTACGGTTATTCTAAAAAAGAACCAGACGTTCCTATTTTGATTAATAATCCTTCAGAAATGATGGATCCTATTGCTCTAGACAGGGTAGAAGAACCATACATCAAGGCTACCATTATTACAAAATCTGATTTTGTAGGTGCAGTAATGACGCTTTGTATCGAAAAACGTGGCGAAATTGTAAACCAATCTTACTTAACTTCAGACCGTGTAGAATTGGTATTTAATATGCCTTTATCAGAAGTTGTTTTTGATTTTTATGATAGACTGAAATCTATTTCTAAAGGTTATGCAAGTTTTGATTACCATCCGATTGGTTTCCGAGCTTC
>DDFD01000060.1 GCA_002337005.1 Flavobacteriales bacterium UBA1937 | reverse complement strand
ATAAAATTCCTATAATTTATATTATGTTAAATTGAATTTATTATTTAATACTTGATTCTATTCAATAATTTTTTTCTTGTACTTCTCTAAATTAAATTTGCTGTAATCCAAATTATTCTTATTTTTAAGACAAATAATTCAATATGTCTTATTATCCCTTACAAAGCATTCCAGATTATTTTGGAATAGATGATTTGCTTACCGAAGAACATAAACTAATTCGTCAATCTGTGAGAGATTGGGTGCAAAGTTTTATTATGCCTCAAATAGATGAAGCAGCTCAAAATCACGAAGATATCCCTAATTTGATGAAAGAATTAGGTGCAATTGGTGCGCTTGGACCTTATATTCCTGAGGAATATGGTGGTGCTGGTCTTGATCAGATTTCTTATGGTTTGATTATGCAAGAACTAGAACGTGGAGATTCTGCTGTTCGTTCTGCCGCTTCTGTACAGAGTTCTCTGGTGATGTTTCCTATTTTTGAATACGGTTCTGAAGAACAAAAACGTAAATTTTTACCAAAATTAGCTTCTGGTGAAATGATTGGTGCTTTTGGTCTTACAGAGCCAAATCACGGTTCTAATCCAGGAGGAATGGAAACCAATTACAAAGATATGGGAGATTATTTTTTGTTAAATGGTGCTAAAATGTGGATTACCAATGCTCCACTTTGTGATATTGCCGTAGTTTGGGCTAAAGGCGAAGACGGAAAAGTAAGAGGGATGATTGTAGAACGCAGTTTTGAAGGTTTTACAACACCCGAAACGCATAATAAATGGTCTTTGCGTGCTTCTAAAACTGGCGAATTGGTATTTAATAACGTGAAAGTTCCTAAAGAAAACTTATTGCCCAATGTCGAAGGATTAAAAGGACCACTCTCCTGCTTAAATTCTGCCAGATATGGCATTTCTTGGGGTGTTATTGGTGCTGCTATTGATTGTTATTGCACTGCTGTTCAGTATTCTAAAGAGCGAATTCAGTTTGGAAAACCTATTGCTAGTTTCCAACTTCAACAGAAAAAATTAGCAGAATTTTTAACCGAAATTACAAAAGCTCAGTTACTTTCTTGGAAATTAGGCGTTCTAAAAAATGACCATAAAGCTACTCCTGCTCAGATTTCGATGGCGAAAAGAAATAATGTAAAAATGGCAATTGATATTGCAAGAGAATCTAGACAAATTCTCGGCGGAATGGGCATTGTAGGAGATTTCCCGATGATGAGACATGCTGCCAATCTAGAATCTGTAATCACTTACGAAGGAACTCACGATGTACATCTTCTCATTACAGGTATGGATATTACAGGAATTAATGCGTTTGGTTAAATAGCTTCAATTTTGTCATTCTGAAAGAATCTCTACACTACAAAATAAGATATATCTAGATTCCTTCGGAATGACAAATGAATGTTTACTTGACTAGTAGTTTTGAATCTAATTCCATTTTTCGTGAATTTTCTCTGTAAATGGAACTTCTGGGTTTAGAATTTCTAAAATTAAATTTCGGATAGATTGTAGTGCATCTTCTAGATTTCCATCTTTTATTTCTACATTTTGTACACCATTTTTCACTTCTGCAAAACTCCAAATTCCAGTTTCAATACTGAATTCTTTAAATTCTGACATATTTTCTACACAATATTGGTAAATACACAGTTGAAGCGCTTGCTTGTATTTATCATTAAAGAAAAGAGTCTCTTTTCGGTCTTCTTTTACGCTGATTCTTAAATCTTTAGCTTTTGCCGTTTTGTAATCTATAATTCTAAGATTTCCGTTGAGTAAATCTACTCTATCTATAAAACCGTAAAAAGTAACAAAATCTGTCTTTTCTTCATTAAGATAGAAATTTACATCCTCAATCTTTTTTTCTAAACCAATAATTTCTAAAGAATTTCCTTCTTTTAATAAATTCAAATCATATTCTAGAACACTTTCCACTACCCTTTTTGCAATTTGTTTGTGTACGAAATTCATTCCTTTTTGGTAGAATTCTGGTTGATGTTTTAGCTTTTCTATGGAGTAATTAATAGCTTTGTCTATTTGTTGAATTAAATTCTCTAAATCGCTGTTTATTAGTTTTTTACCAATTATTTTTCCGTATAAATATTCTAAAGCATAATGTACTAAAGTTCCGTAATTTCTCTGAGAAAGTTCTTCTTCAATTTCTGCAGATTCCTTGGCTGCCAAAACTTTTTCTAAGTAAAAATCTATAGGATTATAGAGATAAGTAACCAAATGAGAAGCCGAAACTCGCTCTTTCCATTCTTGTAATTTTTCTAAAACACTTTCGGTTTTAGGAATGGTCATTGGTTCCTGATTGATGGGTTCTGAAGTGTTTTCTATAATAATATGCTCAATGTTATGGTGAGATTCCATTTCAATTTGAGTAATAAATCTGGTTTTTTCACCAGTATTTACACCAGAACCTAAAGCATTGTAAAGCAGGAAGATATTTTCTGCATTTTGTAGAAATCGGTAAAAGTGATAAGCATAAATTCCATCATTTTCTAAAAAAGTATGCAGATTAAACTGCTTCCTTACATCAAAAGGAAGATAGGTATTTTGTGAATTTCCTAAAGGCAATTTTCCTTCGTTGGCAGAAAGCAAAATGATGTTTTTAAAATTTAAAAGTCGAGTTTCTAAAAGTCCCATTAATTGTAAACCTTCCAATGGTTCTCCTACAAAATCAATAGTTTCAGAATTAATGAGTTGATTGATGAGGACTTCTAAAGTCTCTATTTTTACTTCGTAATGATGTGGTTCTAATTGGTTTTTAAGGATGATGAAATTCTTTTCAAAATGAGAAATATTTTCGTATTGCACATCATCTATTTCTTTGTATTTTAATTCTTTACAGAATTTAATTAAAGTATCTAATAAATCTTTTGAATTTTGTTTTTTGAATAAATCATAAAATGAAATTCCACCCAAAAGTTCATCTAATTGCTTCTTAGAAAGATAAACCATATTTCTTTCTTCCAATGCAGAAACAAAATTTTTGATTAATTTTTCATCTTCTTGGTTTTTGGGTAATTCTTCCAAAATTGGCAAAACATCATTGTAATAATAAGATGAAGAATTTTTTTCTAACTGTTTTTGAAGGTTAAAAAGCTTCTTCATTGCATTAGAAAAAGCCAAATTTTTCAACGGAAATCCCATCGTAATATTCAACTTATCAGTAGATGAAAGTGAATCTAAAGTTGCAGGAAGCAGGTTTTCGTCTAATAAAACTACTGCAATATCATTTTCAGAGACGCTATTAATTGCGTTTGATTCTTGGTTTTTAAGTTTAATTTCTGATAGAATTTCTGGCAAAACTTTGGTCTGCGCAATATTACCAGAAACTTCATATACTTTAATGTTTTTCGGTTCAGAAAACTCGTTTTCAATCCAGTTAAAACTTCTAAATTCATTGAATTCTTTCCAAGTTTTGTATTCTCTCAAAAATTTACCTGCTTCTTGCCTTTCATCTTTAAAATAGTACTCGTCTCCTTGAAAATAAATATCTGCTTTATCCCATTGTAAAAAGGTTTTAACTAATTTTTCTTCTACAGGAGTGAAGGCATTAAAACCAACGAATACTACTCTATTTTTAGAGTTTTCACAAAATTTTTCAAGATTTTTTTCTGCAATTTCGTGAAGCATTCCTGCAGTTGCCAAATTTTGTTCGTTTAATTTTTCTTCTAATTTCGGGAGGAAAACATTCATTTTTCGCCAAAAATTAAGGTTTTTTCGTCTTGCTCCATCTTCATCACCTAGATTTTCTCCCCAGTTTTTGATGCGTTCTTCTGCCAGCATCCACTGTAGAATTTCTTGATCATTTCCATGGAATTTTTTCATATCGTCCCAATCTTTTTGCACTGTTGGGAACCATTTTAAAAATCCAGAAAAATCTTCATCATTGTATATTTCAGAATATGTTTGATAAGCCATTAACCAGAGTGCAATTCCTTTGGTTTCTTGCTTGTCTGCAATAATTTTAAGATATTCGTCTATGGTGAAGAATTCTGGTAAAATACCATTATAATTTTTTTCTTTTAGAATTTCTTTGATAAAAACGATAGGTCTTCTTCCAGGAATAACGAATGAAAAACCCGATAAATCTGTTGATTTTTCGAGAGTTTCCGTTATTACTTTTTGTAAGAATTTTTGTTTCAAGATTTAGTTTCTATAAGCTTCTAATTTTTTGAGCTGACCTTTGATTTCGGCTTCTAATTCATTTTGTTTAGCAGTATCCGTACCACGTTTGGTGATTTTGTCATAATAATTCTGATAATCTAAAAATTCACCATAAAGCATTTGATAAATTAACTTGAATTTGAACTGATAATCTTTCTCTGTTTTTACATTTTCTTTGAATTCCTTTCTCAGTTTTCTTGCATATAATTCTGCGATGTCAAAATGTCCTTGTTCGTGATTAATTTTTAAATTTTTAGTTTTAGAAGGACTTTTCCAAGATTTACTGGGATCGAAAGTAGCATCTATTTTTATTAAAAGTCTGTTGTATGTTTTGTCTTTATAAGCAGTATATTTTAAACCACAAGACGAATAACTAACAACTGTAGTATCAGTTTTCATCGTATTTTGAGGAGATCTGAAATGACTCCAATTTAATTTAAAATTTTCTGTCCAAACAATTTTTTGCGAAAAAGCTAAAAATGCTTGAAAAATAAAGACAATGGTTAGTAGTTTTCTCATTTATTTATTTTACAACAATGGTTTTCTCTATCCAAACATTATTATTGTTGGCATCTTTTCCGTTCCAAAATTTAAAAGTGTAAGTTCCTCTAACTTCTGGTCTAAAGTTTATACCATTAGTTCCTACTCTGGTTGCTTGCGTGCAATTTGCATTTTTTAATTTGTAGGCGTAGGTAGTAACATATCTATCAAGGTCATCTTTTTCGTAGTTATAATCATAGAAACCAGTACAACCGTTAGGATATGTAGAATATGTTTTGATGGTTTGCACGGTAAAAACGTCCATTTCTGTTTGTGCTATTTTTACACTATCAATTTTAAAAGGAGAAATACTTTCTATTTCGTCATAATTATCTCTATTATTGTCACAAGAGTAAATCCCAAATAAGATTGGTAATGCAAATAAACTGATTTTGATTAAGTTTTTCATTTTCAATACATTAATTATTAAAATTTCCTTTTGATAAATATACAACTTTTTTGGTGTCAAAAAACTCCTCGTCGAAGTGATTTTTTAGGTTGAAAATTTCACATTTTATTCCGGCTAATTCTTCGCCCAAATCACCACCTTTTAAATAAAAAACACCATTGTGTTTTGGATTAAACTGTTCTTTTTCAAATTTCCCCTTCAACCAAAGCAAAAAAACAGGCATTTGTGTAACAGCCCTACTCACCACAAAATGGAATTTGTCTTTAATTTTTTCGGCCCTTTCGTGGTATGCTTTCACATTTTTAAGGCCAAGACTCTCTGCTACACCTTTTACCACTGTAATTTTCTTACCAATAGAATCTACCAAAGTAAATTCTGTATTTGGAAACAAAATAGCCAAAGGAATCCCAGGAAAACCGCCGCCAGTTCCTATATCAAGAACCTTAGTGCCATCTGCAAAATCCATAATTTTTGCAATTCCCAAAGAATGAAGAACGTGTCTTTCGTAGAATTCATCAATATCTTTTCTAGAAATTACGTTAATCTTTTCATTCCAATCTTTGTAGAGATTTTCTAATTGCTGGAACTGAGATTTTTGCTCTTCAGATAGATTGGGAAAGTATTTATTAATAATTTGAACTGACATTTTATAAATTTTGTACAAAATTAAGGATTTTTCATCTGCTTTTTTTAGAAAATTTAGTTAAAAAGTCTATATTTGTACCAATTAAATAATGATTATGAGCAGAGTTTCGGACAGATTAAACAGATTAAGTTATTCTCAGACCTTTGTAATGAGTAACAAAGCGAGAGATATGAAAGCAGCAGGAATAGATGTAATTTCGCTTACACTAGGAGAACCAGATTTTGATGTGCCAGATAATATTAAGAAGGCAGCGTTTGATGCTATTAATGAAAATTATAGCCACTATTCTCCTGTTCCAGGTTTTTTAGAATTAAGAAAAGCCATTGTAAATAAGCTTAAACGTGATAACAATCTAGATTATAAACCGACTCAAATTTGTGTAGCAAATGGCGCCAAACAAAACATTTTCAATGTTTTAGCGGCTTTGGTAAATGAAGGAGACGAAGTAATTTTGCCAGCTCCATATTGGGTTTCTTATGATGAAATGGTGAAAATTAATGGTGGTGTTTCTGTTTTTATTGAAACCAATATTGATACTGAATTTAAGATGACAGCAGAACAATTAGAAGCTGCCATCACTCCAAAAACGAAGGCAGTATTGTACAGTTCACCTTGTAATCCATCAGGTAGTTATTATACCAGAGAAGAATTAGAAAAAATCGCAAATGTAATGGCGAAATATCCAGATGTGGTGATTATTTCTGATGAAATCTATGAATTCATCAATTATGATGGTGAGCACGTGTCTATTGCAGAATTTCCGCAAGTTTTTAATCAAACTGCAGTAATTAATGGGATGTCTAAAGCTTTTGCTATGACGGGATGGAGAATTGGATATTCTGCTTGTCCGCAGTGGTTAGCAGACGCTTGTGATAAGTTGCAAGGTCAGGTTACCAGTGGTGCAAATACTGTAGCACAGAGAGCTTCTATTGTAGGATTAGAAACCGACCCGAAAGATTACTATTATATGGTAGAAAGTTTCGAAAAACGTAGAAATCTAGTGTATGAATTGTTAAAAGAAGTGCCAGGTTTTAAAGTAAATTTGCCAAAAGCGGCTTTCTATTTCTTCCCAGATATTTCTTATTATTTAGGTAAAACTCTAGACGGTGTAGAAATTAATGATTCTGATGATTTTGCAATGTTTTTATTAGAAAAAGCTCACGTAGCTTCTGTAGGAGGGGTAAGCTTCGGAGATAAAAACTGTATCAGATTTTCTTACGCAGCTTCAGAAGCTGAACTAAGAGAAGCTATGAGAAGAATAAAAGAATTACTAGAAAAATTTCAATAAAAATATTGAATATTAAAACAATAAAAAAGAACTTTTGGTTAGGCTAAGAGTTCTTTTTTCGTTAATAGATATTATAAATCACATATTTCGGTTAAAAATTTATATTTTTTGTAATTTTGCAGTGGTTAAATTTTAAAGTAAGAAATATGGCATTGGTAGGAAAAAAATTCCCAAACGTAACAGTTGATGCAATCTCAAAGTCAGGTGAGAATCAGAGAATCAACATTTTAGATGAAGCAGTAAATAAGCAAACTAAAGTTTTATTATTTTGGTATCCAAAAGATTTCACTTTTGTATGCCCTACAGAATTGCATGCTTTTCAAGCAGCATTAGATGAGTTTAAAAACAGAAACACCATTGTAATTGGAGCTTCTTGTGATACCAACGAAGTACACTTCGCTTGGTTAAATACTCCGAAAAACCAAGGAGGTATTGAAGGAGTTTCTTATCCTCTTTTGGCAGATACACATAGACAATTGGCCAACATCTTAGGCATTGTAGATCAAGAATTTGAGTATGATGAAGAAGGTAATGAAGCATTTACAGGTTCTAATGTAACTTATAGAGCTACTTATCTAATAGATGAAGAAGGTAAAATTTTCCACGAAAGTGTAAATGATATGCCTCTTGGTAGAAATGTAGCAGAATATTTAAGGCTAATAGATGCTTACACTCACGTACAAAAATATGGAGAAGTTTGCCCAGCCAATTGGCAAGAAGGTAAAGATGCTATGCATGCAGACAGAAGCAGTACTGCTGCATATTTAAGCAGTCATTAATTCTTTATAAATAAATGATAAAGCAGAACTTTGGTTCTGCTTTTTTTATTAATTTTGATTAAAATTTAAGATGAATACTAGAGTTTTAAAAGCTACTAAAACGATTTCTTTGGTAGCACACGATCACAAAAAAGATGAATTGCTAAGTTGGGTAAAAAAACATAGAGAAATACTTTCTCAGCATCAGTTAATAGCAACAGGAACAACAGGAAAATTAATTTCTGATTTTCTAGGCGTCAATGTAAAAAAAGTAATGAGCGGTCCACTTGGTGGTGACCAACAATTAGGTTCTATGATCGCAGAAGGCGAAATAGATATTGTAATTTTCTTTTGGGATCCTATGGAAGCTCAACCGCATGATAGCGATGTAAAAGCACTTCTAAGACTCTGTGTAGTATGGAATATTCCTATGGCTTGTGATGCTGCTACCGCAGATTTTATTCTTTCTTCTCCGTTTATGCATTCAGAATATGTAGCAGAAGTACCAGACTATACGAGCTATCTCAATAGAAATGTAGTTAAAAAAATATAGCATCCAACTAAATGTTGGCTTTTAGTTAAAATATTTCTCTATTTTTTGAGGTTCTAATTCAGAAAAGTCTGTGGTGGTTATTTTTGCTAAATCATATTTCTGCATTTTAGAATGTTCACTTTTATAGGCCGCGCAAAAAATTCCTGCACGGTGTGCAGCAATAATTCCGTTAGTAGAATCTTCTATTACCATACAATTTTCCCTTGGTTCGTCAGCAATTTCTGCGGCTTTTATAAAAATCTCAGGATTAGGCTTAGATTCTTCTAGGTCTGCTCCACTTATTTTTCCCATAAAGTATTTGCCAATATCAAATTTATCAAAAACCCAATTAATGGTATTCATACTTGCAGATGAAGCCAGAACTAATTTAATATTATTTTCGTAGTAATTGATAATTAATTCTCTAACTCCAGGAAGTAAATCAAAATCAGGATCTGTATCAAAGTATTGCTTAAAATATTTTCTTTTAGAAGTAGCAATTTCTTCTGGAGAAACCTCCAAATTAAATGCCTCTTTAATCATACTTGTCGCTTTTTTGGTAGAAGTACCAGTAAGAGAGGTATAGAATTCTTCTGAAACACTGATGTTTAAATCTTTGAAAGTTTGGAAATATGCTTTTCGGTGAAGAGGTTCCGTATCTACAATTACTCCATCCATATCAAACAGTACGGCTTTTAAAGGCATAGTCTAAATTTTTTGCAAAAATACGAATATTAAATTTAACTCGTTTTTTTGCAAAAATTATATGTTTTTACTTCTTCTTTCCATTAAGATAATATCTCGCCAAACCCCGTTCATTTGTCCAATTTTTTCTCGATGGCCAACAGTTCGAAACCCTAAACTTTCGTGAACTCTAAGACTGGCAATATTCTCAGGAAAAATCCCCGATTGTAGCATCCAAAAGCCATTTTTTTCGCTTTCGATGATTAATTTTTGAAGCAAAACTTTGCCCAAACCTTTGCCTTGAGCAGAATTGGTAATATAAATACTCACTTCTGCTACTCCATTGAAGCATTCTCTGTTGCTCACAGGTTTCAGAGCAGCCCAAGCTACCACATTATTGTTATCATCTTCTGCTACAAATCTACAGACGCTAAAATGGTTTTTGTCCCAATATTCCCAAGTAGGAACTTCTTTGTCAAAAGTTGCATTACCGCCTGCAATTCCTTCTTCGAAAATTTGTAAAACCTGAGCTCCATCTTCTGGCAGCATTTCTCTTAATTCGTAGTTCATTTTTTTTAGGTTGAAGAGTTTGATTAGAAATCTAAAGTTTTCTACGGATATTTTTCTTCTTTTTATGTCTCGTAAAATTGGTCTGATTATTCTTATCAAAAGAAACCACACTTATATTTCCATCAACTTCTAAAATTGCCAATTTTACTTCAGAAATGGTTTCTACACCATGTTCACGCACAGATTCTTCTAATTCATCTATTGTGATTTCGCTTTTGTTGAGAGCATTTTTGTCTAGAATTCCGTCTTTTACTAGAATTACAGGTTCAGCTTCTATTAAATCTTTAATTTTAGAATTTTTAAACATCAATTTTTTTAATCCGAAATTGGACAAAAACAAAACCAAAGCCGCAACCAAACCGCCTTGCAAAGAAGTATCTTGACCTACCATTGCATTTTGAACAGCATTAGAAATCAATAAAAGCAGAATAATATCTCCTGCATTAAGCTGAGAAAGTTGGTTCTTACCAAAAATTCTTAAACCGAGAATCATAAAAAGGTAAACCGCAAGAGAACGAAGTGTAATATCTAAAAATGGATTCATAGATTTTTATTTTCAATGTAAATATATCCATTTTTTCCTGATTTAAAAGTCACTTCTACTCTTTTATAATCATCTACTTCATATTCATCAGCTTGCAAAATTTCTTCTTCTGTCACTTCAAAAAGTACACCTTCTACTTGGTCTTTTTCATCACCAGAAAAACTAATTATCGGATGAAACTGTTGATTACTTTTCCTCAAAACTTCAGCATCGGTAATTTCTATCATGGTTAATTGATAACCTTCTAGAATATCTTTTTCACCTTTTAACAATCTGCCAAAGGTTTCTAGTTGTACTTGTTCTAATTGTAATGTTCCGTAAGAAAAAAGTAGTGGCATTTTTTTTAATTTATTAAATTCAAACAAAGATAAAATTTAAATACAATTTATATAAAACCATATTTTTCTTCACGCTTTTTAAATGCTTCTTTTCCTCCTTCAACAATTTCTGCGATATGTTCTCGAATACCCATTGATTTTAGTAAATCTTTGATGTCTGTATTTTTAGGAAAAGTATCTTCTAAAGCACCATTTATATAATCGAAGTGGAAATCACTTGTACTTTCTATGTCATTTTGTCCTTTTTGGTTTGCAACAATAATGTTTTCAGCGTCAGCATTTACAACAATATTTGGATTGTGTGTTACTAAAATTATCTGGCGTTCTTTTTTCTTTTCTTTTAAAAATTCAACTAATTCTTTTGAAACGGAACGATTATCTAAATTATCTTCTGGTTGATCTATTAAAATTGGACCATTGTCTTTGCTTAATTTTATTATCAGTTTTAACAAAATAAAACTAGCTTTTCCAGTGGACATTTTATGTATATCATCGTCTTGAGAATTTACGTCCCAATGGTCAAAAAAGAAATCAGTAAATATTTTTTTGATGGCACTTTTTTTATCATTTCCGCCTTTAGGTGTTAGTTGATTATTCACTATTTTATTGAAAATTTCTTTTAAATCTTGAATTACTAATGAAATCTCAACGTCTGACAAAGCTGATTTTGGATTTTCCGATTGGTATTGATAAAGATACTTGAATCCGTTATTATTAAGCCCTCTGTTATCGAATAGATTATCTACAAGTCTTCTAAACTTTGGAAAATTATATTTTACACTTGGCTTTATTTCAATTTTATCAGTTCCACTTTGCAAATTAGAAATTCTTGGTTTTAAATCTTCAATGATTTTATCGTACAATTGATAATTTGCTTCAAAATCGACAAATAACTTTTCTTTTTGAGTAATAATTGCAGCTTTTGATGTTTCAACTTCCTTTACAAACTGTTCAATTGCAGCAACTTTTGCTTCATCCTCACTTATGCTTTTCTGAATTGCGGATACCTGTTTTTGATTTTCTAATTTATCATTATATGGTTTTAAATCCTGTTCAATCTTTTCTTTATCCTCCAAAATAGTTTTTAAAGTAGATGTAAATAAAGAAGTCGGAATGTATTTATTTTCATCTGTTTTACCAAACTCTGTTGAAATTTCATTAATTGACGAAACTGCATCATCTAAAAATTGCAATTTAGAAGTAAATTCATTTTTAATACTTTCGTTTTGTAAAGTATCTAAAACAATTTTCTTTTTGTTTGCAAGCTCTATTAAGGTACGTTTTAATTCAGATTGAAATCCGTCTAGTTTTTCATAATCCGAATTAATATTATTTTCCTGAATTTTTATAGCGTTTAACTTTTCAACAAATGCTGTGTATTCTGTTTGCTCATTTTCTGAAAAATCTTTGTTTAGTTGTGTTATTTTATGTTTGTTGTGTTCAATTCCTTCTTTTAAAGCTTTGGTGTCACCTTTTGTTTGAAGCTCAACTTCTTTTTTTGTTAACTCATTCTTTAATGTAAAATAATAATCGATATCTTTTTCTCGTTGTTCATCATTCCGTTTTGCCTGTTTTACAAATTCATCATATTTCAACTGATATTCATCATCTTCTAAAATCAAATTTCGTATTAATTTTTTCAAAGTTCCACCATTTTTTCGGCTTCTATCAACCAAATTGGATAAATGATTTTGAGGAATGTATTTAATGCTGGGTAAAATACTTGAATTATAACTTCTGTCTTTTAAATTTTGTGAACTCCCTGAAAATAAATCTACCTTAAAATTATACTTTTCATCTTTTTTGTCTTTTGAAATTTCGTTTAAGTTGTATAAATCTTTAATGTTTCCATCGGTAACATCTCTATATTGTAGGACTTCATCTGAACTGTTTGCATAAAGTGTTTTTGCAATTTCGTATAACAAAATAGACTTGCCTGAAGATTTTCCACCAATAATTACATTTAGATTTTTATTGAAATAAATTGATTCATTAGTAAAACGGTTTTCTGATGAAGTGAACGTAACTTTTTCAATCATCAAATTATCTAATTTTTCAGCTTCGGGAATTTCATTTTGAATTTTGACCCTCTCTTCTGGTTCATAAATAATTTGTTTTAAACCTTCAAAAGTTGGTTGAGCTTTTATCCAAGTGAAACGACTAAACAAATCTTCTTCTTTATGAGCATCACAACCAACTATACAAGGTTTTAGTGAGCCAGTATGACTAACAACTTCCTCAATTGAAGTTTTTTTACCTAAAAAATATTCTTTATCAGACGGAGCATTTGAAAATATTATTTTAGATATTTTATAAATAGATTTTATCGTACCTAATAAACTACCTCCTTCATTTTCAAACTCTTCATAATAATCTTTTAAGCCTGATACACCATCATTAGACTTACTACTTATTGCAATTATTGCATTTTCTCTTATTAATTTATTTACTTCTAAAAAAGTTTTAATCTTTCCAAACTCTATATTATAATTATCAATTCCATATTTATACAATTGATCTGAATTCAAATTGTTATTTATAGATTTAGCATAATTACATATTGAATCATAATTCATTAAATAATTTTCTGCATTTGATATTTTATTGAAAAATTCATTTGCAAGTTGATCAATAATATTAGGGTTGAAGATAAAATGTAAATTAATAAATTTCCCTTTTTTAGTTGTCGGAGAAATCCTTAACTCCACATTAGGGAATAAAAATATTGATTTAATGAAGGCTATCTCATCATTACTGAATAATTTAGCTTGTGTCAAAGAATCTATTTTTGATTCAATTTCAGAAACATATTGTACAGCATCTTTGTATCTATCTATTGAAAAATAATCTGTAATACCAATAGCTTCAATTTTATTTTCATACGCTTTTTTGAAAAAAATATTGAAAAATTCATCTAAATTTTTTGATATAAATTGGTCATTCTTATTTGTTCCTTTAGTATGTACATGCAAATCCCATTTTCTCCATTCTGAACCTCTGTTAATTTGTGTCATAATTATGTTTTTGTTTCAAAAATAACAAAAAAACCACAACTAAAATTGTGGTTTTCCATAATTTATGTCAGTTTTTGAAATTATTTCAACAGATTGCTTCGTCGTCGCTTCACTCCTCCTCGCAAAGACTAATTAAAAAGGAAAATTTAGGTTTGAAAAATTTTCAACAATTTCATCATACAAATCTTTCCATTCTGGATTTTTAGAATTGATTAAATCTAATTTCTTTTGACGAGAACCTCCTTTTATTTGCTTTTCTCTACCAATTGCATCACCTATTTCCTGAAAAGCTTCGTAGTAAACCAATTTGTTTAGATTATACTTTGCGCTAAAACTTTCTGGAAAAACTTTGTCTTTATGCTGGTTAATTCTTTTAACGATATGCGAAGTAACACCAACGTAAAGTGTTGTATTATTTTTGTTGGTGAGAATGTAGATAAAGCCTGGTTTCATAGTTTTTTTTAAATTCTAGAGATTGCTTCGTTCCTCGCAAAGACAAACTGCCGTCACTGCGAACGAAACGCAGAGTAGTGAAGCAATCAAGATTCCTTCGTCGTTGCTTTGCAACTCCTCACAATGACATTACTGTTCTAACTCCTTCTTCAAAAACTTTGCCGTCAAAGATTTTTTACTTTTCACAATTTCTTCGGGAGTTCCGGTTGCAATGATTTCTCCACCGTTTTTTCCGCCTTCTAAACCAATGTCTATAATGTGATCTGCCAATTTTATGACATCTAAATTATGCTCAATAATAATAAAAGAATTGCCCAATTCTACCAATTGATTTATGGCTTCCATCAAGATTTTTACGTCTTCAAAATGTAAACCAGTAGTTGGTTCGTCAAGAATATAAAGCGTGTTTCCTGTTTGTTTTTTCGCCAATTCTGTAGCCAATTTTATACGTTGCGCTTCTCCTCCACTTAACGTAGTAGATTGTTGACCAAGCGTAATATAACCTAAACCAACATCTTGCAAAGTTTTCACTTTTGCATAAATTTTAGGAATCGGTTGGAAGAAATCTACCGCTTCATCAATCGTCATTTCCAAAACATCAGAAATCGATTTTCCTTTGTAGCGAACTTCTAGCGTTTCTCTATTAAAACGTTTTCCGTTGCAGGTTTCACAATGCACGTAAACATCAGGTAAAAAGTTCATTTCAATGACTTTTAAGCCTCCACCTTGACATGTTTCGCATCTTCCGCCTTTTACATTGAAAGAGAATCTTCCCGCTTTGTAACCACGGATTTTAGATTCTGGCAATTCTGCAAAAAGGTTTCTAATATCGGTGAACATTCCGGTGTAAGTTGCAGGATTAGAACGCGGTGTTCTACCAATTGGCGTTTGATCTACATCTACAATTTTGTCGATATTTTCAATGCCTTCAAATTTTTTGTAAGGCAAAGGTTCCTGAACTGCTCTGTAAAAATGTTTGTTGAGAATAGGGTACAAAGTTCCATTAATCAAAGAAGATTTTCCGCTTCCTGAAATTCCTGTAACAACTACTAATTTTCCTAAAGGAATTTCGAGATTTACATTTTTTAGATTATTTCCGGTTGCACCTTTCAATTTTAAAAATTTTCCGTTTCCTTTTCTTCTTTCTTTTGGGATTTCTATATTTCTTTTTCCTGTGAGATAATCTGCGGTAATGGTATTGGCTTTTATTAAATCTTTTGGTCGTCCTTGCCAAAGAATTTCGCCACCGTATTTCCCAGCTCTAGGTCCGATGTCTAAAACGTAGTCTGCTTCTAGAATCATATCTTTGTCGTGCTCTACTACGAGAACAGAATTCCCAATATCTCGAAGATTTTTGAGGGAAGCAATCAATCTTTCGTTATCTCTTTGGTGCAAACCAATGGAAGGTTCGTCTAAAATATACAGTACATTCACCAATTGCGAACCAATTTGCGTAGCGAGACGAATTCTTTGGGATTCGCCACCAGAAAGTGTTTTAGAACTTCTATTGAGACTCAAATAATCTAAACCAACATCTAGTAAAAATTGCAATCTGGTTTCAATTTCTTTTAGAATTTCATTGGCGATGATTTTATTTTTTTCGCTGAATTTTCCATTGATTTCTTTAAGCCATTCTTTTAAATCTAATAAACTCAAAGCATTGATTTCAGCAATATTTTTTCCGTCAATTTTAAAAGCTAAACTGCTTTTTTGAAGTCTTGCTCCATTACATTCTGGACAGGTTTCTTCGGTGGTAAATTGCCTTTCGATAAGAACTGCATCGTAGTTTTCTTTGTCATCTACAATTTGTTCTAGATAAGGAATTAAACCTTCAAAATTGATTTTTATTTTCTTGGAAATTCCTGCATATTTCAAATCTGCAGTAAATTCTTTTTGGCAGCCATAGTAAATATATTCAATCGCTTCACGAGGAATTTCGTTGAATGAAGTATTTAACCCAAGCCCGAAAATTTCTAAAATATTTTTGATTTGAGTGATTAACCATTTGTTTCCTTTCAGAATTTCGAGCGGCAATAAAGCACCTTGATTAATAGAAAAATTAGGGTTTTCTACCAAAAACTCTTCGTTGATTTTCTTAATCGTTCCCAGACCTTTACAAGTTGGGCAACTTCCTTTCGGAGAGTTAAAAGAAAAAGTATTCGGTTCTGGAATCGGTAATGCGTTCCCTGTCTCAGCATCCATTAAATTTTTTGAAAAATACTGAAAATCATTCGAACCAAATTTTTGTACCATCACTACTCCATCTCCCATTTGCAAAGCTGTTTTAAGCGATTTTGGCATTCTGATTTCCGTAGCATTTTCGCCGATAATCCATCGGTCAATCACTACTTCTATGTCATGAGTTTTATAACGGTCTAGTTTTAAATCATATTCAATATCTTGCAATTCTCCATCAATTCTGGCTTGTGAATATCCTTTTTTCGCCAATTGCACGAAAAGTTCGTGGTAATGTCCTTTCCTGGAACGTACTACTGGAGCGAGGAGCAAAACTTTTTCGCCTTTGTAATTTTCTTTGATGGTTTCCAGAATTTGTTCTTCAGTATAGCTTACCATTTTTTCACCAGTTTCTAAAGAATAAGCATCTGAAACTCTAGCAAAAAGTAATCTCAAAAAGTCATATAATTCTGTAATGGTGCCCACTGTAGAACGTGGATTTTTATTGGTGGTTTTTTGTTCGATGGCAATTACAGGAGATAGCCCTTCTATTTTGTCAACATCAGGACGTTCAAGACCGCCCAAAAACTGACGAGCATAGGCAGAAAAAGTTTCGATGTAACGACGCTGTCCTTCCGCAAAAATAGTATCAAAAGCAAGAGAAGATTTCCCTGAACCTGATAGTCCGGTAATGGTAACTAGCTCATTTCTAGGAATTTTTACATTGATGTTTTTCAGATTGTGTTCTCTGGCTCCGTATATTTCGATGTATTCTTTTTCTGTACTCATTTTCATTAATTAAAATAGACTTTGTCAAAGATTTAAAACTTTGACAAAGTGAAAAAATTCAAGACTTACAAAAATACGGAATTATTTTTTTAAAAACTTTATGAAATGATTATAAAAAAAGAACCTCAAAATTGAGGTTCTTGATTAATTTATATTTTAGATGAAATTTTTATCCTTTGGATTCTATTTTTTTTTCTTTCAAAAATCTTATAAAAATTAATCCTAGAGCGAAGAATATTGCCATAGAAAGTGAGGCAAATCTCATCCCAGATGTTGTAGGTAATTTCACTGAAAAATCTTTTAAGAAGAATAGCCTAATATCAGTATAATTGTCTATTAATAGGGCAAAAATAAATGTTCCTAAAATGATGGCAAGTTTTTCTAATACATCATAAAAACTAAAATAAGTGGTGTTATCCATAGAATCGCTTGGTAATAATTTACTGTAAGTAGAACGAGACATAGATTGTATTCCTCCCATTACAAGACCAATAACTGCTGCTACTCCGTAAAATTGATATTCTACATTGGGATTTTCACTTTTTAAGAAATAAGCAGATAGACACGCTAAAATCCAAAGTATAATGGTAATACTAATTACATTTTTGTTTCCTATTTTTTTGGATAATTTAGAAAAGAAAACGGCTCCTATAATTGCTTCTATTTGTATAAGAAGGAGCGTCATTATTAGTTTATCTTGTGGCAAATTGATTTCACTTTTTCCGAAAAGAGTTGCCATCAAAAATATGGTTTGCATGCCTACACTATAGAAGAAAAAACTTATTAGAAAATACTTTATATTACCTGCTCTAAATAGCTCATTTCCAACTTTAAATAACTCTCTAAAACTTTCTTTTACTATCTCTTTGTAAAAAATTATATTATCTTTTAGAACTTCTACAAAACCACCATTGCATTTATGACTTTTGAAAATATTTTTTAAATTTAAAAGTACTAGATCTTTTGGCAACTGGTCTTTTACTTCACCAAATTTAGGTAAATATTTGAAGGTGTATTGAGAAAAACCAAACCACCACGCACCAGTCAATAAAAAGCTTACTCTGGTTAAAATAAGTGCCTGTTTAGGAGTTTGAGCTACAAACATAATAAGAACCAAACAAATAACTACTAAAATTACAGAACCTATATAACCATACACATATCCTTTAGCAGAAAGTGCATCTTGCTTATCTGGTGTAGCAATATCTGGTAAAAATGAGTTGTAAAAAACTAAACTTCCCCAAAAACCAACACTTGCTGTAATACTAAATAGCAGTCCTAGAAAGACTGTATTCATATTTACAAACATTGCCAATCCCATACAAGAAGTAGCTCCTAAATAACAAAAAAATTGTAAAAATGATTTCTTGTTCCCAATGGTATCTGCCAAAGAAGATAAAATTGGTGACAATAAAACTACAATTACAAAAGAAATGGTAAGAGAATATCCATAAATTGCATCTGGCTGAAATTCTTTCCCAAAAAGATTAATGACATTTCTTACAGGTACTTTTATCCATTTTCCTGTTTCTGCTACAAACTCATTTTTTTCGTAAGCGGTAGTAATAATAGAATAATAAATAGGAAAAATGGTAGAAGTAATTACCAGAGAATAAACAGAATTTGCCCAGTCATAGAAAGCCCAAGCTTTCATTATTTTGGGATTGTTTTTTATTGTTGTATGTTCCATTCGTTTTTCTTAAACTAAAATTTAAGAGACAAAAATAAGAAAACCATTAAGATAATAATAAAAAATTAAAAAATCTTAATGGTTAATTTTATAAAATTTAATATTTATTAGTAGTTTTCAATCACAATTGCACTTGCACCGCCACCACCATTACAGATTGCAGCTGCTCCATATTTTGCATTATTTTGTTTAAGAACATTAATTAATGTTACAATAATTCTAGCGCCAGAACTTCCTAAAGGATGTCCCAGAGAAACTGCGCCACCATTTACATTAGCTTTAGAATCGTCTAAACCTAGAATTTTATTATTAACTAAACCTACCACAGAAAAAGCTTCATTAAATTCAAAAAAATCGATGTCGGAAATATCAAGATTGGCTTTTTTAAGAGCGATTGGTAAAGCTTTTGCAGGTGCTGTAGTAAACCATTCTGGTTCGTGTGCTGCATCTGCATAAGAAACTATTTTTGCTAAAGGTTTCAAACCTAATTCTTCCATTTTTTCTTTTGACATTAGAACTAAAGCAGAAGCTCCGTCATTAAGAGTAGAAGCATTAGCAGCAGTAACTGTACCATTTTCTTTTTGAAAAACGGTAGGTAGTGTTCTGATTCTGTCAAAGTTTACAGATTTGTATTCTTCGTCTTCAGCGAAAATAATAGACTCACCTTTTCTTTGAGGAATTTCTACCGGAACTATTTCTTCTTTGAATTTTCCAGCTTCCCAAGCTTCTGCACTTCTTTTATAAGATTGAATGGCAAAATTGTCTTGATCTTCTCTTGAAAATTGATATTCTGCTGCACATTTTTCTGCACAAACGCCCATGTGAACTTTATTATAAACATCTGTAAGTCCATCTACCAGCATTCCGTCTTGCATTTTTATATCGCCTAATTTTGTGGCAGTTCTGGCATTGTAATAATGTGGAACTTGGCTCATGTTTTCCATTCCTCCAGCTACAATAATTTCTTGATCGCCAGATTTTATAGATTGTGCAGCCATCATTACAGCTTTCATACCAGAAGCACAAACCTTGTTAATGGTAGTAGATGGTGTTTCATTAGAAAGCCCTGCAAAAAGTGCTGCTTGACGAGCTGGTGCTTGTCCTTCGCCAGCTTGCAAAACATTTCCCATGTAAACTTCTTGAACTAATTTAGGATCCAGGTTAATTTTTTCTAACGCTCCTTTGATAGCAGTTGCTCCTAATTTAGGTGCAGGAACAGAGGAAAGGCTTCCCAAAAAACTTCCCATTGGTGTTCTAACTGCTGAAACAATGAATACTTCTTTCATAGGGTAATACTTTATTTACTTATAACCAAACGGTTAACAGCATGTTTGAATTATTGTTTATTGTTCTGCCAAAATACAAAAAAAACACACTCGAAAAAAGTGTGCTTTTATATGATTTTAAGAAATTAATGGCTTACTTCGCCTAATTCTTTTGGATTGTGCTTGTGTTTGAACATAAGAGCAAAAAAAACTGCAATTACTAGGGCATATGCCGCAAAAGCTAACCAGATATTAGACCAATCTTTCATAGCTATTTCTTTAGAGAAAGTTCCATTTACAATATCAATTTTTTGTTTAGAAATAAATTCTAGAAATTTAGAATTAGTGGTGGTTGTATCAAGAAATTTCGCCAAACTATCTGTAGTAGTAAACTTTA
The DNA here is from genome assembly GCA_002337005.1 of Flavobacteriales bacterium UBA1937. Taxonomy (GTDB): domain Bacteria; phylum Bacteroidota; class Bacteroidia; order Flavobacteriales; family Weeksellaceae; genus Cloacibacterium. The sequence continues at coordinate 5,539 of DDFD01000060.1, read as the reverse complement.
GAGTAAAGAATTTATCTATTGCCCAACCAGCCGTTACACTGCCAATAATAGCACCAAAACCATTGGTCATCATCATAAATAAACCTTGAGCAGAAGATCTAATTTTTGAGTTTGTATTGGTTTCTACAAACAAAGAGCCAGAAATGTTGAAAAAATCAAATGCCATTCCGTAAATAATACAAGAAAGAATAATCATCCAAAGTCCAGTTGTAGGATTACCAAAACCAAACAATCCAAATCTAAGAACCCAAGCAAACATACTCATCAACATTACGTTTTTGATACCATATTTTTTGAGAAAGAAAGGAATAGCCAATATAAATAAGGTTTCAGAAACTTGTGAAATAGACATAATGATGGTAGAATATTTCACAACAAAAGAGTCTGCATATTTAGGGAAATTCTCAAATTCACTTAAAAAAACATCTCCATAAGCATTAGTAAGTTGTAAAGCTCCACCTAAAAACATAGAAAATATAAAAAATAATGCCATTTTATAATTTCCGAAAAGTTTAAAAGCATTTAATCCTAAAATTTCTACTAATGAAGAATCTTTAGAAATTAATTTTTGTGGTTTACAAGCTGGTAAAGCAAATGAATATAATCCTAAGATTATAGCAGCAATTCCTGCAATATAAAATTGGTATTCGGTTGCCTTATTTCCTGTTAAATTGGTAATCCACATCGCAACAATGAAACCAATAGTTCCCCAAACTCTAATTGGCGGGAAATCTTTTACTACATCATAATGATGGTCTTTCAATAATGTATATGAAATAGAATTGGCCAATGCAATAGTTGGCATATAAAAAATCATAGCTAACAGCATTACCACAAAGAAATTTTCTGGTGAGGTTACCTGTGGTAAATAAAATAGAACTCCGGCATACAAAATATGTAAAATTCCGTAGATTTTTTCTGCATTAATCCATCTATCTGCTATAATACCTGTTATGGTAGGCATAAAAACTGAAGCAATACCCATAGTACTAAATACAGCCCCAAACTTAGTTCCATCCCAATGTTTAGTCCCGAACCAATAATTGGCAATGGTAATAAGCCAAGCTCCCCAAACAAAAAATTGGAAAAAACTTAGCGCAGTCAATCTTAATTTAATATTCATAAATTTTTGCTTTTTAGCAAAATGTAATCAGCCAAAAGCTTTTTACAAGTTGTAGTTATATTATTTAATTTTTTTGAAAGATTCTCTAATCTATTTTTTTATTTCTTCTTTTAAGTTCTTCTTGAATTGCCATTGCTAGATCATAATCTTCTTCTTTTACAGCATCTTCCAACAAAGAATTGAGCTCTTCCATAGATAGTTTTCTAAAATCAGAAACGTCAGAATTATCAGCAGGAATTTCTGATGATGAAGTTTCACTATTTTGATCAATTTCCAGCAATATTCCCGCCTCATTTAAAACCTGTTCTGTGGTATAAATAGGAGCGTCAAACCTTACTGCCATTGCCACAGCATCTGAAGTTCGGGCATCTAAAATGAGTTCTTCTCCGTTATCTTTATTTTTAAAATTAAGATTAGAAAAGAAAACGCCATCTATTATTTGGTAAATAATAACAGAATCTAATGTATAATGAGTAGAATTTACAAATTTTGAAAATAGGTCATGAGTGAGTGGTCTTGGAGGTTTCAAATCTTTTTCTAAACCAAGAGAAATAGATTGTGCCTCGAAATTACCTATAACTACAGGCAATTTTACTGATGTTTCTTCATGTTCTAATAACAGTGCATAAGCTCCTGATTGAGTCTGACTGTAAGAAATCCCGCGAATGATTAATTTTTTATAATCCATGACTACAAATATAATTCAAATTTAATATTTGAAATTTGAAATTTGAAATTTTCTTAATTAAAATTGATGATTTATTTCACAAAAAGTTCTTATTAAATGATATTACTTACTCAAATATAATTTTTAATGCCCAATGATTTTTTAATGATGATAAATCGCACAAAAAAATCTGAGAAAACTTCTCAGATTTTTTAATTTATTTAAAAACAAATTTTAGTGTCCTTTTAATGCTTTTATTTTTTCGGTTAATGCAGGAATTATTTGAAATGCATCTCCTACTACTCCATAATCAGCAGATTTAAAGAAAGGCGCTTCTGCGTCATTATTAATTACCACAATGGTTTTAGAAGAATTAACACCTGCTAAATGCTGAATAGCACCAGAAATACCGATGGCAATATACAAATTAGGAGCAATAGCTTTACCTGTCTGCCCTACGTGTTCACTATGAGGCCTCCAACCGATGTCAGAAACTGGTTTAGAACAAGCGGTAGCTGCACCTAAAGTATTGGCCAAATCTTCTACCATTCCCCAGTTTTCTGGCCCTTTTATTCCTCTACCAGCAGAAACTACAATTTCAGCTTCTTTTAAATCTAATTTTCCTGAAGCTTTTTCCTGGCTTACCACTGTAATTCCGTCAGCAGAAACAGAAACATCTTTCGTTTCTTCGGTTCCTGAAACTGGATTTTCTTTAACTCCGAAAGAATTTTGAGAAACAGTAACAATTACTTGGTTTCCAGATGCTTCAGCTATCATAAATGCTTTACCTGAGAAAGCTTTTCTCTTTACTTGAAACGGAGAAACACTTTCCGGAACTGCAACTGCATTGGTGATTAAGGCAGCGTTTTTAGTTACGGCAAGCATTGGTGCGATAGAACTTGCTTCTGTAGAATGAGGTAAAACTACCACACCATCTACCACAGTAGATAATGCTTCTGCATAAGCTTTAGCATTAAAGTTTTTAAGCGCATCACTTTTTAGTGTAATTACTTTAGAAGCACCATATTTATATAAATTATCTGCGCTATCTGTAGGATTGATGCTTACTGCTACTACATCTGTACCAGATTGATCTGCAACAGCTTTGGCGTAAGAAACCGCTTCGAAAGCTGCTTTCTTATAACTACCGTTAATATTTTCTGTATATACAAAAATTGACATAATTTAAAAAGATTTGAGATTTGAGATTTGAGATTTTTTGAATTTCAAATTTCAAATAGATTAATAATTTGTTAAATAACTTTTGCTTCTTCGTGAAGTAATCTTACCAATTCATCTAGATTATCAGCAGAAACTAATTTTACTTGAGCTCTAGCTGGTACACTATCAAAAGAAACTGCTTTTACTTTTACGTCTGTTTCTGATGGTTCTTTCACTGTTAGAGGTTTTGTTCTAGCCGTCATAATTCCTCTCATATTAGGAATAATAAGGTCTTTTTCTTCTACTAAACCTTTTTGCCCTGCAACTACTGCCGGAAGTTTCACAGAAACGGTCTCTTTTCCTCCTTCTATTTCTCTAACTACACTTGCGTCTGTACCATTTACCTCTAATCCTACAGAAGCATTTACAAATGGTTGATTAAGAAGTTGAGCAACCATTGCAGGTACAGCTCCACCATTGTAATCTAGAGATTCTTTTCCGCAAAGAATTAAATCAAAACCACCTTCTTGTGCTACTTTTGCGATTTCTTTTGCAACGGTTAAGCTATCTTTTGGTTCTGTATTAATTCTTACAGCATCGTTAGCACCAATTGCCAATGCTTTTCTCATTACAGCTTCTACACCTGCATCTCCTACTGTAACAATGGTTACGGTAGCACCTTGAGATTCTTGTAATTTTACTGCTTTTGTAAGCGCGAATTCATCTAATGGATTAATCACCCATTGAATTCCGTTTTTATCAAAAGCAGATTTATCTGCAGTAAAGTTAATTTTAGAAGTAGTATCTGGTACACTACTAATACAAACTAATATTTTCATATGATTGAGATTTTTTATCTGTTGGATGCTAATATAAATAAAAAAATACTATGCATGCATAATATTAAAAATTTATTATTATTCATTGCATAAATATACAAATAAACTCGATAGATAAAGGATTTTTCAATCTAGATATGACAAATATTAGGTTTTTCGGACTGTTTTCGTCTGATAATTTAATGAATATTTTTCCCGAAAACTTTTAGTTGAAAATGATTTTCAAACAAATAGATAAAAAAATATATTTTTTTTCACGATTACAAATTGCAGACAGTTGTAAAAAAACAAAAAACCCTAATAAAAATTAGAGCTTTTGAGAAATTAATATTTTTTGATGTTTATTTCACGTAATATTCAAAGAAATAAGGAATACTCTCAATTCCTTTATAGAAATTAAACAAACCATAGTGTTCATTTGGTGAATGAATAGCATCAGAATCAAGTCCGAATCCCATTAAAACAGATTTTGCCCCCAAAATTTTCTCAAACAAAGAAGTAATTGGGATACTTCCGCCACTTCTGTATGGTAAAACTTCTTTTCCGAATGCTTTTTCCATTGCCTTTTTAGCTGCCAAAAATTCTTTGGTATTGCTTGGCAAAACGTATGGCATACCTCCGTGATGCGGAGTCACTTTCACTTTTACAGAAGCTGGAGCTATTTTTTCAAAATATTTCGTGAATTTTTCGGTGATTTCTTCATCAGTTTGGTAAGGAACCAGCCTCATCGAAATTTTAGCAAAAGCTTTACTCGGAATTACTGTTTTAGCACCTTCACCAATATAACCACCCCAAATTCCGTTGCAATCTAAAGTTGGTCTTATTGAAGTTCTTTCTAGAGTAGTGTAACCAGTTTCGCCTTCTACTCCACTTAAACCAATAGATTTTTTGAATTCTTCTGGATTATCTTTTAATTTATTCATTTCTGCTCTGTCTTCCGCAGAAACTATTTCTACATTGTCATAAAATCCATCTATGGTAATTTTTCCATCATCATCGTGAAGTTTAGCAATCATTTCTGCCAAAACATTAATAGGATTAGGAACGGCACCACCATAAAGCCCAGAATGCAAATCTCTGTTTGGACCTTCTACTTCTACTTCCATATAGCTTAGACCTCGCAAACCTGTAGTTACTGTAGGTTGTTCATTAGAATAAATATGAGTATCCGAAATTAAAATTACATCACAAGCTAATTTTTCTTTGTTTTCCTCTAAAAAATCTGCCAGACTTACAGAACCAACTTCCTCTTCACCTTCGATAATAAATTTAATATTACAAGGCAAAGAATTAGTCTCCATCATCGCTTCGAAAGCTTTTACGTGCATAAAAAATTGCCCTTTATCATCAGCAGAACCTCTTGCGAAAATAGCTCCTTCTGGATGAAGTTCTGTAGCTTTTACTACTGGTTCGAAAGGGCCATTTTCCCATAATTCTAAAGGATCTGCTGGTTGCACATCATAATGCCCATAAACTAAAACAGTAGGTAACTTTTTGTCAATCAATTTTTCACCAAAAACCACAGGGTATCCTTTAGTTTTACAAATTTCTACGTTATCTGCGCCAGCATTTTTTAGATGTTTTGCTACGGCTTCTGCGCAGTTTAGCACCTCATTTTTGTACGCTGGATCAGCAGAAATAGAAGCTATTCTTAGTAAATCTTTTAATTCTTCTAAAAATCTCTCTTTGTTTTCTTGAATGTAATTTTGAGTATCAGACATTGTCTTTAATTTTTAGTAAATATAAAAA
>DDFD01000055.1 GCA_002337005.1 Flavobacteriales bacterium UBA1937 | reverse complement strand
GTTTCAAACACATTAGAACTCACCACCAATCCGATTTGGGAAGTGATTTTTGCGTTGCCAAGTCTTAAAAATGAGACTAATCTTTCGGCAGATGTGGTTTTCAATAAATGGTTTGCCGATGTTTTAGCGTCTGAAATTTTCAAAGCCAATCCGAAAATGAAAACCGTTTTTGATGAATATCAATCTAAAGGTTTACTCAATTCAAATTTAGAGAAAAACCAAGAATTGAAACAACTGTTGTTAGAAGAAACACCTTGGGTTTTAGATTCTAAAAATGAAACCGAACAAATGCAGAAATTGGCAAGATTGTTCGATGCAAATAATATGCGAAATTCAATCAACGATGATTGGAGTGAGTTGAAAAAACTGCAAAATCCTGATGGTGGTTTTTCTTGGTATGCTGGTTACCCAAGCTCGTACTACAATTCATTATATATTTTGAAAAATTTAGGCAAATTAAATGAATGGTTGAAAGGAAATGTGGCAGATTATCAATCTTCTGAACAAAAGGAAATGGTTTCTCAATTGGTAAAATATGTTGACAATGAAGTGAGTAGATATTTTGAAGTGAAAAAGGAAAATGTTTGGAACAATTATGTGTTAGATTATTTGGATACCCGTCATTATTGGGAAAAAGAATATCCTTTAAAAGGAAATGGAAAAACGTTGAAAGATTTGGTGATTAAGAAAGCTAAAACAGCTAAAATTACTGATTTCACGTTCTTTGGTTTACACCGAGCAGCATTACTTTTTGATGCTTATCAATTGAAAGATATTTCTAAAAAATTGATGACTTACCTTAAAGAAACTTCTGTGCAAAGCGAAACGCAAGGTGTTTATTGGAAACAAAATCTCAATGATTGGGGTTGGTATTCTTCTAAAACGGTAAATCACGCTGGTGCTTTAGAAGCTTTCAATAAATTGACAAATGATCAAAATTTTGTGGAAGAATTGAAAATCTGGCTCGTTACTCAAAAAGAAGTTTCCAATTGGGATACTTCCAGAAGTACCGCCGAAGTAATTTATACGATTTTGAATTCTGGAAAATCTTGGACTTCTGCTGAATCTGATAAAGCAACCATCATTTGGGGCGGAAAGGAACTCACCAATCCTGATACAAAAGCAACTGGTTACATAAAATCTGCGGTGAATTCAGAAAAAATTGATAGAAATTTAGCAACCGTTACCATTACAAAACCAGGCGCTGGAATTGTGCAAGGTGGTTTATTCTGGCAATATTATGAAGATTTAGACAAAATAAAATCTTCTGAAAGTTATATTTCTATTACCAAAGAATTGTACAAAAAAGTGAAAACCGTAAATGGCGAAGAATTACAAAAAATTACAGAAAATTCTCCATTGAAAATCGGAGATAAAGTAACCGTGAGAATGATTTTGAACACCGATAGAAATATGGAATTTATTCATTTGAAAGATATGAGAGCGGCCGGTTTTGAACCAGTGGATGTGCTTTCTGGCTATCAATGGAAGAATAATTTAGGGTATTACCAAGTTACCAAAGATGCTTCTACGAATTTCTATATTGAATATATGCCAAAAGGAAAATTTGTCTTTGAGTACGATTATATTTGTAATGCAGCGGGAACTTTCAGCAACGGAATCACCACTTTGCAAAATTATTACGCTCCACAAATGAACGCTCATACACAAGGAACGAAAGTTTCGATTAATGAATAATTGAAAGTTGAAAATTGAAAATGAAACGCCTACAAATTTTTTGTGGGCGTTTTTACTTTTTGACAAATGTCAAAGGAATTGATGTTCAACTGTCGGAACTTTGTACCAACAAAACAGAACATCAAAAATGAAAACGTTAAAAAAAATGGTGATCGCTACAATCATCGGTTTGCCTTTGGTTTTTCAGGCGCAATCTGCTCCTACACTTAAGGAATTGATAGATGCAGCAATGACAAAAGACGCAGCAATTGAGCAACAAAATTTGGAATCAAAATCTAATTTGCTCGATCAACAAAAACTGAAAGACATTTTTCTTCCCACTGTTGAAATTTCTGGAAAAGGAGGTTATCTCAATGCGACGGCAAGGTTTATTTCTCCCGAAATTGCAATTCCTGCAATTAAACCTATTTTTCCGGGAGCTGTTTTTCCTGAAGGTACTTTTAATAATAATTTTACGTTGTCTAGCTTCGAAGCAGCAGGAAAAGCGGAAGCCAAAGTCCTTATTTTTTCTGGCGGAAAAGTGAAATATCTGAAACAAGCTTTAACTGAGAAAAACAACGCCAATCAAGCTTTGCAAGAGAAAAACCAAGATGAGGTAATTACTCAAATTTCTAAAGCTTACGACCAATTTGCACTCGTAATTGAATCTAAAAAAGTGTTAGACGAAAGCAAAAAACGTCTTGATGCGAATAAAAAAACTGCCGAAAAAGCGCTTGGTTACGGATTAATTACACCATATGATTACAAAAAAATAGAATTGGCTCAAGCTACTTTAGATTCTAAAATGGTGGAATATGAAGGCAAAAAAGAACTTTTGATTACTCAACTTAATATTTTAACAGGAATTGATAAAGAAAGAATTGCTTTAATCAACCCAAATTTAGAAAAAATAGAATATTTAGTTGCTGATAAGACCATAGAAAACAGAGCAGAATTGAAAGCTTTAGATTACGGTTTAAAAGCGATTGATGCTAAAATAAAAGCCGAAAAAACGTGGTGGATTCCGAAAGTTCAGGCTTCTACTTCGCTTTCTTATATGGGTTTTTACAATACCAATCTTTCTTCGTCTAAAGAATTAATGCCTGGAACTGGAACCAAGTTAGATTACGATTTAACGAATTTGAATTTGTTCCCAATTTTCCAAGCTGGAATTGGTTTTAAATGGGATGTTTTTGATGGAAATGAAGGAAAACACGAAGTAGAAAAAGCAAAAATTGAAAGAGAAATTTTAGAGAGCAAAAAATCAGATGCCGAAAGAAAATTACAACTCAATTTAGCAAACAATCAAACCAATTATAACATTGCTGATTCTCAAATTGAAATGAAAGCAAAAGCAAGACAAATTGCTAGAAATGCTTTAACTCAAGCTGAAAAAGAATTTAGATATGGTTTGATAAAATCTTCTCAACTCATAGAAGCTGAAAATGATGTAGAAAATGCAGAATTAGATTATCAAACTGCAGTTTTTAACCAAAGAAGAGCAGCAGTAGAACTGATGAAATCTACTCAAAATTTAGATATTCATAAATTATAAATATAAAATTGATGAGCCACGAAGTGGCGATTTAATAAAGGATAGGATGAAGTCCTATCGAAAATAGAAAACAATCAAAAAACAAACATTCAATATAAAATGAAAACTTATACTTTAAAAACTTTAGCTCTTGCAAGCATTCTCTCTTTAGTGGCTTGTAAAAATGATAATCCTGATCAATTAACCGAAGGAAAAACCAAGAAAGAAATTGTTTCTTTCGCACCGAAAGTTACGGGTAGAATTTTAAAAATTTATGTAGAAGAAGGACAAACTGTGAAAGCTGGTGATACTTTAGCAATGTTAGACGTTCCCGAAGTTTCTGCAAAAATTGCTCAAGCAAAAGGTGCAACTGCGGCGGCAACTGCACAAGCACAAATGGCGAAAAATGGTGCTACAGCAGATCAACTGCGTCAGTTGAAAGCCAAACAAAAAGGTTTAACAGAACAATACGAATATGCTCAAAAATCTTTCAAAAGAGCACAAAATATGTTTAAAGACAGTCTTCTTTCTCCACAAAATTATGATGAAGTGTACGCTAAACTACAAGGTGCAAAAGCTCAATATGACGCGGTAAATGCAGAATTGCACGATGTGGAAATCGGGACTAGAATTGAGAAAATAGAAATGGCTTTAGGACAAGAAAATCAAGCAAGAGGTGCTTTACAAGAAGCGAATGTTGCTTATTCTGAAAGATACATCATCGCAACCAATGATATGGAAATTGAAACTATTTCTCTGAATGTTGGCGAATTGGCAACTGCTGGTTATGCACTTTTTAACGGCTATATTCCGAACACAACTTATTTCAGATTTACCATCCCTGAAAGTAAAATTTCTAAATACAACAAAGGAATGATGGTAAATATGAAATCAACTTACGGAAATCAAGAATTTTCTGGTAAAGTAGTTTCTATAAAACAACTCACAAAATACGCAGATATTACCACAGCTTTCCCAGATTATCAACCAGAAGATGCGGTTTATGAAATAAAAGTAATTCCAACAGATAGAGCAAAAGTGAACAATATTTTGGTAAACTCTAGCGTAACTTTAAAATAATCTTGACTAAAATTTAGAAAAAATGAAACAGTTAAGATACCTTTTAACAAGAGAGTTCAAGTTATTCTTTACGAATAAAACGATGCTTTCGGTGTTTTTTATAGCACCAATTTTCTACGCACTTTTAATGGGTTTCACCTATGAAAAAGGAAAGGTGACCAATATTCCTGTAATTGTGGTAAATCACGATAAAACACCGCTTTCTAATCAAGTGGTAGATATGTTAGATGATAATCAAGCGATTAAAGTTCTGAATTATGTAGATGAACCAGCCAATGTAAAAGATGAAGTTATAAAAACTGAAGCAGGAGCTGTTGTAATTATTCCTGAACGTTTTGAAGCGAATATGTTGCAAAAAAAATATCCAGAAATTAATGTTTATGTTAATACTTCTAATGTTTTGACCGCCAATTTTGCTTCAAAAGCGATTCAGTTGACTTTAGGAACTTTTTCCGCAGGTGCAGAAATGAAAGCTTTGCAAAAAAAAGGAATGAATACGGAGCAAGCAAAAGCCAGTATAGAACCTTTCAAAGCGAATTATATCACGCTTTTTAATACCACTAGTAATTATTTAATTTTTATGTGGCCAGCTTTAATGGCGGTAGTTTTACAACAAGTGATTTTATTGGCAATGGCGGTAACTTTTTCCGAAGAATTTAAAAGAGATTCTTTCGTGAAAGATTTCGCAGGAAAACATAAATATGCCATTTTAGTAATGGCAATCAAGTGTTTACCAGTTTGGATTTTTTCAAATCTTAATATTTTGATTTTCTACTTGTGTAGTATTTATTTCAAAATTCCTGTGCCAGAAAATGTCTGGAATTTCTTTTTGATCACAGCAATTTTCGTAGTTGCGGCTACTAACTTGGGAGTTTTGGTAAGTATTTTGGTTCCAGATGCTTTGAAAGCGACACAAATTTTGATGGTAATTGCTTCACCAGCATTTATTATCAGTGGTTTTACTTGGCCTACTTATGCAATGCCAGAATTTATCGCCAATTTTACAAAAATCATTCCTTTAACGCCATATTTAGAAGCTTTGAAGATTATGGTTGTTCAGCACGGTTCAGATTTTTTAACCCGAAAATATTTTTGGCACTTGTTTATTTTAGGTTGGGTTTATTTTATTTTAGGTTGGATTGCTTTGAAGATAAAAATTCATTTTTTATTCAAAGAATATCATATCGCAGAAAATTATGATGACCAAGAAATTGGTAATTCATAAAGTTTTCAATTTTTGATGTTTGTTTGGAGCGTTCTAAATCTATTTTGGAGCGCTCTTTTTTTGTAATTTTGCAAAAAATTAATAGAATGAAGATTCTTCAGGAAGTAGAAAAACACATAAAAGTAGATGCTGAGATAGAAAGATTTTTCTATGAAGAATGCGAAACACGAACCATTGAAAAAGGCAAACTTCTGAGCGAACAAAATCATTACAACAGAAATATTTATTTTGTAGAAGAGGGTATGCTTAGAATGTTTTATTACGAAAATGGAAAAGATATTACTTCTAATTTCTATTCTGAAGGGAAAATTACTGCCAATATAGATACTATTTTTAAAAATGAACTTTCTAAAAATAATATTGAAACCATAGAAAAATCTATAATTACCACTTGTAATTATCATAAATTAGAAGAATTATGTTCAGTTTCTCTTACTGCGGCTAATTTTAGCAGATACATTCTAGGGAATTTAATGCTCCAAATGTCTAACAGAATTACGTATTTACAACATATGTCTGCCAAGGAAAAGTATCAACATTTACTCGAAGAAAATCCTAATATTATACTTCGTGTTCCACTTGGGATGATTGCTTCTTATCTCGGCATTTCTCAAGAAACACTAAGTAGAATTAGAAGCGAAATCTAAATTTTTGACCTCAAAAATTATTTTTAACTTACATTTATGATTAAAATATTTCAGATTTACAGAAAATAAATATAACTTTATCTTCTTATAAAATATATGAAAATGCAAAATGTTTTTGATGCTAAGGAAGCACAGAAGTACATTGATAGAATTAATCAATTAACTCCTGAAACTCAAAGAAAATGGGGTAAAATGAGCGTTTCTCAAGTGTTGGCTCATCTTAATGTGGCTTATTCTATGGCCTTCGAACCAGAAAAACATAAAAAACCAAGTTTTATTGCCAAATTTCTTTTGTCAAGATTTGTAAAACCAAAAATTACAAGGGAACATACCTATAAGCAAAATTTACCTACAAGTCCAGCTTTTATTATATCAGACGAAAGAGATTTTGAAGAAGAAAAGAAAAAACTCATCGGGAATATTCAGCGAGTGCAGCAATTAGGAAGAGAAGCTTTTGAAGGCAAAGAACACATCAATTTCGGGAAAATAGATGCACAAGGTTGGAATAATATGTTTGCCAATCATCTCAATCATCATTTGTCCCAATTTGGAGTGTGAAGAAGTTAGAGGTTAAAAGTTAGAAGACTAAAAAAAATTAAATTATCATTAACCACTTATCAATCATTAATTATGAAAACAGTCAACATTTATCTCATATTCAACGGAAATTGTGGAGAAGCTTTTCAATTTTATAAAAATGCTTTTGGAGGAGATTTCGAAATGATAGCAAAATTCGGAGAAATGCCACCACAAGAAGGGAAAGAACTTTCCGAAGAAGACAAAGAAAAAATAATGCACGTAAAATTTCCAATAAGTGCAGAAACCGTTTTGTACGGAAGCGATTCTTTAACACCAGAACAGCAAGTTACTTTTGGGAATAATTTTTCTATTTCTATTAATGTAGATTCTAAAAATGAAGCAGATCATTTATTTGCTAAACTTTCTGACGGAGGAAATGTAAAAATGCCATTGCAAGATACATTTTGGGGAGCTTATTTCGGAATGTGGACAGATCAATTTGGTGTAAATTGGATGGTCAATTATGATGACCCTGATAAAACTCAGTAACATTAGTGTATTAATTTTTTGTAAATTTGATATGAATTAATTGTTAAATCTCTAAAAATATAACGCCATGCACGAGAATGTTAAAATCAGTGTAAAAGTAAATGCACCTCTAGACAAAGTTTGGAATGCAATAACTAACAAAGAGCAAATGAAAAACTGGTATTTTGATGTGCCAGACTTTGAATCAAAAATTGGTAATAATTTTAGTTTTTATGGGGGAGACGAAAACGAAGAATATCATCACTTTTGTGAAATAGTAGATTTAATTCCGAATGAAAAACTGAAACATTCTTGGACTTACCCCGAAATTTCTAAAGAAAAAACGTTAGTTAAATGGGAGTTGAAGCCAGAAAACGAAGGTACCATAGTTACTCTTACACACAAAGGATTAGAAGCATTTGAACATTTAGGAGAAAATTTCAAAATTCATAGTTTTAGAAAAGGCTGGGAAGATATTGTAGGGAAATCTCTAAAAGAATTTGTAGAAAATTAATTTTTTATAAAATTTTCAAAAATAAAAGCATCATTTTTAGTAAATGGTGCTTTTTTTGTAGTTTTGACGTAAATTTTAAAAATAAATGAAAAAATCATTTTTTATAGGCTTTTTTACGCTGCTTATTTTGGCTTCTTGTAACAAAGATGAGAAAGTTTTGAATTCTCTGAATGAATACAACATTGCAATGGAAACCAAAGGTTACCATTTCGGTGACAAAATAGATTTTCCGAAAGAAGTAACTGAAAACGCAGAGAGCATTAGCATTAGTTTTGGGGATAAAGAAACCAGTGATTTGGTAATAGACCCTAAATTTTTTACTTTAGGAGATAATGCTGTAACCATCAATATTACAAAAGATGGAAAAGTTCTTTCTCAGGATGCTACCATCAATGTATTTGCTAAAAATCCTGAAAAAAATCTCACCTACGAAATTGTAGCAGAATATCCCCATAATACCAGCAATTTTACCGAAGGTTTTTATCTAGAAGGCAATACCGTTTATGAAAGTGTAGGTTTAGAAAAGCAATCTAAATTATTGAAATACACCTTAGGAAGCGCTGCTAATTCTAAGGAGGTAAAACAACCAGATGATATTTTTTCTGAGGGAATTTCTTCTGTTGGGAACAAAATTTTTCAGTTAACTTATAAAAACAGAAAGATTTTTGTTTATGATAAAAATTCATTAGAATTGTTAAGCGAGTATGCTATGCCAAATCAAATGGTAGAAGGCTGGGGTATGACTACAGATGGCAAAAATTTAATTGCATCTGATGGTACTAAAAATATTTTTTTCTTGAATTCATCAGATCCTTCTAAAATAAGTAAATATATTTCTGTAGCGGGTAATAAAGAGATTTATGATAGTATTAATGAACTAGAATACCACAATGGCTTTATTTACTCTAATGTCTGGCAAAAGCCTATTATTCTGAAAATTGACCCTAAAACAGGTGAAGTATTAGGTAAGTTTGATTTTTCTGAAATTGTTAAAAAACATATTACCAATGAAGATGATGTCTTAAACGGAATTGCTTTCAAAGGAGAAAATATGTTGATAACAGGTAAAAATTGGGATAAAATTTACGAAGTAAAAATTAAATAGTTTTTCAACTTTTTTAATAGAAAGCATCATTTTTTGTGATGCTTTTTTTGTTCAATATTTCTCAAAATTATTGATTACTTTTACTAAAATTATATTTCGAAATGTATAAAATTTCCTTGCTGTTTTTTGTTTTATTTTTTACTCAATTTTTTGGTCAGAAAAATTTTGAACTAAAAGGTGTAAAAGATTTTTTAGCAGACGATTACGGAAATATTTATGCGTTTAAAAACAAGGATTTTGGTTTCATAAAATATGATTCTCTGGGCAATCAAATAGGGAAGATGATGTTGGTAAATCCTTTCAAAATTCAAAGTGTACAAAATCCTTTGAATATTGTTCTTTTCTCCGAAAATTCTCAAGAAATCAAGTTAATAGATCAAAACTTAAACGAAATACAAACCATCGATTTGAAACAAAAATTTGGATTTATAAAACAGGCTTATGTGGAAGATTTACAAAAAGTCTGGCTCATAGATGAATCTAGAAATCTGCTTTTGTATTATAATTTTAGAGATGATATTTTAATGAATTCTTTCCCTATTCAATTTAATCTTGACGGAATAAAAGATATAATGGTCTATAGCGGTAAGCTATTTATTTTGAAGGAAAAAAGCTTTGAGGTATATCGTTTTAATTCAGAAAAATTGTCAGAATTTACCATTGAAAACGGAAAAAGATTAAGCAGAGAAAATGACGATATTTACGTAGTTTCCTCACAAAAAATTTATCAATATTTTCCATCGCAAGAATTTAAAATGGTGTTTAGCAACAAGGAAGCAAAAATTGTGGATAAAAACCATCTTCATTTTTTGGCTTTGATAGCAGACAAATTTTATCTTTACAAAATTAAATAAGAAAAGTAATCTATTGAAGATTGCTTTACATCTTAAATTGTGAATTCTAAATCATAAAATTTTATGCACATTGCAGTAACAGGAAACATAGGCGCAGGAAAAACCACTCTAACTACCATGCTCTCTAAGCATTATAATTGGGATGCTCAGTTTGAAGATGTAGATCATAATCCATACTTAGAAGACTTTTATGCAGATATGAATAAATGGAGTTTTGCACTTCAGATTTATTTTTTAGGCAGCAGATTTCGTCAGGTAAAAGAGATTAGAGAAAGCGGAAAAAACATTATTCAAGATAGAACGATCTATGAAGATGCCTATATTTTTGCAGAAAATTTATATGACATGAATTTATTAACAGAGAGAGATTTTAATAATTATACCTCTGTTTTTCATTTGATGAAATCTTTTGTTTCTGCACCAGATTTATTAATATATTTAAAGTCTGATGTGCCTAATTTGGTTAAGAAAATCTATAAAAGAGGGAGAGATTATGAAGCAAGCATCAGTATTGAATATCTTTCTAAGCTCAATGAAAAGTACGAAAAATGGATTTCTAATTACAATGAAGGTAAACTTTTAGTAATAGAAGTAGATGATTTAGATTTTGTAGATAGACCAGAAGATTTTGGGTTTATTTTAGAAAAAATAGAAGCAGAATTGCACGGACTTTTTTAAAAAAATAGAAAAAATTTCTGGAAAATATTAGCCAATACCAAAAAATGACTACAATTTTACATAACAACAGATGCGGTAAATCTAGAGCTGTTGTACAGTTTTTAGAAACAAAAAATTTGAGTTATGAAACTAGATTTTATTTAGAAAATCCTTTATCAGAGATTGAAATTCAAGATTTATTAGAAAAGTTAGAAGTTTCTGTAAATGAAATTATTAGAAAAAATGAAGAGTTGTGGAAAGAAAATTTTTCTTCTAAAACTTATACAGAGCAAGAACTGATTTCTATACTTGCCAATCATCCTAAGTTATTGCAAAGACCAATAGTTATTAAAGATAATAAAGCAATTGTAGCTAGAGATTTAGAAAAATTAGAACAATTTTTGAACTCATAAAAAAAGCGGAATCTAATCAATTCCGCTTTATTTTTGTAAAAGATCTTCGAAAGTTTCTTCTAAATGAGGATGTTGAAACTCAAAACCTAAAGATTTTATTTTCTGATTACTTACTCTGCATCCTTCGAGAATGATGGTTGACATTTCGCCAAGTATCAATTGAATTAAAAATCTTGGTACAGGAATTGGGATGAAAAGTTTTTTAGATTTTCTAGCCAATTCTTTCATAAAGTTCCTATTGCTAGGTATTTCTTCTGCTACAGCATTGTAACAGCCGTTCATTTCTTGGTTTTCTACTGCCATAACGTACAATTCTACCAAATCATCTATGTGAATCCAATTCATCCATTGGTCTCCGCTTCCTATTGCTGAGGCTAGGTTGAGGTCTGTTATTTTTTTTAAAGGCTCAAAAGTGCCGCCTTTTTTTGCTAAAACTGGGGAAGTTCTTAGGCAAACTATTCGTTCAGAAATGTCAGTAAAATCAAGAGCTGCTTCTTCCCAATTTTTACACAATTCTGCTAAAAAATCTAATTTTTTGATGGGAGTGTCTTCGGTTAAAATTTCGTTGCTGGTAAAAGTTCCGTAGTAATTTACACCAGAAGCAGAAATAAAACTTTTGAGTGGTAAATGATGTTTTAGTGCGTACTTTTTTAAAAGCTTGGCTGTGTCTATTCTAGAGCTATAAAGTTCTTTTTTGTACTCTTTGGTCCATCTTTTTGCAATGGTAGCTCCAGCTAGGTGTATTATGCTTTCTACCCCTTCAAAAGCTTCGTCTTCAATGAAATTTTCATCAAGGTTCCACAGAAATTCATTCTGATTTTCGTTTTTTTTTCTAACAAGAACATTCACAGAATGTCCTCTTTCGATGAGTTTTTTCACCAAAGATTTTCCAATTAAACCGCTAGCTCCTGTTATTAAGATTTTCATTTTACTTAAAGTTTGATTCAGTTTGATATGGTTTGATTTTTCGCTTCATCATTCATCATTTATAGCATAATCACTCCTTCAATTTTTGCTACTTCTTGGTACAGTCTTATGACGTGTTCTGCGTCTAAAACAAAGCAAAGGATAGAGCAACTGATGTATTTTCCATTGCTGCTTTCTCTGGTACTAAAAGTATTTTTGGTGCCATCAAAGACTTTATAAATTTCTGTCAGTTTTTCTTTATCATTCAAGATAATGAATTTGTAGAGGTAATCTTCTGGAAAATTGTGATTTTTCTCTAGATTTACCTTTAGTGAAGCATAGAATTCTGCTTGTTCATCAAATTGTTCGTTTCCTGTTACTTCTATCATTTTAAATTGTTTTAAGATAAAAAATCGCCTAATCAATTAGACAAGACGAATTTATAATATTTAATTCAAACTATTTTACAAAATTCATTGGATTTTCTGGACTTGTCTTTTCGTAATTTTCTATAATGTTAAAAAGTCCGTTTACCAATTGCTCTGAAGCTAATGAACTAAGACTGCTAGATGCAGTGGAGGTTTGGTTACCAGTAAGTGCACTTAATAAATTGTTTCCTTTAAGAGCGGTGTTGATGGTTTTTACAATGCCATATTCGTTTAATTTAGCATCTACTTTTGGTGCAATGGCTGCCATCAATTGTGAACTTGCTTTTTCTCTAAGATATGCAGTAGCAGCTCCTTTTCCGCCATTTGCAATTCTTTGTGCATCTTCAGAAGTCATATTTTGAACGGTATTTACCAAAATGGGTTCAGCGATAGGAGCAATAAATGCCGCAGCATCCGCTATGTAAGATTTTTCTTTAGAAACTAAATTGCTTAATCCTATTTTTTCTAAGGTAGAGTTGATGCTTTTTAATTGGTCTGGCAAGGCTTTATCAATTAGACCATTTGCCAAAAAGCTGTCTTTGTCTTTAAAAATTCCTAAACCTTTAGAAATTCCGCCAATTAGTATCTTTTTGATGAGGGAAAGTCCAACTGTGGTTGCAACAGCTACACAAGATTGGGTAGTGGTAACTATGGTTCCTGTAGCGCCCAGAGCTAGACCTGCCATTAGAATATATTTTTTCATAGAGTTTTTATTATTATAGTATGTTTTCCAAATATTGAGCCAAAGTTATTAAATATATGCAAGCCACTTTACGATTATTTGTTTAAGGATAGAAAAAACCGCTCATCAAATTTTGATGAGCGGTTTTAGAAGTATGTTTAATTTAATTAAGCTTCTTCTGTTTTAGCTGCTTCAGCTACAGGAGCGTCAGAAACTACTTCGAATTCATATTCGTATTCTACGTTTCTGTGTGGTCTTACTTTAGCAGAGAATTTACCAGTTCTCTTAATCGTATTACCAGGGATTTTGATATATTTTTTATCAACTTCTACACCAGCTTTAGCAAGAGCTTCCGCTAAGTTTGCATTATTGATAGAACCGAAAAGTTTATCACCTGTACCAGCTTTAGCAGTAATAGTAACAGGAGTAGCTTTTAGTTTTTCAACAATTGCAGTAGCTGCAGCTACTAATTTAGCTTCTTCTTCTTTTCTAGCTTCTAAAGTAGCTTCTAGAGCTGCTTTATTTTTAGGAGTAGCAAGAAGTGCAAATCCTTGAGGAATCAAGAAATTTCTAGCATAACCAGGTTTTACGTTTACAGTATCAAACTCAAGACCTAAGTTTTCTACGTCTTTTTTTAGGATAATTTCCATTGTTGTTGTCCTTTTTTAATTTAAAAGTTAGGTTTAGAATAAACTAAAACCAACAATTTATTTTAGTTAAATAATTATTTTAATAAATCTGCTACGTAAGGCATTAAAGCTAAGTGTCTAGCTCTTTTGATAGCTGCAGAAACTTTTCTTTGGTATTTAAGAGAAGTACCTGTATATCTTCTTGGTAAGATTTTACCTTGTTCGTTTACAAATTGTAATAAGAAATCAGCATCTTTATAATCTACGTGCTTAATTCCGAATTTTTTGAATCTACAATATTTTTTTTCAGATTTTGTAGTAATATCTAGTGGAGTAAGAAATTTTACTTCAGATTCGCCACCTGCTGCGGCTTGTTGTGCCATTTCGTCGATTGCCATTTTTTTAAATTTTTAAGGGTTAGAAATTAAGCTTTAGAAGTTTTTAACTTAGCTCTTCTTGTTACAGCATATTCTACTGCGTGTTTGTCAAGCTTAGTTGTTAAGT
>DDFD01000045.1 GCA_002337005.1 Flavobacteriales bacterium UBA1937 | reverse complement strand
AGATCAACCAGAATTGTACAATAAACTGGAAGGGATTTTTGTAGAAGTTAACGGACTTCTCGTGCCTTTTTTTATAGAAAAACAACAATGGGGAAATGATAATTCTAAAATCATTACTTTCAAGAATTCTTCTGAACAATTGGTAGAACAATCTATTGGCAAAAATGTTTTTTTACCGCTTTCTACCTTGCCAAAACTTTCTGGGAAACAGTTTTATTACCACGAAGTTATCGGTTTTGAAATAAGAGAAGAAGACGGTAAATCTTGTGGTAATATCGTAGAAGTGAACGATCAAACCGCACAACATTATTTTATCTTAAAATTAGCGGACAAAGAAGTAGTGATACCCATCATCAAAGATTGGATTTTAGAAGTAAACCGTGACGATAAATTCATCAAAATGCAATTGCCAGAAGGTTTGATGGATGTTTTCTTGGTGCCTTCTAAAAAAGATGAGTAATTTTTTCTACTCTTGATTTCAATCAATTTTTTTTAGAAAACTTCAGCATAGTTTTGTCTTGTAAATTTTAAAATTCAAGACAATGAAAAAACTTATTTTTTTGACAGTACTAATTTATTTTTGTTCTCCATTTAAAGC
Organism: Flavobacteriales bacterium UBA1937; assembly: GCA_002337005.1. Classification (GTDB taxonomy): domain Bacteria; phylum Bacteroidota; class Bacteroidia; order Flavobacteriales; family Weeksellaceae; genus Cloacibacterium. Next base: position 19,960 of record DDFD01000045.1, on the reverse strand, counting down.
ACAAACGGTAAATGATAGCCTGTTAATTTCTCAAAGACCAAGAGTTATCGGTTTTTCCCCCTCAGAAAACACTCAAAATATAAACGGGATATTGATTAAATATTTTGATGAAATTGATTCGGAAATTTCTCCAAAAAAAGTGAATGGAATTGGTTTGGGGCTTAATCCTTTAGGTGTGTTTTTCCCTGTATTGGCATTAGTAAGTATTCCAGAAATGGATAAATGGTCTTTTGATGAAATTGGAAGTGCTGCAATTCCAGAAAAAATGAATAAAATCAACGGTTTACAAGTGTCTATTGTAAATATGGAACCTACGGTTACCAATGGAGTAGAGGTTAATGTTTCTAGTAATCTAGGAGCTCCTTCAGTTATTAATGGAATTGCTATTTCGCCTTTATTTAATATTCACCATACACAAAAAGGTGTCGCTATTGCAACTTTTGCTAATATTAGTGCTAAATGTAGAGGTTTGCAAATCGGACTTTTTAATAATTGTTCTGATATAAAAGGTTTGCAAATTGGTTTTTGGAATAAGAATTCAAAAAGAAGCCTCCCTTTTATTAATTTTTAAAAAATATATTCTCACATCAAAAATTACGCCAAAATTTCATAAATTTGCCTACCATAGTATTTATGAAGTTATGAACAAGCAGACTATTAAAGAAATTTTAGGTGGGTACAAAAAATTATTACACCACGATATTACAGTACAAGGTTGGGTAAGAGCGTTTCGTTCTAACCGTTTCATCGCGTTGAATGACGGTTCTACCATTAATAATCTTCAAATTGTAGTAGATTTCGAAAATTTCGACGAAAATATTATCAAAAACATCAAAACCGCTTCTTCTCTTAAAATTACTGGTGAAGTAATAGAAAGCGAAGGAAAAGGTCAAGATATAGAAATTATTGCCAAAAAAATTACCATTTTAGGAGATAATTTCTCTGAAGAAATGGAAAAAACAGTTCTTCAACCGAAGAAACATTCACTTGAAGTTCTTCGTGATCAGGCGCATCTTCGATTCAGAACCAATCTTTTTGGGGCGGTTTTCAGAGTGAGAAGTGCGGTGAGTTTTGCGATTCACCAATTCTTTAACCAAAATCATTTCTTTTATATGAACACGCCAATTATTACTGGTGCCGATGCAGAAGGTGCTGGTGAAATGTTTGGCGTTACGAATTTTGATTTGAATCAAATTCCGAGAGATGAAAACGGCGATATTGATTTTGCGCAAGATTTTTTCGGTAAAAAAACCAATTTGACGGTTTCAGGTCAGTTAGAAGCAGAAACTGCAGCGATGGGATTGGGAAGAGTTTATACTTTTGGGCCAACTTTCCGTGCTGAAAATTCTAATACAACAAGACACTTAGCAGAGTTTTGGATGGTAGAGCCAGAAGTGGCTTTCAATAATTTGGAAGATAATATTGATTTAGCAGAGAATTTCTTAAAATATGTAATTGGGTATGTTTTAGAGAATTGCAAAGATGATTTGAAATTTTTAGATCAAAGATTTGCCGAAGAACAAAAACAAAAACCAGAAAAAGATAGAGCCAAAGAAGGTTTGATAGAAAAACTAGAAAACGTAATCAAAAAACGTTTTATGAGAGTTTCTTATTCTGAAGCTATCGAAATTTTATTAAATTCTAAAGAAAATAAAAAAGGAAAATTCCAGTTTCCAATTGAAGAATGGGGTGCAGATTTGCAGTCTGAACACGAACGTTATTTGGTAGAAAAACATTTTGAATCTCCAGTAGTTTTGTTTGATTATCCTAAAGAAATCAAAGCTTTCTATATGAGGTTAAATGAAGATGGAAAAACTGTTGCAGCGATGGATGTACTTTTCCCAGGAATTGGCGAAATTATCGGAGGTTCGCAAAGAGAAGAACGTTTAGAAGTTTTGAAAACGAAAATGAACGAAATGCACGTTGATGAACACGAGCTTTGGTGGTATTTGGATACTAGAAAATTCGGTTCGGTTCCACACGCTGGTTTCGGACTTGGTTTAGAAAGATTGGTGCTTTTTGTAACAGGAATGACAAATATTAGAGATGTAATTCCTTTCCCAAGAACTCCAAAAAATGCAGAGTTTTAATGCGGAATTCTGTAAAATTTTAAAATTTAATCATAACAAAATCAGAAGTCGAAAATATTATTTTTGAATTTCTAAAAAATAAACAATGCTCAAACAGAACCTACAATTAAAATTAGGCCAAAAATTAGCTCCGCAGCAAATTCAGTTGATGAAGTTGATACAGCTTCATACCCTAGAATTTCAGGAAGAACTTGAGCGTGAGTTAGAAGAGAATCCTGCGCTAGAAGTAGTAAAAGATAATAACGGAGATGATGAAGATTTTTCTAGTCTAGACAATAGTAGTGATTTTGATGATGAAGGTACAGATAGCATAGATACAGATTTTGATGTTGACCAATATTTGTATGATGACGAACCATCTTATAAAACTTCTACCAGTAATTATTCTCCAGATGATGAGGAATATGATAATGAAAGTCTTCTTACTGAAGGCCAATCTCTTTATGAATATTTAATGGAGCAGATTCATCTTTCTGCTATAGAAGAAGATGACTTAAAAATCGCCGAATATATCATCGGAAATCTAGATAATGACGGATATTTAAGAAGGGAAATTAAATCTTTGGTAGATGATTTGGCTTTTTCTCAGGGTATTTATACTACACAAGAAAGAGTAAAAGAAATTCTAGAAAATTATGTTCAGAAACTAGATCCAGCTGGTGTAGGTGCTAGAAATTTACAAGAATGTTTGTTGTTGCAAATTGAGAAAAAAGTTAGCCGAGACAAAGCCGTAATTCTAGCAGGAAATATTTTAAGACACCAGTTTGATGCTCTTACCAATAAGCATTATGGAAAAATCATCAATAAATATGATATCGAAGAAGAAGATTTGAAAGACGCTCTAGATGTAATTTCGAAACTTTCGCCGAAAGTAGGAGGTAATTTTGATACACAAACCATTACCATTAACCAAGAGATTATTCCAGATTTTGTAATTCACATAAAAGATGGACAAGTGATTCCTATGCTTAATAGCAGAAATGCACCTAGTCTGCGTGTTTCTGATGAGTATAAAGAGATTCTTACCACCTATTCTCACGATAAAACTTCGGCAGAACATAAACAAGCTGCGCTTTTCATCAAGCAAAAATTAGATGCTGCCAAATGGTATATTGATGCAATTAATCAACGTCAAAATACCTTAATGCAAACCATTTTAGCAATTGTAAAGTTGCAAAAAGAATATTTCTTATCAGGTGACGAAAAAAATATAAGACCGATGATTCTGAAAGATGTAGCAGATATTACAGGTTTTGATATTTCCACCATTTCTAGAGTGGTAAAAAGCAAGTATGCAGATACTCCCAACGGAATTATTTTGCTTAAGAATTTATTTTCAGATTCTTTAACCAATGATGATGGCGAAGAAGTTTCTACCAAAGAAATTAAAAATCACCTTCAAGAAGTGATAAGTACTGAAGACAAAAGGAAACCTCTTACAGACGATGCTTTGGTAGATATGCTGAAAGAACGAGGGTACAATATAGCAAGAAGAACAATTGCCAAATACAGAGAACAACTCAATATTCCAGTTGCAAGATTGAGAAAAGAATTATAAAGGGAACCTTCAGAATTATCTGAAGGTTTTTTTACAAGTCGCCGAAGGAAAATCCATGATTCATAACATCAAACAAATAGACAGAGGTTATGAAAACATCGATGGAAGACTAAAAGCTCTCGGTGCAGATATTAAGAGAATTCAATTATAAAAAGTTGAATATGTAATTTTTTCAACTTTTTATTTTTAACTATTTTCATAGAAATGTATCTAAATGATAAATATTATATATGAAAATAAATGTAGCAACCTCTCTTTTACTAATTTGTTTTTTCTTAATTACGTGTTCTAGAAGTGATAATAGTGAAAATATACCTATAGATGATGATTTAGCAGGTCCTATTTCTAGACCTTCTTCTGGATATGGTTCCGATGGAAAATATACTGTAGCAAAAATTACGTTCCCAAGTCCAACTTACTCTGGTAAAAATGTGGAAATTTTTTATCCATCTGGAATTTCAAAACCTGTACCAGTAATTTTTTACTCACATCCTTACGGTGGAGAAGAAAGTTCTTACAATATTGGTTTATATGAATTTGTGGCTAAAAAAGGATATGCAATTGTATTTGCTCCTTATCCTACGACTGGAGTCACAGTTGACGAAAGATACAATACATTATGGCAAAGTTTTAAAAAGGCGGCAACTGATTACCCCAATATTATTGACACTAAAAAAGTGGGATTTATGGGGCATTCTTTTGGAGGTGGCGCATCTTTCGGATTGGCATACAAAGGTTTTACAGATGAAGGTTGGGGTGAAAATGGAAGATTTATTTTTGCGATGGCTCAATGGTATTCTTATCAACTTACAGATGATATGCTACAAAATTTTCCTTCTAATACAAAACTCATTACAGAAGTTTATGATGATGATACGACTAATGACCATAGAATGGCAATAGATATTTTCAAAAACATTAATATTCCCAACGCCGAGAAAGATTATATTCTAATAAAATCTGCTACAATTGCAGGTTATAATTATAAAGCAGATCATACACTACCCAATACACAATCTGCATATGATGCTTACGATTATTACGGCGTTTATCGTTTATTAGATGCCTTAATAGATTATAGTTTTAATGGAAACCTTGCAGGAAAAAATGTAGCACTAGGCAATGGCTCTTCTGCTCAGGTTACAATGCCTAGTTATGCTGGGCAATCACTTCCGCCTTTAGTAGTCACAGATTCTCCTGTAGCTCTTTATCCCCAATCTAAATATTTATTCTCTTGCAATAATTCTACATATAATCCTAGAATTTCTCATTGCAATTAACTTATAAAGGGATTATTGAAAATTACATAAATAGTCCCTTTTATTTCTTCAAAAAGGTACTTTCGTATCTTTCAATCCACTGTTCGGGAGTGATTTTACTTGTCAATTCACCAATTAATTCATACGGAATATCTTCCGGCTTTTTAAATCGCATACAAGATTTACCCATATCCAATTTCTTTTTAGAATGTTTTGGAAATTCTTCTTGAAACCATTTTAGCAATTTTTCATCAGCATAAATTCCCATATGATAAAGATTGATAGAATTTTTCTGTGATGCTAAATTCAAAAAAGGCAAAGGCAATTCTGGCGTACAATGATAACCTTTCGGATACATACTTTTCGGAACTACATAACCAATCATTCCATAACTCATCTGTTCTTCGAAACCTTTCGGTAAATTTTCAGAAATGAGTTTTCTTAATTTTTCAATGGCTACCTTTCTTTCTTCGGGAAGCTCTGCGATGTATTCTTGAACTGTTTTGGCACTACTTGTCATCATTTATTTTTTTACTAATTTATAAATTATTTTCAAATCTTAATATTATCACCTCAACAAATCACAGTATCTGCAAAACGCATCAAAAAAATCCTTAATTTTGTGCAAATCCTAAATTTTATGCCTAAAATATCAAACAGAGCAGTAAGTATGCCTGCTTCGCCAATCAGAAAATTAGTTCCTTATGCATTGGCTGCGAAAGCTAAAGGTACCAAAGTTTACCACTTAAATATCGGGCAACCAGATATTGAAACCCCAAAAACAGCACTAGATGCACTTAAAAATATCGACTTAAAAGTTCTAGAATATGCACTTTCGGAAGGAAATCTTGATTATAGAAAACAACTAGAAAAATACTATCATTCTATTGGTTTTACAGATTTAACTACCAATAATTTTATCGTTACCAATGGAGGTTCAGAAGCTCTTAATTTTGCTTTGTCAGTAGTTTGTGACAGCGGAGACGAAGTGATTATTCCAGAACCATATTATGCTAATTATAATGGTTTTACCAATGCAATTGGTGTAAAAGTGGTTGCCATCCCTTCTTCCATTGATACAGGTTTTGCCTTGCCAAAAATTGAAGAATTTGAGAAAAAAATTACCGATAAAACCAAAGCAATCTTAATTTGTAATCCTGGAAATCCTACTGGTTATCTTTATACCAGAGAAGAATTGCAAAAATTAGCCGAAATTGCTCTTAAACACGACATTGTGATTATTTCTGATGAAGTTTACAGAGAATATGTTTATGATGGCGAAAAGCAAATCTCGATGTTAGAATTTCCTGAATTGAAAGAAAATTGCATTGTCATTGACTCAGAATCAAAGAGATATTCTATGTGTGGTGTTAGAATTGGGTTTTTAGTAACTCGTTCTCAATCGCTTCACAATGCGGCGATGTTGTTTGCACAAGCCAGACTTTCGCCAGTTCTTATTGGACAAATTTTAGCAACCGCAGCTCATAACGATGATGCAGAATACATCAATTCCGTTCGTGAAGAATACACAAAACGCAGAAATCTTTTGGTAGAATTATTAAATGAAATTCCAGGTGTTAAATGTCCAAAACCAAAAGGAGCTTTCTATTGCGTAGCCGAACTTCCTGTAGAAGATGCCGATGATTTTGCACAATGGATGCTCGAAAGTTTTTCAAATAATGGCGAAACCGTAATGGTAGCACCAGCTTCAGGATTTTACTCTCAACCAGAACTCGGTAAAAAACAAGTAAGAATAGCTTACGTACTAAAATCTGAAGATTTAAAACGAAGCGTAGAATTACTGAAATTAGCTTTGGAAGAATACAATAAATAAATTTTGAAAACGAACTTCGGTTCGTTTTTTTATTTTAATTTTGAGAAAAACTTAAAATGAACGAACAAGAATTAGAACAGCTGAAATATCCAATAGGAAGATTCAAGAATCCAGAAAATTTCACTCCAGAATTTTTAGAAAATTGCTTTTTCATCATAGAAAATTTTCCTGAAAGATTGAGAGGTGAAGTCGAAAATCTTACAGAAAATCAATTAGATACAACTTATAGAGAAAATGGTTGGACGGTGAGACAAGTTGTGCATCATTGTGCAGACAGTCATCTCAATAGTATTTTGCGTTTCAAATTGGCGTTAACGGAAGAAAAACCAACAATAAAACCTTATTTTGAAGATAGATTTGCAGAGTTAATAGACTCTAAAAATTTCCCAATTGAAGCTTCTTTACAGATGTTAGAAGGAACGCACAAAAGATGGATAGCGCTTTTAAAATCTCTTTCTGATGATGATTTACAAAAAACATTTATTCATCCTGAACATAACAGAGAGTTTACTTTACAAACCAATATTGCTATCTATGCTTGGCATTGCGACCATCATTTAGCGCATATTACATCGCTAAAAAAGAGAATGAATTGGTAAAAACACCCCGTCAAAAATTTCCCAAATTTTTGACTCCCACTAAAAAAGGAGAATTTTTTCCGTAAATTTGTAAAACAAACAGATTGCCACGCTTATTTGCGTTGCGTTCGCAATGACTTTTGAAAATGAACATTCAAGAAAAAATTTCCTTAAAAACCTTTAATACTTTCGGTGTAGAAGCCAAAGCCAAATATTTCGCAGAGGTAAATTCTGTAGAGGAACTTAAAAAAACGTTACTACTTTCTCATTCCCCTATTTTAATATTAGGTGGTGGAAGCAACGTGCTTTTTACCAAAGATTTTGATGGATTGGTCATTAAACTCAATTTAAAAGGTATTTCAGAAGAAGTTTTAGACGAAAATCACGTTTTAGTCACCGCAAAAGCCGGCGAAAACTGGCACGAATTTGTACAATTTACCATTTCTAAAAATTTTGGTGGTTTAGAAAATCTTTCTCTTATTCCTGGAAATGTAGGAACTTGCCCAATACAAAACATTGGAGCTTATGGAACCGAAATTAAGGATCATTTCGTGTCTTGCAAAGCTTTAAATATAGAGACTTTAGAAGTAGAAACTATTGATTTAGAGCAATGTAAATTTGGGTATAGAGATTCTATTTTTAAAACTTCAGCTAAAGGTAAATACATTATTTTGGAAGTTACGTTTAGCTTAACCACCAAAAATCATCATATCAAAACAGAATACGGTGCGATTTCTACAGAATTGAAAAATTTAGGAATAGAAAATCCTACGATTCAAGAAGTGGCAAAAGCTGTAATCAACATTAGGCAAAGCAAATTACCAAATCCTGCTGAAATTGGCAATGCTGGAAGTTTCTTTAAAAATCCAACGATTCCTTTAGACCAATTTGAAAAATTGAAAGAACAATTTCCTGAAATTCAGGGGTATGCCAATGGAAATTTTGTAAAAGTTCCTGCTGGTTGGTTAATAGAAAACGCTGGTTGGAAAGGAAAACAAATCGGGAATGTAGCATCTCATAAATTACAAGCTTTGGTGATTATTAATGCAACTGGCGAAGCAACAGGAAAAGAGATCTACAATTTTTCTTCGATGATTATTGATGCGGTAAAAGATAAATACGGAATTGAACTAGAAAGAGAGGTGAATATTGTCTGAGGTCTGATAAATAATTTTTTATTTTTAAAAATTTACACATCAATCGCCATTACCAAAACACTTATTTTATTGCTCGGATTTTTTAGAATTTCCCAAGCAATGGCATTCATCGTATTTCCTGTGGTAAAAACATCATCTATTAATAAAAAGTGTTTTCCCTGGAGGTTTTCTGTAACAGAAAAATCATATTTGGTTTCTAATCTGTGGAGTTTATCTTTTCTAGCTTGTGCTTTTTGATAAGAAATTCTTTTTAAAAATTTTTCGTAATGAGGAATCTTCCAATGTTTAGAAAGGGTATCTGCATAGAGATGCAATTGGTTATAGCCTCGTTTTTTTAATTTTTTGGGATGAAGCGGAACGGTAACCAAAATGTCAGGCTTTTCTTCAGAGAATTGTAATCTTTCTGCTGTCCAATCTGCTAGAATTTTCCCTACTTTTTCTTGAGAATGATATTTGAGTTGATGAATGATTTTTCTGCTGAGACCTTCTTCTTCAAATTCCATCAAAGCAAAAGCATTTTCTATAGGAAAAAGCAATTTACAACGGTTTTTCAAAGTGTTTTCTTCGTAAAAATGATGATGCGAAAACTTAATTTGAGGAATACAAATTTCGCAGACTAGCAGTTTTTTTGAAATGATAGAATTGCAATGAAGGCAACGATTCGGGAAAAGTAAATCCAAAAGCATAAAATTGGTTTTTAGTTTAAAAAAAACTAAAATAATGAAAATAATTTAACGGCTCCGCTTTTTATAAATGAATCCACTTTATCAGTGATTGATTATCTAATTTTTCGTTTTAAAACTCCAAGTAAAAGCAAATTTAGAAACCAAATCACCTTTTTCGTCTTTGCCTTCAGAAAACATAGTGAGCGTTTGTCCAGCTCCAGATTCTATCGCTTTTTGTAAAACCGCATCTAATTCTTTGCCTTGATTGCAAGAAAAAGTAATTCTTCCGACCGCTTTTTTGGTAAATTCTGCTTCATTTTTCACCACTAACATTGAGATTTTTTTGCCAGATTTTCTAATTTTTTCGGCACAAAGAAAACCTGTAGAAAATTCTGCAGCCATCCCCTGAACTGCCCAAAACATAGAATTAAAAGGATTTTGATTGAGCCAACCGAATTTTACTTTTGTTATGCAAACTTCATCGTTTAATTGTTTTAAACGGACACCAGCCAACCAAGAAATTGGGATTTTGGTAAAAAGATATAAGTGAAATTGAGTTCTGTTCATTTCACAAATCTAAATAATTTAAGTTTTCAGTCAATAAAAATTTGTATGAAATGAATAGCTTTATTAAAAATCAAATAATTATCTTTGTAAGAAATCAGAGCCATGAAAATTAACACATTCTATTCACTTCTTTTTTTACTTATTACAGTTTTTATATCTGCTCAAGATTTAGAAAAAACTGCCAAAGAAATTACAGATGAAGGTGTTCAACTGTACAGAAGCGAAATGGCAAGTTGGTATGGTACGGATGTTTTTATAGAGAATTATAAGGATAGAGAGAATATTGGAGGTTATTTTTCCTATATTAAAAATGATAAAGTTCCAACTTGTGTTTTCTTTTCTAAAGAAAATAAGGTTATTGGTACAATTTCTTTTCCTAATGATTATAAGCCAGAAAATTCAAAGCTAGATTTAACAGAAAGGGACTTTACAGACGTTGAAAAAGATTATTTTGAGATAAGACAAGCAACAAATGAAAGGATAAAAACAGATTCAATTTTTAAATTTTATAATAATGTAAATTTTAATATTGTTCCTATAATTAAGAATAATAAAGAAAAGAAGGTATATGTTTTGAGTGGTACAAACCTTAATAATATAGTACTTTTTGGTAATGATTATTTATTAGACTTTAATTCGGATAACTCCATTAGAAAAGTACAAAAACTTCATAATAGCCTTTTGTCTTTTAAAATGTATGATGAGAAAGTTGGTAAAACAGTAAGTGGAATTCATTCTCATGTTTTAGAAGATTGGCCTTATATTACGCCAACTGACATTTGTACTTTAATGCTTTATCAGAAATTTACAAATTGGGAAAACTATACGGTAATTTCGAAAAAATATACAAGTCTTTGGAATAATAAAAGTAATCACTTAATAATTATGAAGACTGATGTTTTAGAAAAAATTAATGAAGACCAAAAGAAACGCCATCCAGAAAAAAATCAGAATTTAGAACCTGAAAAATAAAAACCACCGAAAAATTTCAGTGGTTTAAAAATCTTTGGACTTCCAACTTTCGTCTTTATTATTTCACAAATCCTTTATCTTTTAATAACGGTGTAATTTCAGGATCTTTTCCTGTGAAGTCTCTAAACGCTTGGTTAAGATCTACAGAATTCCCAACAGAAAGTATGTATTTTCTAAATCGATCTCCGTTTTCTCTGGTCATTCCGCCATTGTTTTTAATCCAATCCCAAGCTGCAGAATTGAGCATGTCACTCCACATATAAGCGTAATAACCTGCTGAATAACCACCTCCCCAAATGTGTGCAAAGTATGGAGTGTGGTATCTTGGCGGAACTTGCGGAAGCGTAAACCCGTATTTCTGTAAAACGTCTTTTTCGAATTCTAAAGTGGGTTTAAACTGATTTTGATTGGTTACAGAATGCCAAGCCATATCTAGTGTAGCCGCAGAAACCAATTCTGTAGTAGCATAACCTTGGTTGAAGGTAGCAGCTTTTTTTATTTTTTCTACCAAAGCGTTTGGCATGGGTTGTTTGGTTTCGTAATGAAGCGCATAATTTTTAAGAACGGCTGGTTCTAGCGCAAAAAATTCATTGATTTGAGAAGGGAATTCTACAAAATCTCTAGGCACACTGGTGCCAGAAATCGTGATGTATTTTTGGTTGGCAAATAAACCGTGCAATGTATGCCCGAATTCGTGGAACATGGTAGAAACATCATCATAAGAAATTAAAGAAGGTTTTCCAGGAGCTGGTTTTTGGTAATTGAATACATTTACAATCACGGGTTTTGTATTGGTGGTAAAAGATTGTTCTACAAAATTACTCATCCAAGCGCCTCCGTTTTTGTTGTCTCGGGTGTAGAAATCTAGATAATAAATGGCTAGAGATTTCCCGTCTCTGTCAAAAACTTCATACGCCACTACATCTGGATGATAGACTGGTAAATCTTTTCTTTCTTTGAAGGTAATTCCGTAGAATTTTTCGGCAGCGTAGAAAACACCTTTTTCTAGAACCGTAGAAACTTCAAAATAAGGCTTAATTTGATTTTCGTCTAGGTCATATTTTGCTTTTCTCACTTGCTCTGCATAGAAATTCCAATCCCAAGGTTCTACTGAGAAACCACCTTTTTGTTCGTCTATTAATTTCTGAATATCGTCTGATTCTTTTTTGGCTTGTGCTACCGCAGGATTAGCTAATTGAGAAAGAAGTTTCAAAGCATTTTCTGGATTTTTTGCCATTTGATCCATCAAATTAAGTTCTGCATAAGAAGATTTCCCCATCAGATGAGCCTTATCCATTTTTAATTTAGCAGTTTTTTCTAGGATTACTCTGGTATCATTTTCGTCACCTTTTTCTGCTCTGTACCAAGACGCTTTGAAGAGTTTTTCTCTAGTAGCTCTATTTTTAAGATTTTGCAAAAGAGGTTGTTGAGTGGTGTTTAATAAAGTTAAAAGATATTTACCTTCTTGACCAGCGTTTTTAGCATCGGTAGCGGCTGCAGCAATTTCGTCAGGAGAAAGTCCGTCTAGTTCTTTTACATCATTAATTAAAACCGCTCCTTTTTTTCTAGCTTCCAGAAGTTTACTGGTAAATTGTGTAGAAAGAGTTGCCAATTCTGCATTAATGGCTTTCATTTGCTCTTTTTGAGCGTTTGTAAGATTAGCACCAGCCAATTCAAATCTTTGTTTGTAAACTTCAATTAATCTTTTGTCTTCGGCATCTAGTCCGTCTGTTTTTACGGCTTTAATTCTGTTAAAAATTTTAGAATTCAAATAAATTTTGTCTGAATGTGCCGCAAAAATTGGGGCATATTCTTCTTCTATTTTTTGAAGAGTAGGATTGGTATTAGAACCTGTAAGATTATAAAATACAATTTGAGCTCTTTTTAAAACTTCTCCACTTTTTTCTAATGCTAAGACAGTGTTTTGGAAAGTTGGAGTTTCTGTATTATTGGCAATTTTTTCAATTTCTGAAATGTTTTGCTTTAATCCAAAATCAAAAGCAGGTTTAAAATGTTCGTCTTTAATTTTATCAAATTCTGGAGCTTGATACTGCAAAGAACTTTTCTTCATAAAAGGATTGTTGGCTAGTGTAGCATCTACAATCTGGTCTTGTTTGGTTTCGGTATTTTTCATAGAGGTACAAGCAATGTTGAGACTTAAAGTAGAAATCAACACAATAGATGTAATATTTTTCATTGTACAGTTGTTGTAAGTATAATGGCATAAAGATACGAAATTTGTTGTAAGTCAGAAGTTGTAAGTCGGAAGTGGATAGCGAAAATTTTTAAATTTTTCCATACCATATCAAACAATCCGAAACAGGATTTCCAATATTAAATTTTGTAACATTTTGAGAATCAAATCGTCTAATTATAAAAAATAAAATTATGAAAACTTCTATTATTTCTATGTTGGCAATGAGCGCTGTGCTTACTTCTTGTGTATATGTAAGCCCAGGTAAAAATGGGGAAAATGGCAGCGATGGATGGAGTGGTTTTTCCAACAACGAAGGAACTGGGCCTATCGCAAATAAAACCTATAATGGTAACATAGACCAGATTCAGGTTTCTACTTCTATTAATGCTGAAGTAGTAAAATCTGATACTGAAAAAGTGGTGATTTCTGCACCTTCTGACATTATGGAATACATAAAAGTAGATAATAATGGTGGAAAAGTGAGAGTTTATGTAAATTCTGGCTTCGGGAAAAGTATTTCTACTAAAAACGTAAAAGCTAAAATCTATGTGAAGGATTTTACTCAATTAAGTGCTAATTCTAGCGCAGATATTAAGGTAAATGATACCTTTACCCAAGATAAAGTAGAAGTGTATGTTTCTAGTTCGGGTTCTATAGATGTTTCTAATTTAGAGGCTAATGATTTTAAAATAGACGTAAGCAGTAGCGGAGATTTTTCTGGTAAAATTTGGGCAGTAAATCTTAATGCTTATGCATCATCTTCTGGTGATGTAAATATTTTTGGTAAAGCTAAAAACGCTACTTTGGATGCTAATTCTTCTGGAGATATAAAAGCGACTGATTTAATAATAGAAAACGCCAATTTATCTGCTTCTAGCAGCGGAAATGTAACAACCGCTGTTAGTAGAAGTCTTATCGCAAATGCCAATTCTTCTGGTGATGTTACGGTTTACAAAAAAGGAAATTTAGAGCAATCTAAAATCCAAAAAAGTAGTGGTGGAGACGTTTATATAAAATAGCATATTCATTCTAAATTTTTCATATTAAAAGAAAAGCAACCGAAAATTTTTGGTTGCTTTTTTACTTTTGTATTGTTTGATATGATTTGATAATGCCTCGTCCCTCACAATCACATCTTTCATCTTCTAACTTCCATCTTCTGTCTTTTTCTACCATCCGCCAGAAGCGCCGCCTCCGCCGAAACTTCCGCCACCTCCGAAGCCACCAAAACCTCCGCCAGAACTTCCACCTCCGAAACCTCCTCCAAATCCGCCACCTGTTGGGAATGGGAAAAAACCACCAGGATATACTTTTCTGCCTCTTCTTGTAATAATTACATCATCGTCATCATTATATCTACCGCCACCTCCAGAATTATTATTTCTAGAGATAATATAGATAAGTACCATAATGATGATGAAAATAATAAGAGCATGCGCAAAAGAAAAATCTACATCTTGAGGAGTTGATTTTGCCATGGGTTTAAATTTACCTTTTACGGCATCCATTATGGCAGATGTTCCGTGGTCTATACCGTTGTAGAATTCTCCTTTTTTGAAATAAGGTGTTACCAGATAATCCAAAATTTGTCCTGCTACAGAAGCGGTAAGGTATTGTTCTACAGCACGCCCTTGTTGTATAGACATGGTTCTGTCTTCGGTTGCAATTAGAAAAACTACGCCATTATCTACTTTTTTCTTGCCAATTCCCCATTTTTCGCCAAATTGTGTTGCAAGAAAATTCACATCTTCGCCTTTGGTAGAAGGGATAATAATGACTTCTATCTCTGTGAAAGTAGAGTCTTCAAATTTGATGAGCTTTTCGTTGAGTGTTTGTCTTTCTGATTCAGAAAGTAATCCTGCTTCGTCATAAACAGGATAAAGAACGGTTGGTTTTTCGGGAATTTTGTATTGTGCCGAGACTAAAAAAGAACAGCATAATAAAAAACTGACAAAAAATATTTTAAGAGAAGGTAATCTCATTGGATAATTCGTTTGGATTTTCTCCGTCTTTAATCGGAAAGAAATTTTTAAGTTCCAGACCAGTTTCTAGAATAGCATCATGCAGACCTTGATAATAATTGCCTTCAGAAAAAGCTCGTGTGATTTTGTCGTGTAAATCATTCCAAAATTTTTGGTGTACTTTTTCGTGGATTCCTTTATCGCCAATGATGGTGAGGTATTTTTTTTCGAAATTTACATGAAAAAGCACTGCATTTCTTTCCTTAGTTTGGTCCATACCTAGTTTTTTGAAAACATCAAAAGCTACTTTGGCATTATTATCAACAGAAGTACTGTCTATATGCACTCTTATTTCGCCGGTAGATTGGTTTTCAGCTTGTTTTATGGCTTCCACTAGGGAAGCCATTTGTGTATTACTAAGGTAATTATTCATTATTCTTCTTTAAAAACTTCAGGAGCTTTTTGTGCTCCAGCTTCAGCTTTGAAATAAGGTTTATCTTTAAAATCTCCAAAGAAATTGGCGAAAATATTGTTAGGGAAAGATTTTCTGTAGGTATTGAAATCTTTTGCAGAATCGTTGTAATAAACGGTTTCTGTTCTAATACTGTTTTCTATTGCAGTATATTCTCTTTGGAAATCAATAAACTGTTGATCTGCTTTTAGATTAGGATAGCTTTCTACTACAGCCATTAATCTACTTAATGCACCACTTAATTCACCCTGTGCAGCTTGGAATTTTGCTAAATCGGCTTCAGTAATGTTACTTGGATCAATGTTTACAGATGTAGCTTTAGAGCGAGCTTCTATAACTTTTGTCAAAGTTTCTTGTTCGAATTTAGCATAAGATTTTACGGTTCTTTCCAAATTAGGAATTAAATTGGCTCTTTTTTGATAGACCGTTTCTATATTAGACCATTTGCTTTGTACTTCTTGGTCTTTGGTTACCAATGTATTGTAAACTCCTTTTCCCCAAAAAAATAGGACTATAACAATGCCAATTAACACTAAACCAATAGTTCCAATTCCGAAACATCCTTTGTTATTCATAGTTTTTTATTTTTATTTGATTAAAATTCTTTAAACCAAATATACAATTATTATGCTAATTTTGTAAAATATTATAAAAAATGATTACAATAGTAGTAGCAATGGGCAAAAACAGAGAGATTGGTGCTGATAACCAATTGCTTTGGCATCTTCCAAAAGATTTAAAACACTTCAAAGAACTTACTTCTGGACATCCTATTATTATGGGAAGAAAAACTTACGAAAGCATAGGAAAACCACTGCCCAATAGAACCAATATCGTAATTAGCAGAAAAAATGATTGGTTCGAAGAAGGAATTTTAATTGTAGGAAACATAAAAGAAGCCCTAAAATTTGCCAAAAAAATAGACGAAAATGTCTTTATCATCGGAGGTGGTAATATATACGAACAAACGATAGATTTGGCAGATCAGCTAGAAGTTACTTTGGTGGATGCAGAACTAAATGCGGATACTTTCTTCCCAAAAATTGATGAAAAAATATGGTTGAAAACTAATGAAATTACCCATCAAAAAGACGAAAAAAATCAATTTGATTTTAGTTTTCAAACATTTGAGAGAATTTTAGAAAAATAATTTTTAAATTTCAACTTTCAATTTTTAATTTATCACTAAATTTGCACACTTAAAATTTAACAATGAATAAATACATAAAGTTTTTAATCTCAGCAATATTAATTGCAATAGGAGTTTATCTGATGATGAATCGCCAGATCGGTTGGGGAATTGTGTTGGTGTTTTTCTCTCTAAGTCCTATTTTATTATTTTTTAAAAACGAATATATTTTATTGGCTTTCTGGCAAATGCGTAAACAGAATTTTGTAAAAGCTGCACATTGGCTTACTTATATCAAAAATTATCCTTCTCAGTTGCACAGTTCTCAATACGGATATTTTCATTATTTACAAGCGCTTACTTTAGCACAAGATAATCCTGCAAAAGTAGAACCTTTAATGAGAAAAGCTTTGGATTACGGATTAAATATGAAACAAGACAGAGCTATGGCAACACTTAATTTGGCTGCTGCTGCTCTACAAAAAGGTAGAAAACCCGAAGCACAGAGATTGCTAGAAGAAGCGAAAAAACTAGATTCTGCTGGTATGATGACAGACCAAATAAAAATGATGAAAGAACAACTGAAAATGCCTTCTATGCAAAAACATATGCATAATCCTAATATGAGACAAAGAGGTAAATTTTTCTAATTAAACATCTTAATAATATAAACAAACTCCTGATTTTTTTCGGGAGTTTTTTATTTTTCGCGCATAATTTTATGATAATATCTCATTATTAACCATAAGGCAATTGCTCCGAAACTAATCTGATAAATATAAGATTGGTCAATTATAATTTGGTGATTTTTTGAAAAATAATATTCTTTGATAGTCTTAATTGTAAAAATGAAACTGAAATATTTTAAAAAATCTGTAAGATAATCTGATAATTTTCGAAAAATTATTTTCATAGTATAGTTTTTGTTTGATGTTGTTAGAAAATTCAATTTGATATTTTGAGATTCCAACTTCTCTACATTTCGGCATCGAAATTATTTCTATAAAATTTAGGAATTTGCCAATGGTATTTTACGGCTAATGTTCTGATGGATACAATAAAAACAATGGTGATAATCTGAATTAAGGTTTCGGAAAGACTACTGTAATTTTTTAATAAAATATAAAAAGTTCCTCCCAGAATAGCTGCTGTAGCATAGATTTCTTTTCTGAAAATTAGGGGAATTCTATTGAGTAAAATATCTCTGATAATACCACCAAAACAACCCGTAATTGTGCCTAGAACAACACCAATTAAAGGATGTAAATCTGCATTTAGACCTTTTTGTACACCAATTATGGTAAACAAACCCAATCCTAGACTGTCAAAAATAAATAAAGTTACTGTGAATTTTTTTTCTATTAATTTAAAAATCATTGTAAAAACAGCCGTGAAAAAAATAAGACTTACAGAGAGTAAATCATGCATCCAAAAAACAGGAACGTCTAATAATAAATCTCTTACAGTACCACCACCTACAGACGTTACAAAAGCAATAATAATTACACCAAAAGGGTCAAATCGTTTTTGCATTGCCGCAAAACTTCCTGACATTGCAAAAGCAATAGTCCCGAAAATTTCTATAAAAAATGCAAAATCAGGATACATTTTATAAACTTTTTTAAGATAAATAGACTATATGCGAACCGCATCTGGAACCATCAGTGTATAGTCTCCGTTAAATGTAATAATCTCTCTTACAATACTACTGCTAATGTATGATTTACCTGCCGAAGTAAGTAAGAAAATGGTTTCTATTTTATTTTCATAAGTAAGAAGCCTATTAGTTTGTGCAATCGCTTTTTCAAATTCAAAATCTGCAGGATTTCTCAAACCTCTAATAATAAAATTCACATTTTTGCTACGGCAATAATCTATGGTTAATCCTTCGAAAGAATCAACTTCTACATTCGGGAAATGAGCTACAGATTTTTTTATGAATTCTATTTTTTTTTCCAAAGAAAACATGTATTTTTTCTGAGAATTTTGCCCAATAGCGATGATTAATTTATCAAAAAGTGGGACAGCTCTTTCAATAATATCTAAATGTCCGAGAGTGATAGGATCAAAAGAACCTGGGAAAACAGCTATTTTCATAGAGATTTTAGATTTTAGATTTTAGATTTTAAATTTTTTTAGAAAGATTATTTAAAATCTAAAAATTTATCATTTATAATTTATTTTTTAAGAGCTTTTTCTACTTCATTTCCGCACAAATCTTTAATGGAAATTCCGTAAATTTTGGCTTGTTGAGGTAATATTGAAGCAGGCGAAAAGCCCGGATTAGTGTTCATCTCTAGCATATAAGGAGTGCCATTCATAATAATAAACTCACTTCTAGAAAAACCACTCATTCCTAAAGAATTATAGGCGTGTTTAGCGATTTTTTCTACTTTTTCTCTGGTTTCATCATCTAATCTGGCAGGTGTAATTTCTTGTGAAGCACCTTCATACTTGGCTTCGTAATCAAAAAATTCTTTTTCTGGAATAATTTCGGTAATTCCCAGCACTATGGTTTTACCTTTGTAGTCTAGAACGCCTACAGAAACTTCCATCCCGTCTAAAAAGCTTTCAATTAGAATTTCATCATCTTCTTTAAATGCAAATTCTATAGCTGCTGCCAATTCAGATTTTTCTTTCACCTTAGAAATTCCTAGTGAAGAACCACTTTGGTTAGGTTTTACAAATAAAGGCAATTTGAGTTCTGAAATAATTTTTTCTTCGTCTATAGCATCACCTTTTCTCAGATAAACGCTTTTAGCAGAAGGAATTCCGTATTTGGAAAGTACAGCTAATGTATCTTTTTTGTTGAATGTAAGTGCACTTTGATAAAAAGCACAGCCTGTATATTTTTGTCCTACAGCATCCCAATAGGCCTGTAAAATTCCATTTTCACCAGGAGTTCCGTGGATGATATTGAAACAAACATCAAATTTTAAAATTTCACCATTTTTTAAATTTACAGAAAAATCTCCTTTATTGAGTTCTATTCTTTCTTCGTTTTCATCTAGAAAATACCAACCTTCTTTTAGAATTACGACTTTATAAACGTGGTATAAATCCCTATCTAGAGAGTCAAAAATAAGTTGACCACTTTTCAGAGAAACCTTGTATTCATCAGAGAAACCGCCCATTACAACGGCTACATTTTTCTTGCTCATAAATTTTAAAATCTAATTAAGGCAAATGTAACTATTTTTCTAATGATACCAATGGAAATAGCGCTTTAGTTCTTGTAAATTGGTACAATTTTGGCATTTTGGTAAAAAGAGTTTTATGAACTTAATTTAAAGAGAAATAGCATTAAAATAAAAAGTTCATAATTTTATATTTATATTTGCGTTTATATTTCGTACAAAAACAAAATTTATGTTTCGATCTTTTTTCCATTGGAAAGTTTTTGTGAATTTATTGCTGGCAATAGCATTATTTGTAGGTCTTGTTTGGCTTACTTTTCGTTGGTTAGAGTTTCATACCAATCACGGAGACGAAATTCCTGTTCCTAACGTGGTCAATATGAC